>JAKFEI010000391.1:0-7824 GCA_036675765.1 Nocardioides sp. | reverse complement strand
GAGACGCTGGCGCAGGCGCTGCGGATCCAGGTCAGCAACATCACCGGCGAGGAGGCCGACCAGAGGGTCCACCTCAACAACGTCGTCAGCGAGATCAACACGGCGGCCGCAGGTCTCGCCGAGCTCAACCAGGCCATCTTGGTGACCGAGCAGAACGGCACGGACGCGGGCACCCTGCGCGATCGCCGCGACCAGCTCGCGCTGCGGCTCGCCGAGCTCGGTGGCGCCGTCACCACCGTGCGGCCTGACGGACAGTTCGACGTCAGCATCGGTGGCGAGGCGCTCGTGTCGGGCCGCGAGGCCGGCACCTTCGTCGTCGCCTCGGGCGTCACGCCGACCGGCGCAGCGGACGGCCTTCCGATCACGTTCCGCATCGATGTCAGCTGGGGCAGCACGACGCTCCCGACCGGTGCGGCCGGACCCGGCGGAGAGCTGGGCGCGGTGACCGACATCCTCACGACCACCCTGCCGTCGTACCGTGCCGGACTGGACGCGATCGCGGCCGACCTGGCTGCGGGCGTGAACGCCCAGCATGCGCTGGGATACGACGCCGCGGGCGCGCCCGGTGGTGCCTTCTTCTCCTACGACCCGCTCGTCGGTGCGGCCAGCCTTCAGGTCGCGATCACCGATCCGGCCCTGGTGGCGGCGTCCTCGATCACCGGCGGCGGCCGTGACGGCAACAACGCCGACGCGCTCAGCACCGCCGGCGACAACACCGGCGCCTACCAGCGGCTCGTCAACGGCTTCGGCACCCAGGTGGCGGCGCTGCAGCGACAGACCGCCAACCAGACCGCGCTGGCCGGCTCCCTCGACAACTCCTGGGAGCAGCAGGCCGGCGTCAACCTCGACGAGGAGACGGTGAACATGGTGACCGCGCAACGCGCCTATGAGGCAGCGGCCCGCCTGCTGACGACCCTCGACGAGGTGCTCGACACCCTGATCAACCGGACCGGACTGGTGGGACGATGAGTATCGGACGCGTGACCCAGCGGATGCTGACCGAGGGCTCGCTGAGCAACCTCCAGCAGGGCCTCGGCCGGCTGGCGAAGGTGCAGGAGCAACTGTCGACCGGGCGGGTCATCAACCGCCCCTCCGACAACCCCACCGGCACGACGGCCGCGATGCGGCTGCGCAGCTCGATGGCCGACCAGGCGCAGTACACCCGCAACGCCCAGGACGGCATCGGCTGGCTCACCCAGATCGACACCGCGCTGGACTCGGCGACCTCCACGGTGCGTCGCGCGCGGGACCTCGCGCTGCAGGGTGCGAATGCCGCAGCTGCCGGGCCGGTGTCCCGCGAGGCGCTCGCGATCGAGGTCGACGGCCTGCGCCAGAGCCTGCTCTCGCAGGCCAACACGACCTACCTCGACAGCCCGGTCTTCGGTGGCGTCACCGCCGGCTCCGCGGCGTACGACGCCACGGGCGCCTACGTCGGCACCGTCGGTGACGTGAACCGCCGGATCGCCAGCGGGGTCCAGGTGAAGGTCGACTCCAACGGCCCCGACGTCTTCGGCGACGGTGCGACGTCGGCCTTCGCCGAGCTCGAAGCGTTGTCGACCGCCCTGCGCGCCGGCGACCAGGCGGGCATCAGCGCGTCGATCAACACCCTCAACGCGCGCCTCGACACGATCACCAGTGCTCGGACTGCGGCTGGCGCCCGGTTCCAGCGGATCGAGCAGGCCGACCTGACGGCGTCCGACGCCGGGATGTCGCTCGAGAACCAGCTGAGCATCATCGAGAACGCCGACCTCGCCGCGACGACCGTGGACCTGAAGCTGCAGGAGGTGGCCTACCAGGCCTCCCTTGCCGCGACGTCCCGCGTGATGCAGCCGAGCCTGCTCGACTTCCTGCGATGATGGGCGCCATGACACAGAGGGCTGCGACCGAGGGCGACGTCCCGGTGATCGAACTGGTCCACCCGATGCCGGGCTTCCCGGACGACGGCCGGTTCGCCCTCGTGCAGCTGGACGACGACGGAGTGCTGCACGGCTTCCGGTCGCTCGACAGCGAGGGCCTGCAGTTCGTGGTCATCCCGCCGGCCCCGTTCTTCCCGGACTACGCGCCGGAACTGGCCGACGACGTAGCGGGCGAACTGGGCCTGTCGTCCGGCAACGCCGGCGACGTGATCGTGCTGCTCGTCGTCCGGGCCGGCGCGACGCTGGCCGACACCACGGTCAACCTGCGCGCGCCACTGGTGATCAACACCGTCACCCGCCGCGCGAGCCAGGTCGTGCTCGACGACCACGACCTCTCGATCACCGCACCGCTCGTCGCCTGAACCGGTAGCCTCACAGCCGTGCTGGTTCTCTCTCGTCGCGTCGGTGAAAGCGTTGTCATCGGTGCGGGCTCGCCCGACGCGGTCACCCTGACCGTGCTCGAGGTCCGCGGCGACGTCATCCGCCTGGGCATCGACGCGCCGCGCTCGGTCGCGATCCACCGCGCCGAGCTGCTGGCCGAGGTGGCCGACGCGAACACCGAGGCGGCGTCCCCTCCGGAGGCCGCCGTGGCCTCGCTGACCGAGGCGCTGCGCACTCGCCGCTGACCATCCGGTCGCCCCTGCTGGGACTAGGTCCCAACTCCCGTTTCGCCCCTCATCCCCCCACCCACGCAGCCGATGGGCCGCGTGAAGGGAGGGACATATGGACGACGACGCAGAGATCATTGCGGAGTTCCTCGTGGAGTCTCACGAGAACCTCGATCAGCTCGACCGCGACCTGGTCGAGCTCGAGCAGCAGCCCGATTCGCGGGAGCGGCTCTCGAGCATCTTCCGCACGATCCACACGATCAAGGGCACGAGCGGCTTCCTGGCGTTCAACCGCCTCGAGCAGTTGACGCACGTGGGGGAGACCCTGCTGTCGCGGCTGCGCGACGGCGACGCCCTGATGACCCCGGCGATCACCGAGGCGTTGCTGTCCATGGTGGACACGGTCCGCGCCCTCCTGGACGTCATCGAGCGCACCAGCACGGACACCGACCCTGCGGTCGACGTCCTGCCGCTGGTGGCGCTCATCGAAGGCCTGCTGGAGGCCGGCCTCCCCACGACGGACTCCAGTGAGACGCCTGCAGTCGACGGACTCTCCCCCGTCGACGAGGTGTCCGAGATCGGCGGGGCTGTGGTGGAGCCGGACGTGTCCCCGGCGGCATCCACCGCAGCTCCGCCGGAGGGGATGGTCACCGACGAGGTGGCGGTACCCGAGACGTCCTGGGACGGCGTCGATCGCCGCACGGCCGTCGAGGCGTCGGTGCGCGTCGACATCGACCTGCTCGACGACCTCGTCGACCTGGTCGGTGAGCTCGTGCTGACCCGCAACCAGATCCTGCAGCGTGCCGGCGGCGCCGAGGACATCGAGCTCGTCCGTGCCAGCCAGCGCCTCGACCTCGTCGCCAGCGAGCTGCAGGAATCGGTGATGAAGACCCGCATGCAGCCGATCGGCCAGGTCTGGTCGAAGCTGCCGCGCGTGGTCCGCGACCTGTCCCACCAGCTCGGCCGCGAGGTCGAACTCGTGATGGACGGTCACGAGACCGAGCTGGACCGCAGCCTGCTCGAGGCGGTGAAGGACCCGCTCACGCATCTGGTCCGCAACTCCCTCGACCACGGCATCGAACGGCCGGAGGACCGGCTCGCCGCGGGCAAGCCGGCCAAGGGCACCTTGAGCCTGCGCGCCTATCACGAGTCCGGCCAGGTGGTCGTCGAGATCACCGACGACGGCAAGGGCATCGACCCGGAGCGGATCTCCGCCGTGGCGCTGGAACGCGGCGTCGTCACCCGGGACCAGCTGTCGCGGATGGACGCCCGCGAAGTGCTCGGCCTGATCTTCCGACCCGGTTTCTCCACCGCGGCCGCGGTCTCCAACATCTCCGGTCGCGGCGTCGGGATGGACGTCGTCCGCACCAACATCGAGCGCATCGGCGGCAGCGTCGACGTCACCTCCGAGATCGGTCGCGGCACCACCACGCGCGTCCGGATCCCGCTGACCCTGGCCATCATCCCCGCGCTCGTCGTGGGGGAGGGCGAGGAGCGGTACGCCATCCCGCAGGCCAACCTGGTCGAGCTGGTCCGGATCGAGGGCGACGACCTGCGACGCCAGGTCGAGGACCTCGCCGGTGCCCCGGTGCTCCGGCTCCGCGGCAAGCTGCTGCCCCTGGTGCCGCTCGCCGGGATCCTCGGCGGCCCGGTGCCCGACGCCGAGTCACTCACGGTCGTCGTACTCCAGTCCGACGACGTGCGCTTCGGCCTCTGCGTCTCGACGGTGTTCGACACCCAGGAGATCGTCGTCAAGCCGATCGGCCGCCAGCTGAAGGGCCTGGCGATGTACGCCGGCGCAACGATCATGGGCGACGGTCGTGTCGCCCTGATCCTCGACGTTCCCGGTACGGCGGTCACCGCCGGCGTGGTTGTTGCGCAGCAGGACACGGCCGACAGCCGCGCTGTCACCGCCGACGACCGTACGGCGCTGCTGGTGCTCGAAGTGTCCGACGGACGCCGGGCGGCGTTGCCGCTCGCGGCGGTCTCGCGCCTCGAGGAGTTCGCGCAGGACCGGATCGAACGCAGCGGCGTGACCGAGGTCGTGCAGTACCGCGACGGCATCCTGCCGCTGGTCCGGCTCGCCACCGCGATCGGGCTGGCAGACACCAGCGATCGCGAGGAGCAGATCAGCGTCGTCGTCCACGAGACGGCGGGTGCTGCCGGCGGATCGGTCGGCATCGTGATCGACCGGGTGCTCGACGTCGTCGATGTCGCGATCACCGCCAGCCACGTCGGTCGTCGTCACGGCGTGACCGGCAGCGCCGTCGTCCAGGACCGGGTCACCGACCTGGTCGACCTGGCCGCTGTCGTGGCGCAGTCGGGGGTGCCGGTATGAGCACCGTCGCTGTCACCCCAACGGTGCGGACCGCCGAGCAGTACTGCACCTTCTGGGTCGCCGACCTCTTCTTCGGCGTCGCTGTCGACGAGGTGCAGGAGGTGTTGCGGCACCAGCCGATGACGCCCGTACCGCGCGCCGATGCCGCCGTCACCGGGCTGATCAACCTGCGCGGCCAGATCGTGACCGCGGTCGACCTGCGGGTCCGCCTCGGGCTGCCGCCCCGCGAGGGCGACCAGCTCCCCATGAACGTGATCGTCCGCAGCCGCGGCGAGGTGGTCAGCCTCCTCGTCGACGACATCGGGGACGTGATCGACACCGCCGGTGTGGACGGCCAGCCGGCGCCGGCAAACATGCCCAGGAAGGTGCAGGACCTCGTGTGCAAGGACCGCGGGGTCCTCCCGCTGGCCGACGCCATCCTGCTCGTCCTCGACGCAGATCGCGCGGTCGACGTCTCGACCACGCCCGACAACCCCGGAGGAACCCCGTGACCGAGACCCTTGACGTGCCGGTGAACGGCGCGCGCCCCGCTGCGAAGGCATCGAAGACCAATGCCCCGAACGGAGAGACGGGCGGCGAGGTTGTCGCCGACGCCTCGGCGTTCGCCTTGTCGATGATGGAGAACAGTCCGACGAACATGATGTTCGCGGACCGCGCCCTCATCATCCGCTACATGAACCCGGCATCGCTGGAGACGCTGCGGCGCCTCGAGGAGCACCTGCCGGTCAAGGCCGACGAGATCGTCGGCTCGAGCCTCGACATCTTCCACAAGAAGCCCAGCTATCAGCGCGACATCCTCGCGGACCAGGGCAATCTGCCGCGGCGCGCCAACATCAACGTCGGTCCCGAAATCCTCGACCTGTTGGTCTCTCCGATCCGTGACGCCGAGGGCACCTATGTCGGCGCGATGGCGACGTGGGAGGTCATCACGGATCGCGTGCGGATGGAAGCAGAGGTCGCGCGGGTGACCTCGATGATGGAGAACAGTCCGACCAACATGATGTTTGCCGACCGGGACTTCGTCATCAGGTACATGAACCCGGCGTCGCTGGAGACCCTTCGGGGCCTGGAGCACGTGTTGCCCGTGCGGGCCGACGAGGTCGTCGGTTCGAGCCTCGACATCTTCCACAAGAACCCCGCCTACCAACGCGGCCTGCTCGCCACCGCCGAGCACCTGCCGCGCCGCGCCGACATCAGGGTGGGCGACGAGACCCTCGACCTGCTGGTCAGCGCGATCACCGACGTAGGGGGCAACTACATCGGTGCAATGGCGACCTGGGAGGTCATCACCGACCGCCTGCGCTCCGACCGCCAGCGCGCCGAGGCCGAGACGGACACCACCGCCGTCAACAAGGTGCTCTCCACGCTGTCTGCGGCCACGGACGTCGACGCCGCCGTACAGACGGCTCTGGACACCGTGCGCAACGAGTTCGGCTGGGCCTACGGGTCGTACTGGAAGGTCGACCCGGCTGACCGGACCCTCAAGTTCGACCGCGAGTCCGGCGACGCCGGCCCGGAGTTCCGCCGAGTCACCCTCCAGGCGTCGTTCGCCGAGGGCGTCGGCCTGTCCGGCCGGGTCTGGGCGCAGCGCGACCTGTTCTTCACCCGCGACATCGGCGAGATGACCGACTGCGTGCGCGCCCCGGTCGCCCAGCAGGTCGGCGTGAAGTCGGGCGTCTGCTTCCCGATCATCATCGACGGCGAGGTCGTCGCGACGATGGACTTCTTCGCCACCGAGACCCTCGACCCGAGCCCGCAGCGCCTCGAGGCCCTGCGCAACGTCGGTCGGCTGGTCTCCCAGACGCTCTCCCGGATCAACCGCGAGACGGCCGATCGCGAGGCCGCCGCCGTCCTGACCACCAAGGTCGAGCAGATTCTGGACGTCGTCTCCGCTGCCGCGACCGGCGACCTGACGCGTGAGCTCGACATCGAGGGAGACGACGCCGTCGGACGCGTGGCCGAGGGCCTGCGTTCGCTGCTCACCACCCTGCGTTCCAGCATGACCAACATCGGGGGTACGGCGGAAACACTCGCCGCGGCCGCCGGCCAGCTCACGTCGCTGGCCGAGGGGATGGGCGAGGGCGCGACGATGACATCCGACCGGGCGGCGTCCGCATCGAGCGCGTCGGTGCAGGTGTCGGCGTCGATCCAGACCGTCGCGACCGCGGCCGAGGAGATGACCGCCTCCATCCGCGAGATCGCGAAGAACGCCACGGAGGCGGCCACCGTCGCCACCGATGCCGTCACCGTCGCCTCCGAGGCGCAGGGCACCGTCGCGTCGCTGGGCGAGTCCAGCGCCGAGATCGGCCAGGTCATCAAGGTGATCACCTCGATCGCCCAGCAGACCAACCTGCTCGCGCTCAACGCCACCATCGAGGCCGCTCGGGCCGGCGACGCCGGCAAGGGCTTCGCGGTCGTCGCCAACGAGGTCAAGGAGCTCGCCAAGGAGACCGCCAAGGCCACCGAGGAGATCGGCAAGAAGATCGAGGCGATCCAGAGCGACACCCAGGGTGCCGTCTCCGCGATCAGCCGGATCGCCGACGTCATCGCCCGGATCAACGACATCCAGTCGACCATCGCCTCCGCCGTCGAGGAGCAGACCGCGACCACCAACGAGATCGCTCGCTCGGTCACCGAGGCCGCTGCCGGCGCCAACGGCATCGCAGGCGACGTCACCCAGGTCGCCACCGCCGCCGCCGAGACCCGGGAAGGTGCGGAGAACACGCTCGCCTCCGCCACCGACCTCACCGGTGTGGCTGCGGAGCTGCGGGAGCTGGTTGCGAAGTTCACGCTCTGAGAGGGCGCAGGAATCCCCGCTGAGGCGGGGATTCCTGCGCTTCCAGGCCGTTGCAACGGCCAAGAAGCGCAAGCAGAAGCCAAGAACCTCCGACCGGATCCGGTCGGAGGTTCTTGTTTGCGTCGGCGAAAACGCAGCTGGGGAAGTCAGCCCACGCGGCGGGCG
>JAKFEI010000315.1:0-7853 GCA_036675765.1 Nocardioides sp. | reverse complement strand
GTCCTCCACGACGGAGGCGGGCAGCACCACTGGCGAGCAGATCGCGACCAGCTGGTCGCGGTCGACCGTGGCGCCCAGGGCGCCGTCGTGCACGACCTTGACGGTGTCGGTGACCGGGCGGACGCCGACGATGATCCGGTCCTCGACCCCGGCCCGGTCGGCGCAGCGGGCGAGAAAGGCCGGCGGGGTCATCGGGCACAGGGGATCGTGCAGCAGCACGGCCTCGCCACGCTCGGCGACGAACTCCCACGGCACGCTCTGGTCGATCAGGTCGACGCGCGCCTCGCCAGCGGCCCAGGCCGCGGCAGCGACGAGCGATTCACCGTGAATCAGGTGGTACGGCAGGGCGCCCCGGCCCTCATCGACCACCATCCCCGAGACAGGGGCGTAAATGTCGACGACGTCATACGGATGCGGGTTCATCAGAACCCCACCGTATGACGTCGTCGAACTGAACTGCTTAGGAGGCCAGGACCTCGTCGAGGATGGTCTCTGCCTTGTCCTCGTTGGTGTGCTCGGCGAGCGCGAGCTCGGAGACGAGGATCTGACGAGCCTTGGCGAGCATCCGCTTCTCGCCGGCCGACAGGCCACGGTCACGCTCACGGCGCCACAGGTCGCGGACGACCTCGGCCACCTTCATGACATCGCCACTGTGCAACTTCTCGAGGTTCGCCTTGTAGCGGCGCGACCAGTTGGTCGGCTCCTCAACGTGCTCGGCCCGAAGAACGCCGAACACACGGTCCAGGCCTTCCTTGTCCACCACGTCGCGGACCCCGACAAGATCGAGGTTGCAGGCAGGAACCCGGACAACCAGGTCCTGCTGGGCGACGATCCGGAGAACGAGGTACTCCCGAGGTTCCCCCTTGATCGTCCGCATCTCGATGTTTTCGATGACCGCAGCCCCGTGATTGGGGTAGACGACCGTTTCGCCGACGGTGAAAGTCATATGTGAAAAGCCCCTTCCTAGGGTCACCTATGCTACCACGCCCCGGGCCAGTCCCAGAAAGCGTTTGCGCAGGTCAGGGCCGCAATGGCTGGCTTGACAACGGGGGTGAGGTGTGTTCGGCCAGCACGGTTGCCCCGTGAGACAGATCACCTGACCGGGGTACGACGACCCCCCACCGGCCATCGGGCCGGCATCGATGTGGAACGGACGTTTCGGCGGGCCCGCGCGCACGGGGCCGGACCGTGGTCAATACTGCTCGGCATGGCAAAGACGCAGCGTTGGCGACGCGGCCGCCCTGCCGGGGAGGACACCACCCCTGTGGAGGAGCAGGTCGACCCCGCGGAGGTGTCCGCGCCCGAGGGGACGGCCGACGAGGCCGCCCTCGAGTCGGATCTCGACGCGGACCCGGAAGCGGACCTCGAACCTGAGCTCGAAGCGGATCTCGACCCCGATCTCGAGGCGGAGCCGGAACTGGACGACGCAGCGCTCGAGGCCGACCTCGATCCCGACGAGGAAACCGGACTCGACGAGGTCGATGAGGCCGACGACGAGGACGACGACTACCGCGGCGCCGTGGAGCCGACCTCCGAGCCGGCCACCGGCCTGGTCGGCATGCTGTTCGGCGGCCGCAATCCCGCCGAGGTCGTCCCGTTGCAGCTCCTGCAGGCCGCTCACGCCAAGCAGGCCATCGGCACCGCCGTCGCGATGGGCCTCGTGGCCGCGATCGCCGGCCGCCCGGCCCGCGAAGCGGGCGTCGTACTCCTCGCGGTCCTGGTCGGCCAGACCATCCTCGGCTGGCACAACGACATCGTCGACCGCCAGCGCGACAGGTCCCACGACCTCAAGGGCAAGCCGCTCGCGATGGGACGCCTCCAGCCCGAGACGGTCTGGTACGCGATCGTGGTGGCGACCTTGCTGCTCGTGCCGTTGTCCATCACCACCGGCATCCGCGCCGGGTGCCTGTACCTCGCGGCGGTCGCCGTCGGGATGCTCGGCAACATCGTGCTGCGCACCGGTTTCTTCTCGTGGTGGTCGTGGGCGGCGTCCTTCGCCCTGCTGCCCGCCTACCTCTCGTACGGCGGCTGGGGCGGCCAGGCCGTCGGCAGTCCCCCCGAGACGTCGATCGTGGTCCTCTCTGCCCTGCTCGGCATCGGCATCCATTTCCTGCGCGCCGTGTGGGGCCTGGTCGCCGACCACGAGGACGGCTGGACCTATCTGCCGCTCAAGCTGGGGCTCAAGCTCGGAGCGACGCGATTGCTGGCCCTGGCCACCCTCTACACCGCGGTGATCACCATCCTGCTCGTCGTGATGGGCGCCAAGGTCGGCCTCAGCCGCTGACCATCAGTCCGAGCCGGACGCCTCACCGGTGCCGGAGACCGCTAGAGTGTGGCCGCTCCCGCGGCGTACGCCACCGGGAGCACCGACCCGGACCCAGGGGCCGTTGCAACGGCCGATGAAGAGAGAGCTGCGGAGGCCTGCCGAGATGCACCACCTGCGCCCGACTGCGATCGCCGGACTGCTGCTGGCCCTCGTGCCCGCCGCCATGACCCTGTCGTCCTGCGGCTTCGACTACCCCACCGACCGCGTCAACACGATCGCTGCCGGTGAGAACAACCGCGAGGCCACGGTCGACGCCCTCGGCATCCGGTTGCTCGCCTCCGCCACCGGCAAGGGCCGCCTGATCGGGTCGCTCGCGAACAACCTCGACGAGGACGCCGCGCTGGACTCGGTGACGTCGCCCGAGGGCAAGGCCACCGCGAAGTTCGAGGCCGTCGACATCCCCGGCCGCAAGGCGGTCAACCTCGCCGAGGACGTCGTCATCCCCGTGACCGGGGACTTCACCGCCGGCGACGTCGTCACGCTCGAGCTCGGCTTCAGCACGGGCGAGACGGTCAGCTTGAACGTCCCGGTCGTCAAGAACTGCTTCCAGTACACCCAGATCCCCACCGAGGCTGCCGAGGGTGAGGCCGAGGAGTCGGACCACGCTGAGGACGGCGAAGCCGCCGACGCTGCTGCCGAGGAGGAGCACGCCGAGGAGTCGGAGCACGCCGACGACGAGCACGCGGAGGAGGGCGGCGACGCCCGCTTCAACTGTGCCGACGAAGCCCCCGCTCCGGAGGGCGCTCACTGATGACGTTCACGCTCATCCTGCTCCGCCACGGCGAGAGCGAATGGAACGCGAAGAACCTCTTCACCGGCTGGGTCGACGTGGCCCTGACCGACAAGGGCCGTGCCGAGGCCGTCCGCGGCGGCGAACTGCTGAAGGACGCCGGCCTGCTGCCGGACGTCCTCCACACCTCGCTGCAGCGCCGGGCGATCAACACGGCCGCGCTCGCCCTCGATGCCGCCGACCGGCACTGGATTCCCGTCCGCCGCTCCTGGCGCCTCAACGAGCGCCACTACGGCGACCTGCAGGGCAAGGACAAGGCGCAGGTCCGCGAGCAGTACGGCGAGGACCAGTTCATGCTCTGGCGCCGCTCGTTCGACATCCCGCCGCCGCCGCTGGACGACAGCAGCGAGTTCTCCCAGTCCGCCGACCCCCGGTACGCCGACCTCGGCGATGAACTGCCGCGCACCGAGTGCCTCAAGGACGTCATCACCCGCCTGCTCCCCTACTGGGATGCCGGAATCGTGCCGGACCTCCGGGCCGGCAACACCGTCCTGGTCGCGGCGCACGGCAACAGCCTGCGCGCGATCGTGAAGCACCTGGACCAGATCAGCGACACCGACATCGCCGGGCTCAACATCCCGACGGGCATGCCGCTGGTCTACGAACTCGACGAGGCCACCCTCGCGCCGACCGTTCCGGGCGGGCGCTACCTCGACCCCGAAGCGGCTGCAGCCGCCGCCGCGGCCGTGGCCAACCAGGGCCGCTGACCAGCAGACACCACGGTTCGATTTCGACGGACCCTTGTCGTTCGGGTCCGCACACGCCGACAGACTGATTCAATCTGACGGTGCTCCGACGCCTGCTGTCCGCCCTCGTCCTTTCCCTGCCCCTCGTGGCGGCCGGGCTGGTGCCACTCGCCCCGGCACACGCCGAGGGCACGCCCGCGGAGACTGGCATCTACCTGGATGGCAGGTCGGCGCTCATCAACTACGGCGAGTCTGACTCGTTGAACGTCAGGGTCATCAGCGAGAACGGAGTACCGCCCGACGGCACGGTGTCAGTCGAGATCGACGGCCAACCCATCGGCGGCGGCACGCTGAGCCCCGCGCCGGACGACATCCCCGCCAGCGAGGCCATCGTCCCCATGCCACTGCTGGAGCCGGGCGAATACGAGTTCGTCCTCTCCTATGCCGGCAACGAAAGGTTCGCCCCGTCGACCTACGCCTACGACATCTGGGTGGACCAGACCCCATCGACACTGGCCCTGGCCACGACACCCGAGTGGATCTGGGCAGGCGAGCGCGTCACGCTCACCGCCACGATCGATACCCCGTTTGCAACGGTGGAGGATGCGGCCACGCCCAGCGGAACGGTGACCTTCCGCTACAACCACACGAACCTCGCGGTCCGCCCCGTCGGGCCCGACGGCACGGCCACCCTGACCACGACCGACCTCCCGGCCGGGCTGGTTCAGTTGGAGGTGATCTACTCGGGCGACACCCGCTACGACGGGGACTACCTGGCTCGCTACCTCGAGGTCCGTCGGATCGCGACGACCACTGAGCTGTCCATCGCCCCGACCCCCGCGACGTACGGCGACACCGTGCGGTGGGTCGCCGTCGTTCGCGCTGGCGTGGCCTCCAACGGAGCGCCGACAGGCACCGTCGCCTTCTGGATCGACGGGCGCGAAGTGGAGGTCCCCGTGACGCCGGTCGGCGACCCGGGCGACGGCGTCTCCTCCGCCGTACTGGAGAGGGCAGACCTGGCCGTCGGGACCCACCCGGTTGGCGCCCGCTTCACCGGGACCGCCGCCTTTGAACGCAGCACCGCCGCCAACCCTGGTCCCCTTGTCGTCGCGCGTCGTACGACCACCCTCACCGCGGCCCCGGTCTTCCTCGGCCTGCACCCGTGGCTGCTGCCCAAGGCCGTCCTGCGCGCAACGCTGACGGGCAACGGCCGGCCGGTGGCGGGCTACCCCGTCACCTTCACCACCGGCAAGACGCTGCTCTGCACCGCCACGACGGACGCCCAGGGCGTCGCCACCTGCGACGGCAGCGCCCAGCGACTCGCACTGACCCTCAACGGTGGATATGTCGCTGCGTACGCCGGCGACGCCAACAACACGGCCTCATCAGCGCGCGGCAACCTCATCGGCTGAGGTTCGCCAGGCTGGCTGGTGGGCGGGCCTCAGGCAGCCGGGACCGGGTTGTGCCCGGTCACCACGAAGATGACGCGGTTGGCGATCGAGACCGCGTGGTCGGCGATGCGCTCGTAGTAGCGGCCGAGCAGGGCGATGTCGACGGCCGCCTCGACGCCGTGCGACCAGTCGTCGGAGAGCAGTTCGGAGAAGCTGGTACGACGGAGCTGGTCCATCTCCTCGTCGTCGCGACCCAGGGCGATTGCGGCCTCGACGTCGCGGCCTGCGATGACTTCACAGACGCGGGCGACCATGTCCTCGGCCACCTCGGCCATCCGCGTCATCGTCGGGCGGGCCTCCTCGGGCACGGCGACGTCCGGGACCCGCAGGCGCGCGACCTTGGCGACGTGCACGGACAGGTCACCCATCCGCTCGAGCTCGGCGACCATCCGCAGGGCGGCGACGACGGTGCGCAGGTCGCGGGCGACCGGCTGCTGCAGGGAGAGCAGGCTGAAGGCGTTCTCCTCGACCTGCTCGCGGGCGCGGTCGATCGCGGCGTCGTCGCTGATGACCTTCTCCGCGATCGTGGAGTCACCGGTCATCAGGGCCGTGGTGGCCTGGCCGACGGCGACCTGGACCCGGCGGGCAATGCCCGCGAGGTCCTCGAAGATCGCATCGAGCTGGTCAATGTAGGCGTCACGCATGAGGCAGAGACTAGGGAACAGAGGTGACCAACCGGCGCATGCCGGTGAACGGGGAGTGAACATCGCGAAGGTCGGGCTCGCCGATTCCCGGCGCAAACCGCGCCGAGCCGTACGATCGAAACGTGGAACCGACGACGCAGGCCTTCCTGGCCGCGATCCTCGGCGCCCTCGTGTCCGGCGGCGCGATGTTCGCCTGGTACCTCAGTGATCGTCAGCAACGGCAGTTCGTCGCACCCGAGGAACCGCAAGTGCCGGACGGGGTCGCCGCCGTACTCTCCGTGCTGCGCAGCAGCGCGGTCGTCGTCGACGAGTCCGACGTCGTCCTCAAGGCCTCGGCGCCGGCGTACGCCATGGGCTTCGTCCGCGGCACCAGCCTGCTGTCCGAGGAGCTCGGCAACCTGATCCGCAAGGTGCGCCGCGACGGGCAGATCCGCGAGACCGAACTGATCGTGCCCCGGGCGGCCGGCGTACCTCGCCACGTCACGGCCCGGGTCGCGCCGCTCGGCTCGCGACTGGTCCTGGCCCTGGTCGAGGACCGCACCCGCGAGCGACAGGTCGACGCCGTACGCCGCGACTTCGTCGCCAACGTCAGCCACGAACTGAAGACGCCGATCGGCGCGATCCGGCTCCTCGCCGAAGCGGTGCAGGACGCTTCCGACGATCCCGAAGCGGTCTATCGCTTCGCCTCGCGCATGCTCACCGAGAGCGACCGGTTGTCGCGGCTGATCCTGCAGATCATCGAGCTCTCGCGGCTGCAGGGCGACGAGCCGATCGACTCCCCCACGCCCGTCTCGATCGACGAGATCGTCGCTGCTGCCGTCGATGGCAGCAGCATGAACGCCACCGCGAAGGACATCTCGATCATCGCCGAGGGCGACGAGGGACTGAAGGTGCTCGGCAGCGAGAAGCAGGTGAGCGCCGCCGTGGCCAACCTGGTCGCGAACGCCGTGGCCTACTCCGAACCGAACTCGCGCGTCGTCGTCACCCGCAAGCGGGTCGGCTCCTCGATCGAGATCTCGGTGATCGACCAGGGCATCGGCATCCCCGAGGCCGAGGTCGACCGGATCTTCGAACGGTTCTACCGGGTGGATCCCGCCCGCCACCGCTCCACCGGCGGGACCGGCCTGGGCCTGTCCATCGTCAAGCACGTCGCCGCCACCCACGGCGGGGACGTGCGGGTCTGGTCCGTCGAAGGCCAGGGCTCCACCTTCACGCTGTCCCTTCCCCAACACCCCGACCACCACGAGGCAAGGCCGCTCATCCGGCTCGCCCCCCTTGCGTCCGGACCGGATTCCCCGGACGTACGCACCGAAGATCAGGAGAAGTCCCCATGACCCGAGTGCTTGTCGTCGAAGACGAAGAGAGCTACAGCGATGCCCTCGCCTACCTGCTCCGCAAGGAAGGCTTCGAGGTAGCGATCGCCGCAGACGGCAACGAGGCACTGAAGGAGTTCGACCGCAACGGCGCCGACATCGTGTTGCTGGACCTGATGCTCCCGGGCATCCCCGGCACCGAGGTCTGCCGCACCATCCGCCAGACGTCGAACGTCCCGGTGATCATGGTCAGCGCGAAGGACGACGAGGTCGACAAGGTCGTCGGACTCGAGCTCGGCGCCGACGACTACGTCACCAAGCCGTACTCCCCGCGTGAGCTGGTCGCCCGGATCCGCGCCGTGCTGCGCCGCGGCAACGAGGCCGAACTGCTCCCCGACACCCTCGAGGCCGGACCGGTCCGGATGGACGTCGAACGCCACGTCGTCACCGTCGACGGCATCGAGCAGCGACTGCCGCTCAAGGAGTTCGAGCTCCTCGAGATGTTCCTGCGCAACCCCGGCCGGGTGCTGACCCGTGGTCAGCTCATCGACCGCGTCTGGGGCTCGGACTACGTCGGTGACACGAAGACGCTCGACGTCCACGTGAAGCGGCTGCGGGCCAAGCTCGAGCCGGAGCCGAGCGA
>JAKFEI010000303.1:0-7854 GCA_036675765.1 Nocardioides sp. | reverse complement strand
CTGGTCCCGGTGCTCCTGGTCGCGGCCGCTGCGCAACCGATCGCCGGGGTCGTCTTCGTGCTGGACGGCGTCCTGATCGGAGCCGGTGACGGCCGCTATCTGGCGGTCGCCGGACTCATCGTGCTCTGCGGCTACGCTCCGGTCGTGCTGCTGACGAGTGGGCTGGGCGCCGGGCTGCCCTGGCTGTGGGTGGTGTTCGGTGTGCTCTTCATGGGCGGACGCCTGGCCACCCTGCTGCACCGCTCCGCCGGCGACCGCTGGCTGGTCACGGGCGCGGGCCGATGAAGCCGCTGTACTGGATCGCCGCAGGCCTCGCTCTCGTCGTGTTCACCAAGGCGCCCGCTGATCGCTACGACTACTCCGAGGTGCTCGGCACTGCGTTCGTCCTGATCGGCTGGATCAAGCTCGCCCGGGCCCGCCCGGAGATCCCCCTGCGCCTGACGCTCTGGTACCTCGCCGTGCTGGCGTTCCTGCTCTCCACCGTGCTCAGCGCCGTCCCCGCCCGGGAATGGCTCGAGGACGCCGACGCAGCCGTGGTCTGGGCGTCCTCCCTGCCGGCACTCGGCTTCCAGGCCGCGCTCTGCCACGCCCTGACCCGCCAGGCCCGCGCCGCCAGGGCCCGCGGCGGCTGGTGGTGGACGGTCGCCGAGGCCGGCATCCTGATCGCCCTCGTCGCCACGGTGCTGTACGAGGGCGCCGACTGGACCTGGCTCTACGGAGTCGGCACCGTCGGACTCGCCGGAGTACTCCTCGTCATGATCCTGTGCCTGGTCCACGGGCCGGCCATCTGGGCGGGTGGCCCGGAGCCGGAGCCGGAGCCCGAAGCCGCCTGATGCAGGAGTACCCGCTTCAGCGGGGAAACTGGCACTTCTTGGCCGTTGCAACGGCCAAGAAGTGCAGGGATACCCGCTGAAGCGGGGATTCCTGCATCACCCCGGCAGCGCCGCCAGCACCAACTCGGCAATCGAGATCGACTGGCTGCGCGGGTCGCCCTCGTAGTCGACGCCGTCCTCGTACTCCAGCTCGACCTCGACGAGCGCCGTCGCGGAGCAGGCACGCAGCGTCGCCTCCAACGGCGGGGCGTCGCTGACCTTCCACCAGCCGTCGGTGGCGCCGGCGATGTCGTCGACCGGCTCCACGATGGCCGCGATCTCGGTCGGCTGCGGGCAACCGAAGCTGCCGGCGGTGAAGTCGTCGGGAGCGGTGAGCTTGACCTTCACCTCGACCAGGTCCTGGGCCTCGAAGGCACAGTTGTCGCTCTTCCAGTCGACACCCTGTTCGCTGGTGGAACCGCCACCGATCTTCCCGGCCCCGAAGGAGACGCCGAAGGCCTTCGCGACGTCGTCGGAGGTGACGACGTCGCACGCGGCGGGCAGTCCGGCCGGTGCGGCCGACGTGGTCTCGGCCGCCGAGGTCGTCTCGGCCGGAGCGGTGGTCGCATCGGAGGCGGTCGGGGTGCTCGGCGCCTCCGTGGGCGTCGAGAGGCCCGATCCGTCGACACCTCCGTCCTCGCTGCAGCCGGTCAGGACCGGGACGAGGAGCAGGAAGGCAGCAGGCCAGAGACGTCGTACGCGCACGGGGAACTCCTGGGGTGGGGGAAGTCCTCCAAAACTAACCGCGTGGCCGGCCCCGAAGGGACCGGCCACGCGGATGATCTCGAGACGGTTGCTACGCAACCTCCTCGATCAACGATGCATTCAGCCAGGGATCACGTTGAGCGCGACCGCGACGGTCACGTCGTCGTGCAGCTTCACCGACACGGCGTGGTTGCCCAGCGCCTTGATCGGGTTGCCGAGCACGATGGTCCGCTTGTCGATCGCCTCGCCGGCGGCCTCGCCGAGCGCGGCGGCGATGTCGGCAGCGGTGACCGCGCCGAACAGCCGGCCGCCCTGGCCGGCCTTCACCTTGACGTCGACCGGCTTGCCCTCGAGCTTTGCCTTGATCTCGGCGGCATGCGCCTCGTCACGAACCGCGCGAGCAGCCCGGGCCTGCTTGATGGAGTCGGCCTGCGCCTGCGCGCCACGGGTCCAACGGATACCGAAGCCGCGCGGGAGGAGGTAGTTACGGCCGTAGCCGTCCTTGACCTCGACCACGTCGCCGGCGGCACCGAGGCCGTCAACTTCCTGGGTCAGGATGATCTTCATGTTCAGTCTCCTTCTCTCGCGTCGCTGATCAGCGGCCGGCGGAGGTGTAGGGCAACAGTGCGACCTCGCGGGCGTTCTTCACCGCGATGGCGACGTCCCGCTGGTGCTGGACGCAGTTGCCGGTCACCCGACGGGCGCGGATCTTGCCGCGGTCGGAGATGAACTTCTTCAGAAGGCCGGTGTCCTTGTAGTCGACACCGGTCGCCTTCTCCTTGCAAAACTGGCAAACCTTCTTCTTGGGCTTGCGGACGACTGCCTTCGCCATTGTGGTGCTCCTCCTCAGAGCCCGGCCGCGCCCGCCTGGTCAGGCGGCGACGGCCGGAATGGTTGATGTGTTGTTGCTTAGAAAGGGGGCTCGTCGGCCGAGACACCCGGTGCGGCCCACGGGTCGCCGGCAGGCGCCCCGCCACCGCTGGAACCACCGGACGGCGCCGAAGCACCGCCACCGTTGCCCCACGGGTCATTGCCGGCCGGACGGCCGCCACCCTGGTTGCCGCCACCCTGGCCACCGCCGTAGCCGCCGCCCTGGTTGCCGCCACCCTGGCCGCCGCCGGAGCGGGCAGCACGGGTGACCTTGGCCGTGGCGAACGTGAGCGACGGGCCGATTTCCTCGACCTGAAGCTCGTTGACCGTGCGCTTCTCGCCCTCACGAGTCTCGTAAGAGCGGGACACGAGACGGCCCTGGGCGATGACCTTCATGCCCTTCTGGAGGGACTCGGCGACGTTCTCCGCCGCCTGCCGCCAGATCGAGCACCGCAGGAAGAGGGTCTCCCCGTCCTCCCAGGCGTTGCTCTCGCGCTTGAAGATGCGAGGGGTCGACGCCACCGTGAAGTTGGCAACCGCGGCGCCGGAGGGCGTGAAACGCAGCTCCGGGTCGTCGGTCAGGTTGCCGATAACGGTGATGATGGTGTCGCCAGCCATGGTGCTCTCCTGATGAGGGTGGGTTCGAGTGGCCAACCCGGGTCAGACCCGGGCGATGGCCCCCATCGTTGCCTGTGGTGCCGACATTGAGTAGCGGTCGTCCACAGGCGACGGGGATCCTCAGATGGTGGGTCGGATGACCTTGGTCCGCAGGATGACCTCGTTGAGGCCCAGCTGGCGGTCGAACTCGTCGACGGTCGCCGGCTCAGCGGTCAGCTTGATGATCGCGTAGATGCCTTCGGCATTCTTCTTGATCTCGTAGGCAAGACGGCGCTTGCCCCAGATGTCGACGTTGTCGACGGTTCCTCCGTCATTACGGATGACGTTGAGGTACTTGTCGAGCGACGGCTGAACCGTACGCTCATCGAGGCTCGGGTCGAGGATGACCACGACTTCATAGTTACGCAAAGCGGTCTCCACCTCCTCTGGACTCAGGCGGCCGCGGACTTTCCGTGGCAGGAGGGCTCTGCAAACCGATCCGGATCTGCCCGGCTCGGTCGGACCGGCGCCTTGCGGCACCGGACAGGAGAGGTTAACAGCGCAGGCGACGCGCCTCACAATCGAGCCAGCAAGCCAGTCCGTACGTCCCGCCGGACTACTCGAACAGGACCGGGTTCTGGATCTCGACGTCACCGATGACCAGCACCGCATTGGCCCCGTCCAGGTCCGCGGGCAGGTCCAGGCTGACCGCTGCACACACGTCGTCGGACCCGAGCGTCCACTCGCCGTCGGACGACCCGAGCACGTCCCCGTCGGGGTTGCGCAGCTCCAGCGAGAAGGCGGTGCCGTCGGAGAGACCCCTCACCGCGAAGTGCGCGAAGAGGGTCGCGGGGAGCTCCACGCCCGACAGCGTCTGCGGGTCGTCCGGAGTGCTCGGCTCCGAGCAGTCGTTCTCCCCGTCGATCGACCAGCCGGCGCCACCGGCGCTGGCCTGGCCCATCGGGTCGGACGGCGGGGCCGGTACGTCGTCGAGGTACGGCGACACGTACTCCGGATCGCCGCCCTTCTTCGCGATCTCGACGACCTCCCTGGTCAGGTTGACCGGCCGGATCCGTGCCGAGCCGCCGGTGAAGCTGCCGCCCGCGCCGGACTGTCCGACCGTCGCCTCGGTCACGACGGCGCTGTTGACGCCGACGAGTTCGCCGTCGAGGTTGATCGAGGCGCCGCCGGAGTTGCCGGACCCGATCCGGATGTCGCTGTCGATCCAGGCGCGTGGACTGTCGACGGCGGTCTCGGTCAGGAATGTCGACACGACGCCCCGGGTGACGGTGAGGCCGCTCTCGATGCCGTCGTCGGACGCCACGTGCGCGACCGCGGGGAAACCGAGCGCCGTGATCTCGTCGCCGGTGCGCAGCTCGTCGCTGTCACCGAGCTCCACCGGCTCGGGCAGGTCGAGGTCGCCCTTGATCTCCTTGCCGTCGGCATCCGCGGTGATCTTCAGGACGGCGAGGTCGAGGACCCCGTCAGCCACGATCGGCTCCGCCGTGTACGACGCCGCGACCGGCACGTCGTCGTTCATCGAGGTGAGCGCGATCCGCAGCGCGGCCGGGTCCTCGGCCGGCGGCTGCTGGCCCGGCGCGCTCGGCTTGCCCACGTGCGCGTTCGTCAGGATCAGCCCGTCGTCGCTGATGATCGTTCCCGAGCCGGTGTAGAGCGGCTCGTTGGACTCGTCGACCGCGATGATCAGGACACTGGCCAGCTTGGCGCGGTCGAGCTCGGCGGTCGTCAGGCCCTCGTCCTTGCCGCCGGGGCCGTTGGCGTTCGACGACGGCTCGTCGTCGCCACCGAGCAGGACGGCAGCCGTGACGCCGCCACCGGCGAGCACCAGGGCAGCGGCGATGCCGCCGACCAGGGCCAGGGTGCGCTTGCGCTTCTTCTTCGCGATCGACTTCTGGGCCTTGCCGGCCGCCACGATCGGGATCACCTCGACCTCGGCGCCCGCAGTGGGGTGGCCGAGCATCAGCGTGGTCGGGTCGACGAGCTTGCGCTGGGCGACCCGGTCCTCCTCCAGGTACGTCCCGGCGGTCGACCGGTCGACGTACCACCAGCCGTCGGGGCGGCCCTCGATCACACCGTGCAGCCGTGAGACCGACGGGTCGTCGACGGTCACCTCGTTCGCGGGGTCGCGACCGATGCGTACGACGCTGCCCGGCGGGAAGCGCAGGGGACCGGACGCCGTACGCACGAGCAGGCCGGGGCCGCTGACGTAGTTCGGACCGAGCGGGCCGACGCCCGGGAGCACGGTCTGGGCGAGGCCGGGCGGAACGCCCGCGACGTCGAAGCCCGCAGCGGGGCGCTGGGCGGTGGCGGCCGGGGTGAGCACCAGTTCCTCGCCGTCGTGGGAGCCGAACCGGATCGCCGTACGGCCGTTGACGCGAACCTCGGTCACGCGCACGCCGCCCTGCCAGGTACCGCTGCTGGACCCGCTGTCGACGAGCGACCAACCCGAGCCGTCGTACTGCAGGCGGGCGTGCTGGCGGGAGACGGACGGTCCGCTGAGGACGATGTCGCAGCCGGGGTCGCGACCGATGGTCACGGCACGCTGGCCATCGAAGTCCCACGCGCGGCCCGAGACCTCGGCATGAAGGGTGCTCACGGGGTCGAACGCTAGCCCCGGCAGGCGGTCGCGGCGAGCCGCACCGCCGGGTTCGGGTGTCGGAGCCGCTGCCTACGATGGCGGCCATGAGCGAGTTGCGCATCGGTGCCCACGTCGACCAGACCGACCCCATCGGCGAGGCCCGCGCGCGCAACGCCCCGCTGGTGCAGTTCTTCCTCGGCAATCCGCAGTCCTACAAGGGCCCCGTCCTTGCGTACGACGGCGGGCCGACCCAGCTGCGCGCCGACGCCGAGGAGGCCGGCATCGACCTGTACGTGCACGCGCCGTACCTGATCAACGTGGCGACGACGAACAACCGCCAGCGGATCCCGAGCCGCAAGCTGCTGCAGCAACACGTCGACGCCGCGGCCGAAATCGGCGCGAAGGGGCTGATCGTCCACGGCGGGCACGTGACCGACGATGACGACCCGGCCAAGGGCTTCGACAACTGGCGCAAGGCGATCGAGGCCACCGACCTCAAGCTCCCGTTGCTGATCGAGAACACCGCCGGCGGCACCAACGCGATGACGCGCTACCTCGACCGCATCAAGGGCACGTGGGACGCTATCGCGTCGGCCGAGGGCGCCGACATGGTCGGCTTCTGCCTCGACACCTGCCACGCCCACGCGGGCGGCAACCCGCTCGAGACGATCGTCGACGACATCCGTGCCATCACCGGCCGGATCGACCTGGTCCACGCCAACGACAGCCGCGACGACTTCGACTCCGGCGCCGACCGGCACGCCAACTTCGGCGCCGGACGGATCGACCCCGACCTGCTGGCGCAGGTGGTCCGCGACGCTGGAGCCCCCGTGGTGTGCGAGACACCCGGCGGAGCGGACGAGCACGTCACCGACTTCGCCTGGCTCCGCGAGCGGCTCTGACTGCCCCGGGCAGACCCGATAGCCTCGGGGACATGCCCAGCGTGCGCCCGATCACCCCGACCGAGCACCGCGACTACCTCGCCACGCTCCCCTCCGCGAGCTTCCTGCAGACGCCCGGGTGGGCGCAGGTGAAGAGCGAGTGGCGCAGCGAGTCGATCGGCTGGTTCGACGACGCCGGCAAGCAACAGGGGGTGGCCCTGGTGCTCTACCGCCAGCTCCCGAAGCTGAAGCGCTCGCTCGCGTACCTGCCCGAGGGTCCCGTCCTGGACTGGACCACCGACCAGCTCGGCGACTGGCTCACGCCGATGGTGGCGCACCTGAAGAAGCAGGGCGCGTTCGCCGTCCGGATCGGCCCGCCCGTCGTGACCCGTCGCTGGTCGACCGCCCAGGTCAAGGAAGGCATCGCCGACCCCGAGATCAGGCTGCTCAGCCAGATCCCGCCGGCCGAGCGCGCTGCCGCCGGTGCTCGCGTCGTCGCCCAGCTCCACGAGCTGGGGTGGCGCCACCAGGGCGTCGAGGGCGGATTCGCCGCAGGGCAGCCGCAGTTCGTCTTCCAGATCCCGCTCCGGGACGCCGACGGCAGCCAGCGCACCGAGGACGACCTCCTCAAGGGGATGAACCAGCTCTGGCGCCGCAACATCAAGAAGGCCGCCAAGGAAGGGGTCGAGGTCACCGTGGGCGGTCGCGACGACCTCGCGGCGTTCCATGAGCTCTACGTCCACACCGCGCAGCGCGACCACTTCACCCCGCGCCCGTTGCACTACTTCGAGACGATGTACGACGCACTCGTCGCCGACGTCGACGTGCCCGGCGACCGGTTCAAGCTCTGGCTGGCCCGCCACGACGGCGACCTGGTTGCCTCGACGATCGCGATCCGGGTCGGCGAGCACGCCTGGTACTCCTACGGCGCGTCCTCCACCGAGAAGCGCGAGGTCCGTGGCTCCAACGCGATCCAGTGGGCCATGATCCGGGACGCCGTCGCCGCCGGTGCAGCTGTCTATGACCTGCGCGGCATCACCGAGACCCTCGACACCGACGACTCCCACGTCGGCCTGATCCAGTTCAAGGTCGGCACCGGCGGCGAGGCCGTCGAGTACGCCGGCGAGTGGGACCTGCCGATCAACCGGGCGCTCTACAAGGCGTTCCAGGTCTACCTGGCTCGGCGGGGCTGACCATGTCCCTGACCCTCACTGTCGACGGGCCACGCTGGCGCGAGCACCTCGAGTCCGTCGCCACCGCCCACCCCGGCCTGGTGCCGGTCGCGAAGGGCAACGGCTACGGCTTCACCAACGCCCGCCTGGCCCGCAAG
>JAKFEI010000072.1:0-7904 GCA_036675765.1 Nocardioides sp. | reverse complement strand
CATCAACCCGGTGGCGCCCGGTGCCGGAACGCCCTCGGGCACCGTCCGGTTCACGATCAACGGTGCCAACCTCGGTGGCCCGGTGACCCTCGTGAACGGTGTCGCGCTCAGCAACGCCTTCAGTTCGCTCTCCCCCGGCAGCTACCGGGTCGAGGCGGTCTACAGCGGCGACGGTCGCTTCATCGCCAGCAACGGCGTGCTCGACCAGGGCACCGGCCAGGGCGTCGTCAAGGGCGCCACGTCGATGGGCCTCGTGTCCGACGACGCGGCCGCCGACCACGGCCAGGCGGTCACCTTCACCGCGACGGTGCAGGCCGTGGCTCCCGCCACGGGCAAGCCGACCGGCGTGGTCCGGTTCTGGAACGGCAACACCCTGCTCGGTGCGACCAGCCTGGTGCCCGGCGGCCCCGGGACCAGCACGGCCTCGTTCGCGACGTCGACGCTGACGCCGGGACAGCACCAGATCCGCGCGGAGTACGTCGGCAACTTCAACTTCGAGGGCCAGAACGCCACGACCTCGCAGTCGATCGGTCCGGCGGGCACCGTCACCGGGGTCGAGTCCGACGTGAACCCGGCCGGGTACGGCGACGCGGTCACCTTCACCGCGTTCGTCACCGACGGGGTGCCCACGCCGGGCGCACCGAGCGGCACCGTGACCTTCCGGTCCGGTGACGACGTGCTCGGCACCGCCGACCTGGAGCCGGTCGACGACCGCGTCCAGGCCACCCTGGAGGTCGAGGGCCTGGCTGCCGGGAACCACCAGGTGACCGCCACCTACTCGGGTGACGGGAGTCGTACGGCGAGCACGTCGCCGTCGTACACGCAGGTGGTGGCGCGGGCCGCGAGCACGATCGTCGCGGAGCCGGTCATGACGCAGGTGATGGACAACTACTCCCGGGTGGAGGCAACCCTGACCGGGCTCGGCGGGGCGCCCCTTGCTGGTCAGCTGGTCGTCTTCTCGCTGCCCTCGGCGGTCTACCCCGGCGTGGTGCACACCTGCGAGGTCGTCACCGACAACGACGGCTACGCCCGGTGTGACGCGCCGTTCAAGGGACCGGAGCTGATCCTCAACAACGGTTTCGACGTGCGGTTCGACGGCAACGACAGCTACCTGCCGTCGTACGACCACGGGATCTACGCGGGCAACTGACCCCCACAGGCGAACAGCAGGCCCGGGGCCATCGACCCCGAGCCTGCTGTTCGTTCTTTTCCGCTACGGCTTGGGCGAGACCTTCGCGGTGGCGGCCGAGGTCGCCGTGCCGTCGAGGTGGCGGTCCGCCGTGACAGTCACCCGGAAGGTGAGCGTCCTGCCCTTCAGCGCCGGTCCGATCTTCAGCGTCGTGCTCGTGGCACCGGGGATCGGAACACCGTCGGCCAGCCACTGGACGGTGGTCGTGGCGGGGGTCGGCGCCCAGGTGCCGGTGGTGCCGGTCACCGTCCAGCCGATCTTGGGCGTGCCGCTGACCGTCGGCAGTGCGGTGTTCGCGACCGTCGGCCGCGTGCAGGGCAGGGTGCTGGCGCGCAGCGAGTGCCCACCGGTCCCGGCGTCGTCGGCCCAGAGGACCTGCTTGAAGCCGTTCGTGCAGGTCGACTGCGGTGCGATCGCGAAGCCCTCGTTGTTCAGGTCGGGCATCCCGGTCGGCCGGTCGTAGCCGGTGTCGACGGCGAAGTGGCCGTCGGCGCCGAGCTTGAGCACCGAGACCTGGCCGTCGCACGTGTCGTCACACGCCGCCCAGATCTGCTGGCGCTCGGGATCGAACGAGACGTCCATGACGTGTGGGAAGCCGCTGCTGACGGCAGCCACGCGGTGCTGGGTGTTCCCCAGTGCGTAGGCGTAGAGCTTGCCGTCGTTCTCGAGCGCCATGAAGAACAACCCGTTGCCGTGGCCCGGGTAGTTCGCCGGGTTGTACGCCGCCGCGGTGCTCTGGTCGATGAAGCCACCGGCAACGAGGTACGCGTCGGGGACCCAGGTCAGTCCTTCGAAGCCGAGGTTCGAGCCACCGGCGATCGAGTCGAGCTCGGGGAAGTCACCGTCGAGGTTCCACTCGTTGGTGGCCGTCAGCGGGCCCGGCTGGGTCGGGTCGTAGCGCAGCACCGTGTTCTTCGCGACGCCGCTGGCCGTGTTGTCGCGCTCCGAGGTGGCGTAGACGGCACCGTCGGGGCCGACGGTCACGCCCTCGGTGTCGGGCTCACCGGCACCGTTGGCGAACTTGAGCTCCTTGCCGCCGGCCCAGCCGTCGGTCGCGAGCGGGGTCCACTGGCCGTCGACCTGGGTGAGCTTGAACAGGCGGTTCTTGTTCTTGATCGCCCACAGGACGCCGTCCTGGTGGGGGTCGAACGCGAGTCCGCTGACGTCACCGGCACTGATCGAGGACACGAACGCGTTCTGCGGGTCGGCGAGGGTGATGTCCTGGCTGCCCGGCCACGGCACGGTCGGCACGCCGTAGAACGGCGGCGGGCAGTCGTTGACCGCTCCCTTGGTGACGGTGCGGGTCGTCACGAAGTCGCCGGTGGCGTCGGCGCAACGGCCGTAGCTGGTGGTCGCGTGGCTGGTCCAGGCGTAGGAGTCGACCAGCGTGGTGCCGTCGGCGCGGAACAGGCGAGCCGAGTCGGCGCTGCCCAGACCGAAGCCGAGGGCCGTCTCCTCGACGACGATCCGGTCGCCGGCGGCGAGGGTCGTGGCCGCGGGAAGGGCGTAGGCGTGGGTGTCGTCGGCGTCCTTCACGATCCAGCCGGACACGTCCACCGGGGCGGCCGTGACATTGACGAGCTCGATCCAGTCGCCCGGCGTACCGCCGTTGCTCTCGACCTCGTTGACGCGTACCGGCTGGCAGACGTTCGGGGCGCCGGGGCTGGTCGCGGCGTTCTGCACCAGCTCAGCGGAGCCGGGGCACAGGCCGAATGACGGGATCCGGTGGCTGGTCCAGGAGTAGGTGTCCACCACCGTGACGCCGTCGGCGAGATAGATGGTCGCCGTGTCGGCGGAGCCGAGCCCGAAGCCACCCGGGAGGGCATCGGGCGAGAACGAGTAGAGCGCGCCGGGCTCGAGCGTGGTGGACTCGGTGGTGATGGTGATCGGCGCCGCGCTGTTGTCGGCGATCTTGAGGCCGGACAGCTCGACCGGACCGGCGCTGACGTTCTTCAGCTCGACGAAGTCGGCCGGGTTGCTGCTGATCTCGTTGATGACGAGGTCGTCGGCACCGCTGGGCACCGGGCAGTCGTTGGCGGCGGCGCGGGTGCTGGTGATCGTGGTGACGAACTCACCGGTGGTGTCGATGCAGCGTCCGTACGTCGTCGCGGCGTGGGCAGTCCACGACCAGGAGTCGATCAGCGTGCTGCCGTCAGCGGTGAAGACGCGTGCGCTGTCGGCGCTGCCGAGGCCGAACCCGCCGGCCACGTCGGTGTAGACCGACGCGTAGCCCTTCGCGGGAACGATCGTCCCGGCCGGCGCGGCGAACGTGCGGGTGTCGTCGCTGTCCTTGATCCGCAGGCCCGAGGCGTCGATGTCGAAGCCGGTGGGGTTGGCGAGCTCGACCCAGTCGCCGACGGCGTCGCCGTTGGACTCGACCTCGTTGAGCACCAGGTCCTCGACGTCGGGGCAGTCGTTGGCTGCGCCGAGGGTCGCGGACTTCGCCTGGCCGAACGGACCGCTGCCGTCGGGGCAGCGCGACCAGGACGGGGCGGAGTGGGCGGGGAAGGTGTGCCCGTCGACGAGCGTGGTGCCGTCGGCGAGGTAGACGCGGGCGGCGTCGCCGTTGCCGAGGCCGAAGCCGCCGGTGACGTCGACCGGCACCGCGAGGAAGCCGCCGGGCGCGATGGTGGTGCCCGACGCGATGGCCAGCGTGCGGGTGTCGTTGTTGTCCTTGAGGATCCAGCCGGACACATCCACGGGCTCGGCGCCGGTGTTGGTCAGCTCGATCGAGTCCAGCGACGTGGCGCTGTTGGTGATGATCTCGTTGATCCTGATGTCGGTGGGCG
Organism: Nocardioides sp.; assembly: GCA_036675765.1. GTDB lineage: Bacteria > Actinomycetota > Actinomycetes > Propionibacteriales > Nocardioidaceae > Nocardioides. The sequence goes on along the minus strand of JAKFEI010000072.1, from coordinate 3,926 downwards.
CTGCGTTCGCGGCGGTCCCCGATGTAAGGGTGACGGCGAGCGAGAGCGGGATGACGCCGACGGTGGCCGCCAGCAGTGCGGGCAGGCCGCGATGTGTGATGCGCACGGGTAGGCGTTCCTCGGGGAGTGCGGCCGGGCCCGAGCGCCGGCGAAGCGAATGAGAACGCTCACCACACTTGGCGATCCGTGCGAACCATGGGTGAACCGTGGGGCAACCGGGGCTGGCCGGACGTCATACGTTCTGGTCGCTCGAGCAGCCAGATCGCATGACGTCCCGGGGTCTCATTCCTCCGGATCGACGACAGCCGACCCGGTGGACCGGATCGTCGGGTTCTCGGGTGCGCCCGGCAGGCTCAACGGCAGGTCGATCGGCGCTTCGAGTTCGACGACGATGCGGTCATCCTGGACCCGCACCACGGCGCGGAGGCCGGGGTGGTCGGCGGCGGCGCCGACGTCGCGCAGGTACGCCCGCACCGCCTGCTCGGCCTCCCGGCGCGCGATGGTCAGGTCGCCGGCGGCCAGCCCGTCGTCGTACGCATCGGAGCCCTGGGCGCCCTGGTCGGCGCCCTGCAGTGCGGCACCGTCGGCGAGGGCATCGAGTCGCTGGCGGGCGAGGTAGGCGGCGCTCGCGTCCACCACGACGGCCACCAGCAGCAGGATGATCGCGGTGAAGGCGAGGATCAGCGGGGTCGAACTGCCGCGCTGGTCACGGGTACGGGTCAACGGCTCTGCTCCTGGATCTCCTGGTACTGCCCGATCGGCACGGTGTGGTCCGCGCTCAGCCGGAAGGTCGGCGCGCCACTGCCGAGGACGTCGGGCAGCAGCGGCAGGGTCACCGCGGACTCGATCCGCACGGTGATCACCGACGTGCCGCTGTGGCAGTTCTTCGGGTACGGCGAGCAGGTCACCGAGACGCTGACCGGGACGTCACGCAGCCCCTGGTCGGCCAGCGCCTGCCGCGCGACCGCGGCCGCCCGCTTCTCGCCGGCCACGTCGTTGGGCGCCAACGCGTAGGCACGTGCGGCGGCGCGGGCTGCGCCGCTCACGCCGAAGGATCCGCGCTGCACCTCGAACACCGACAGCACGATCCAGAGCAGCGGGAGCAGCAGGATGATGCTCATCCACACCATCTCGACCAGACCGCTCCCCCGTTGGTCGAGCCGCCGACCGGCCCAACGACCGGCCCAGCGCCGCCTCATCGAGGGTTCTCCTCGACCGCGCGGCCAGACACCGAGAACTCCACGGCCGGGCCGCCGAGGCCGAGCGCCGGAACCTCGGCATGGACCGTGATCTCGACGCCCGGTGCACCGCCGACCATCACCTGGCGCACCTCGACGTCCCTGGCGAAGGAACCGGCAAGTGCGTCGTCGATCTGGGCGCGGGTCAGCTCGACGCCGTCGCCCGGGCCACGGTCGGCGGTGGCCGCCAGCCGGGCACCCTCGGAGGCCGCGGCCGCGAGCGTCGCCCGGACGTGCAGCACGAGCGCGACCTGGATCAGCCCGACCACGATCGGCAACAGGACCACCGTGACGAGGGTGAAGTCGACCAGCGCCGAGCCTCGTTGGTCCCGACGCCGCTGCTGCGTGCTCACTTCACGGAGTTGAGCGCTGACTGGAGGATGCCCACCAACTGCGGCTGGGCCAGGCTCCACAGGGCGACGCCGATCGAGATCGTCATCACCGTGACGAGGACCCAGCCGGGTACGTCGCCGCGTTCGTCGCGCTGGTGCCATCGGCGTCGCAGAAAGGTGAGGAGGGTGGAGGTGTGCACGGTGGTTCCTTCCGAGAGTGCAGCGCGAATCAGCGTGAATCAGTAGGTCAGGGAGAGGCCGATGAAGCCGGGCCAGAACGCGAACAGAACGGTCACCGGCAGCACGAGGAACACGACCGGCACCATCATGAAGATCTCCTTGCGGGAGGCCTGTTCGATGAGGGCGCGCCGACCGGCTTCGCGGACGTCGGCCGCTTGCGCATGGAGTACGTCGGCCAGCGGAGTGCCGCGCTCGACAGCCACCGCGATGCCGTGCGCGAAGCGCGCCACGACGCTCACGCCGGTCGTCCCGGCCAGGCGGTCGAAGGCGTCGGCGACCGGTTCGCCGGTGCGGATGTGGGCCAGCACGTCGCCGAGTTCTCGCGAGAGCTCACCACCACTTCGTCGTACGACGCGTGCAAGCGCAGCGACGGGTCCTTCACCGGCGGCCACTGCGAGGGCGAGCAGTTCGGCAATCGTGGGGAACTCCGCGACCATCGCGACCTCCCGTTGCTTGACCTGGGTGCTCAACCGGTTGTCGCGCAGGAGCACGCCGATGACGAAGGCGCCGATGCACAACAGCAGCAGCGGCAACGGATTCGTCGGACGGGTCCAGGTGCGCAGGACGCCGTACACGGCTGCGATGCCGAAGCCGGCCAGCCCCCACAGCACCTGCTGGACCCGGAAGTCGTGCACGCTGATGTCCAGCCCGGCGCGCGACAGACGACGGCGGACGGAGGGTGTCCCGCCGACGACGCGTTCGATCGTCTCGGCCGCTCGACGCAGCAGCGGGCCGAAGACTGCGGCCACAGCATTGCTCGGCTCGACCGGTGCGACCGGTCGGTCAGCCGAGGCCAGGTCCCGCACGTAGGGCAGCACCCGGCTCTCCAGTCGGGGCCGGCGCATGGCAACGACCCGGCCCGCAACGAGGGCCAGGCCGGTCGTCGTACCGAGGCCGAGGAGACCGCCCCACACCTCTGCGCTCACTGGAGGATCCGACGTTCGGTGGGGAGGCGACCCATCCGCATCATCAGCCGGTACGCGATCACACAGAGGCACGCACCCACCGCGAGCACGACGGCGCCGGCCGCGGACTGATAGCGCTCGATCACGGTGCGCTGGGTCGACATCACCAGCAGCACCACCCACGGCGCCGCGACCGCGACCCGCGCGCCGTTCACGGCCCACGCCTGACGGGCCTCGAGTTCAGAGCGGGTGCGGAGGTCGTCGCGGAGGAACCCGGACAGGCTGCGCAGGAGTCGTCCGAGCTCGCCACCGCCGACCTCGCGGGCGATGCGCAGGCCTTCGACGACGCGGTCACCGACCGGGTCCGCCAGCCGCTCCTTGAGGCGATCGAGGCAGTCACCGAACCGGCCGGACACCTGGTAGTCCAACGCAAACGCACCGAAGGCCGCCCGCAACGGCTCCGGGCCCCGGACGGCAAGGGCTGCCACCGCATCGGGCAACGACATCCCTGCCCGTACGGCGGAGGCGAGGTCGTCCACGGCCTCGGGCCAGACCTCGGCGAACTCACGCTGGCGTCGCCGGGCGCGCCCGGCGACGATCGCCATCGGGAGGTAGCCCGCGAGTGCACCGAAGACGACAGCGATCGGTGCGGTCCGGGTGATCCCGAGAACGACGACGGCGCCAACGACCGCGGACCCCGTGCACAGCGCTATCAGCGAGCGCGGTGCAACCTCACGCAGACCGGCCTCCGCGAGCATTTGCTCGATCCGGCCCGACCCGCTGGCCGCCGCGGGACGCATCTCCCGGGGCCGGCAGGCCGCCCAGACCAGCAGGCATCCGAGCCCGAATCCGAAGCCGACCAGCGCACCCATCCCGGGTCACCCGGCCTCGTGGAGGAGCCGGGCGACATCGATGCCGACCCGCTCGAACTGGTCGAGTCGTGGCGGCAGCCCGATCCCGCGCCGCAGCTGGCCATCGCGCCATTCGAAGACCGACTCGGTCTCGATGACGTCGCCCTCCATTCGTCCGGGCACGGCCACGATCTCCCGCACCTGACGTGCTCCACGTGGGTCGAGCGCGAGGTGGACGACGAGGTCGATGGACGCTGCCACCGTCGGTACGACGAAGCGGGCCGAGATGTTCTCGCCGGCGAGCAACGGCAGCGTGCAGGCCTTGGTCAGTGCCTCGCGCGCGCTGTTGGCGTGCAGGGT
>JAKFEI010000555.1:0-7972 GCA_036675765.1 Nocardioides sp. | reverse complement strand
CTGTGCATCGAGGCCTGCCCGACCCGGGCGCTCACGATGACCAACGAGTACGAGCTGGCCGACGACAACCGGGCGGACCTGATCTACGAGAAGTCCGACCTGCTGGCCCCGCTGCTGCCCGGCATGCAACAGCCGCCGCACGAGATGCAGCTCGGCAAGGACGACCTGGCCTACTACCGCGGGGACTTCGCGGCCCCGATCCCGGTGCCGACGGTGCCGACGACCGACGGCACTGCAGGGGGCGACGCATGACCGCGTTCTGGGTGCTCGCCCCGATCATGGTGCTGGCCGCTCTCGGCCTGCTGTTCGTCCGCAAGGCCGTGCACGCCGCGCTGTTGCTGGCCGTCGTGATGATCAGCCTGGCCGTGCTCTACGCCGTCCTGGAGGCACCGTTCCTCTTCGCGGTGCAGATCATCGTCTACACCGGCGCGATCCTGATGCTGTTCCTCTTCGTGCTCATGCTGGTCGGCGTCGACGCGTCCGACTCCCTGGTCGAGACGATCAAGGGCCAGCGCGCGCTGTCCTGGTTCGTCGGCCTGGCCTTCGCCGTGATCATGGTCGTCGGCCTGACCCAGCTCACCTTCGGTACGGCGGTCGGGCTCGACGGTGCTGATGGGGCGAACGAGGGCGGCAACGTCCAGGCGCTCGCCAACCTGTTGTTCTCGCGCTACGTCTTCGTGTTCGAGACCACCAGCGCACTGCTGATCACCGCCGCCGTCGGCGCCATGGTGCTCGCGCACCGCGAGCGGCTCACCCCGCGTCGAACGCAGCACGAGATCGCGGCCGAGCGGATCCGGGCCTACGCCGAGACCGGCGCGCACCTCGGACCGCTGCCCCCACCGGGCGTCTACGCGCGGCACAACGCCGTCGACACCCCCGCCCTGCTGCCCGACGGCAGCCCGGCCGCGGCGTCGGTGTCCCGGGTCCTCGCGGCCCGCGGCACGATGCGGCCCGCTGGCTTGCGCGACATCGACAAGATGCAGGCGCAGATCGGGGTCGATCCGACGCACGCGCCCGAAGTGGCGGGCAAGAGCGGCGCGGCGGCGTCCACCGAGGAGGACCCGAAGTGACCGAGTACGTCGTCCTGTCGGCGATCCTGTTCACGATCGGATCGATCGGGGTGCTGACCCGCCGCAACGCGATCGTGGTGTTCATGTGCGTCGAGCTGATGCTCAACGCGTGCAACCTGGCCTTCGTGGCGTTCGCGCGCCAGCACGGCAACCTCGACGGCCAGATCGCCGCCTTCTTCGTGATGGTGGTGGCTGCGGCCGAGGTCGTCGTCGGACTCGCGATCATCATGACCATCTTCCGGACCCGTCGCTCGGCCTCGGTCGACGACGCGAGCCTGCTGAAGTTCTGAGGACCGGACCATGAATGCTCTCTCTGCTGTCGCGCTCGCTTCCAGCGAGACCCACATCCCCGTCGTCGCACCCACTGAGGCCGACGGCATCTTCAGCCTGCTGTGGTTGATCATCGCGCTGCCGCTGTTCGGCGCCACCGTGCTCCTGCTGCTCGGCAACCGGCGGACCAAGGCCTACGGCCACTGGATCGGGCTGGCGACGATCACCGGCTCCTTCGTGCTCAGCCTGGTGATGTTCCTGCAGCTGCTCGGCCGTGACGAGGGCGACCGCCAGGTCGCGAAGCACCTGTGGACCTGGATCGAGGCCGGTCACCTCGACGTCGGGCTCGACCTGCTCTACGACCCGCTGTCCTCGCTGTTCCTGCTGCTGATCACGGGCGTCGGTGCGCTGATCCACCTGTACTCCGTCGGCTACATGGAGCACGACCCGCGCCGGTCGCGGTTCTTCGCCTACCTCAACCTGTTCGTCGCCGCGATGCTGATGCTGGTCCTCGCGGAGAACTACGTCGGACTGTTCCTCGGCTGGGAAGGGGTCGGCCTGGCGTCGTACCTCCTGATCGGGTTCTGGCAGCACAAGCCGTCCGCCGCGGCGGCCGCCAAGAAGGCGTTCGTCATCAACCGGGTCGGCGACATGGGCCTGGGCCTGGCGATCTTCCTGATGTTCGTGACCTTCGGTACGACGAGCTTCAGTGGCGTCAGCGCGCTCGCCGGTGGTGCCACCGAGACCACGCTGACGTGGATCGGCGTGCTGCTCCTGGTCGGTGCCTGCGGCAAGTCCGCGCAGGTGCCGCTGCAGGCGTGGCTGCTCGACGCGATGGAGGGCCCGACCCCGGTCTCGGCCCTGATCCACGCGGCGACCATGGTCACGGCCGGTGTCTACCTCGTGGTCCGCTCCAACTTCATCTTCGAGCTCGCGCCGAACGCCCAGACCGCGGTGGTCATCGTGGCCACGGTGACGCTCCTGTGGGGTGCGATCATCGGTTGCGCGAAGGACGACATCAAGAAGGCCCTGGCCGGTTCCACGATGAGCCAGATCGGCTACATGATGCTCGGCGCCGGTCTCGGTGTCGCGGGCTACGCCTTCGCGATCTTCCACCTGCTCACGCACGGCTTCTTCAAGGCCAACATGTTCCTCGGCGCCGGGTCGGTGATGCACGCGATGGACGACGACGTGGACATGCGCCACTACGGCGCGCTCAACAAGCTGCTCCCCGTCACCTTCCTGACCTTCGCCATGGGCTACCTCGCGATCATCGGCTTCCCGCCGTTCTCGGGCTTCTGGTCCAAGGACAAGATCATCGAGGTCGCCCTGATCGAGAACCCGGTCGTCGGCATCTGCGCCCTGCTGGGTGCCGGCATCACGGGCTTCTACATGACCCGCCTGATGCTGATGACCTACTTCACCAACAAGCGGTGGGAGAAGGGCGTGCACCCGCACGAGAGCCCGAAGGTGATGACGATCCCGCTGATCGTCCTCGCCGCGCTGTCGGTCCTCGGTGGCCTGATGCTCGCCAGCAACTGGATCGTCGAGTGGCTCAGCCCGGTCGTCGGCCACGCCGAGCACCACGAGCCGCCGATCCCGGTCATCGTGATCACGCTGATCACCGTCGCGGTGGTCGCGGTGGGCGTCGGCCTGGCCTGGTTCCTCGTCGGCAAGCAGGACGTCCCGCGGACCGCGCCGGCTGACGTCTCCTTCGCCACCAAGGCGGCCCGTGCCGACCTGTACGGCGACGCGATCAACGACGGACTGGTGGTCGCGCCCGGCAAGGCAACCGTCACCGCCCTGGTGGCCGGTGACCGGACGCTCGTCGACGGCGCCTTCACGGGCGGCTCGACCATCCTCACCGGAACCGGTGAATGGGTCCGCCGCCTGCAGAACGGCTACGTCCGCACCTACGCACTGTCCATCCTCGTGGGCGCGGTCATCCTCGTCCTGACCCTCGTGGCGGTGAATCTCTGATGGGTGACTTCCCGATCCTGAGCCTGCTCGTCTGGCTCCCGATTGCCGGCGCCATTGCCGTGGCCCTGCTGCCCGCTGCGGTCAGCAAGGTCACCGGCCTCGGTGTCGCGCTCGCGACGCTCGTCCTCGGGCTCGTCATCGCGCTGAACTACGAGGTCGACGGCGGTCGCCAGTTCGAGGAGGTGCACGACTGGATCGAGGCGTTCGGCGTGCACTACGCCTTCGGGCTCGACGGCCTCGGCCTGCTGATGGTGCTGCTCACCGTCCTGCTCGTGCCGGTCGTGCTCGGCGCCGAGTGGTTCAAGGCCGACGACGCCAACGGCGCCGGTGCGAAGGCGTTCGTCGCCTGGGCGCTGGCGCTGGAAGGACTGTCGCTCGCGGTGTTCTGTGCGACCGACGTCTTCCTGTTCTACGTCGTGTTCGAGGCCACGCTGATCCCGGCGTACTTCCTCGTCGGCGGATTCGGTCGCGAGGGACGAGGAGCGGCAGCGCTCAAGTTCCTGATGTTCCAGCTCGCGGGCGGCCTGATCCTGCTCGCGTCGGTCATCGGCCTGTACGTCGTCTCCGCCCAGGCGGGCGAACCGTCGTACCTGCTGAAGGACCTCGAGAAGCTCGACATCGACACCGAGGCCGGGCGCTGGCTGTTCTTCGGCTTCTTCATCGCGTTCGCGATCAAGGCGCCGCTGTTCCCCCTGCACACCTGGCTGGCCGACACCACCGAGAAGGCGACCCCCGGCACCGGTGTGCTGCTGGTCTGCATCCTCGACAAGATCGGCACCTTCGGCATGCTGCGGTTCTGCCTCGGGATCTTCCCCGAGGCGTCGCAGTGGGCAACCCCGCTGGTCGTCGTGCTCGCCCTGATCTCGGTCGTGTACGGCGCCCTGGTGGCCATCGGCCAGGACGACGTGTTCCGCCTGATCGGCCTGACCTCGCTCAGCCACTTCGGCCTGATCACGCTCGGCATCTTCACGATGAGCACGCAGGGCGGCACCGGCGCGATCCTCTACATGGTCAACCACGGACTCGGCACGGCGGCGCTGTTCCTCGTCGCGGGCTACCTCTACGACCGTCGCGGCACCTCGCTGATCAGCGAGATGGGCGGCATCGAGAAGGTGGCGCCCGTCCTGGCCGGCCTGTTCCTGATCGCCGGTCTCGCCACCCTCGGCCTGCCGGGCCTCTCGCCGTTCGTCAGCGAGTTCCTGGTGCTGCTGGCTGCCTTCGACTACGGCTGGTACGTCGGCGCGATCGCGATCACCGCGGTCGTCCTGTCGGCGATCTACGTGCTGTGGATGTACCAGCGCACGATGACCGGGCCGACCTCGGCCGATCTCGAGGACACCAAGGACCTCGGCCTGCGCGAGGTCGTCGCTGTGGCCCCGCTGATCGCGGCGCTGGTCTTCTTCGGCTTCTTCCCTGCCCCCCTGCTGGATGTCGCCAACCCGATGGTGGGTGACCTGCTCGAGCAGGTCGGGGTCCATGACGACCCACCGGCCGTCGAGGGCTGGTTCACGTATGAGGGCACGTCGGAAGGGGAGGCGCACTGATGACGTTCACCAAGCCCGAGGTCGAGTACTTCGAACTCCTCCCGCTGCTCCTGGTCCTCGGTGGCGCCTGTGTCGGCGTCCTGATCGAGGCCTTCCTCGCCCGCGGCGCCCGCCGCATCCCGCAGATCACGCTGGCGCTGTCGGTGCTCGTCGCCGCCCTGGTCTCCACGATCGTCGTCGGAGCCGACCTCCAGGAGCACTCCGGCGCGGGCGGCAGCGATGGCCGCGGCATCGTCGGGGCCGAGGGCAGCGTCATCGTCGACGGTCCCACCGTCTACCTCTGGGCGCTGGTCCTGATCTTCGCCATCGGTGGCGTCGCGCTGTTCGCCGAGCGGCGCCTCGAGGGCGGGGTCTCCGCCTTCACCGGCCAGGCAGCCGCCCTCCCCGGCACGGACACCGAGCGCGAGGCCTCCACCCGCGGCCTCGAGCACACCGAGGTCTACCCGCTGATGCTCTTCGCGGTCGGCGGCATGCTGCTGTTCCCCGCATCGGGTGACCTGCTGACGATGTTCGTCGCGCTCGAAGTCCTCTCGCTCCCGCTGTACCTGCTGTGTGGCCTCGCCCGTCGGCGTCGCCTGCTCAGCCAGGAAGCGGCGATGAAGTACTTCCTGCTCGGTGCCTTCGCCTCCGGCTTCTTCCTGTACGGCGCCGCGCTGGTCTACGGCTACTCCGGGTCGGTGACCTTCGCCGGCATCAACGAAGCCGTCCGCGCGGGCGGTCCGAACCACGGCCTGCTCCTCGCCGGCATCGCGCTGCTCGCGGTGGGCCTGCTCTTCAAGATCGGTGCCGCACCGTTCCAGGCGTGGACGCCCGACGTCTACCAGGGCGCCCCGACCGCCGTCACGGCGTTCATGGCCGCCGGCACCAAGGTCGCCGCGTTCGGTGCCCTGCTGCGCCTGATGTACGTCGCCTTCGGTGGCGAGCGCTGGAGCTGGGTGCCGATGCTGTGGGTCGTCGCGATCGCGTCGATGCTCGTCGGTGCGGTCCTGGCCGCCGTACAGAACGACGTGAAGCGGATGCTCGCGTACTCCTCGGTCGCGCACACCGGCTTCCTGCTGGTCGGTGTCCTCGGGGTCCAGGGCGCCGACGAGCTGGCGAAGGGCCAGTACACCTCCCTCGAGGGCGTGCTGTTCTACCTCACGACCTACGGCTTCTCGATGATCGGTGCGTTCGCGATCGTGATGCTCGTGCGCGACGCCGGTGGCGAAGCCACCCACTACGACCGTTGGGCCGGCCTGGGCCGGCGCTCGCCGCTCGTGGCCGGAGCCTTCGCGTTCTTCCTGCTCTCCATGGCCGGCATTCCGCTCACCGCCGGGTTCATCGGCAAGTGGGCCGTCTTCACCTCAGCCATGTCAGCGGGCGCCTGGCCGGTCGTCCTCGTCGCGATCGCGTCCAGCGTGATCGCGGTCGGTTTCTACGTCCGGCACATTCGCCTGATGTTCTTCACCGAGACCCACCCTGACGGTGCAGGAGAGGTCACCGCGTCGTCGCTGCTGACCTCCGGCACCATCGTCGTGTGCCTTGCCGCGACCCTCGTGCTGGGCATCGTGCCGGGGCCGGTGCTGGACCTGGTGACGAATGCGGGAGACTTCATCAGGTGAGTGCTTCCGCGAGCCCGGCCGAACTGGCCCTGCCGATCGTCGACACTGCCCTCGCCGAGCGCCTCCGTGAGCGGATGGCGACGGTGGAAGAGGCCCTCTTCGGTCACGCGACCAGCCGGGCGCCGTACGTCACCGAGGCGGCGCGCCACCTGCTGGCCGCCGGCGGCAAGCGGTTCCGCCCGCTGTTGGTGCTCCTCGCGGCCGAGGTCGGACCGCGCCCGGACGCTCCCGAGGTGCTCACGGCGGCCTGCGTCGTCGAGATCACCCACGTCGGCTCGCTGTACCACGACGACGTCATGGACGAGGCGGACCTGCGTCGCGGTGCCGACTCGGCGAACTCGCGCTACGACAACCTCGTCGCGATCCTGACCGGCGACTTCCTGTTCGCGAAGTCCTCCGAGCTGACGTCCCAGCTCGGTCCGGAGGCCGTGCTGATCCAGGCCGAGACCTTCACGCGCCTGGTCGAGGGCCAGATCCTCGAGACGGTGTCACCCGGCCCCGAGGACGACGCCCTCCAGCACTACCTTGAGGTCGTCGCGGGCAAGACCGGCTCGCTGATCGCGACGTCCGCCCGCTACGGCGCCCTGTTCTCCGGTGCCGACCCGGCCGTGGTGTCCGCGCTGACGGAGTACGGCGAGCTCGTCGGTACGGCGTTCCAGCTCTCCGACGACATCCTCGACATCGCCTCCGAGACCGAGGAGTCGGGCAAGACGCCCGGCACCGACCTCAAGGAGGGCGTGCCGACGCTTCCCGTGCTGATGGCGCGAGCGTCGACGGACCCGGGCGACGCGCGCCTGCTCGAGCTGCTCGACCCCGCGAAGTCCGACCTCGCCGGCGACGCCGAGCTGCACGCCGAAGCGCTGGGCCTGCTGCGCAAGCACCCCGCGATGGAGGAAGCCCGGTCGTACGTCGTCGCGCGTGCCCAGGAGGCCAAGCAGCTCCTCGCGGTGCTTCCCGAGGGCTCGGTGCGGACGGCGCTCGAGACGTTCGCCGACGTCGTCGCGGTCCGCTCCGCCTGACCCTTCCGCGGCGCGATCCGGTCGAACCTCAGTCGATGGTCCAGGTGTCGCCGGCGTTGATCAGTGCCGAGAGACGGTCCTCGGCGGTCCCGGTGACCTTGTTGACCGCGTCGCTGACCTGGGCGCGGGCCTGGTCGTCGTACGTCGGCCGCTCGACCTGGCGGAAGATGCCGATCGGGCTGCGGTTGAGGTAGTCGGCCGCAGTGAGCCGGCTGATCGCGAACGCCGTGGACGGGTCCGGGTCGTGCGCGTCGTGGACCAGGACCTGGTCGACGCTCACCGAGCTCGTGTCGACGACCTCGACGTTGCCCGATGCCGAACGCACGAGTGCCTTGTCGCCGAGGCCGGTGGCCTCGTCGCGGACACCGAAGGTGATCGGCTGGCCGTGGACCAGCGGGATGACCGCGTAGTCCTTCTCGCCCTTGTGGTCACCCATGCCCTTGATGGCGTCGAAGGCGCCGTCGTTGAAGATCGGGCAGTTCTGGTAG
>JAKFEI010000257.1:0-7987 GCA_036675765.1 Nocardioides sp. | reverse complement strand
GTGCCCCAGCCGTCGATCTCGGTGATCTTGTTCTTCTTCATCAGGAAGTGGACGCCCTTGACGATCCCGGCGCTCACCTGGCGGGAGCGCGCGTGGGTCGGGCCGTAGGACATCGTCGCGTCACCCTCGATGCCGTACTTGGCCTTCTCGTGGGTCAGCGTGTGGGCGAGCCCGGCGTTCTTGAGCAGCGCCTTGGACGGGATGCAGCCGACGTTGAGGCACACACCGCCCCAGTACTTCTTCTCGATGACAGCAACGGACTTGCCGAGCTGCGACGCGCGGATTGCGGCGACGTAGCCCCCGGGGCCAGCACCAAGGACGAGGACATCGAAGTGGGTCACGCGACCAGCCTAGTAGGCCCCACCCTTGTGTCCGTCATCACGTTCAGGGCAGAGTTCCGCCTACTCTCCGGTAGGGCGGCATGGGGCCGCTCACCGTCCAGCAAGGAGCTGCTCCGCATGTCTCGGATTCTCGGCATCATCGCTGCCTGTGCGCTCGCCATCGCGACGCTCACGCAGATCCCCCTCCCGGCCGCACAGGCCGCTCCGGTCAGCGCCCGACCCCTCGGGGCCCAGTCCGCCGGCCTGCTCGACGTCATCGTCACCCTCAAGCCCACGGCAGACGCCCGGGCCACTGCCCATGCGCTCGTCTCCAGCAAGGGCGGCCAGGTCACGCACGTCTACCAGAACGTGCTGAACGGCTTCGCGGCCACGCTGACCGACACCCTCCTCACCGTGCTCCGCGGCGACGCCCGGATCCAGTCCATCGAGCTCGACCGCACGATGCGGATCAGCGACACCCAGGCCCCCACCCCCAGCTGGGGCCTGGACCGCGTCGACCAGCGCAACCTGCCGCTGAACAACGCGTACACCTACAACAGCACCGGCGCGGGCGTCGACGCGTACGTCATCGACACCGGCATCCTCACCACCCACCCCGACTTCGGCGGCCGCGCGGTCCACGGCACCGACGCGATCGACGGTGACGCCAACGCGACCGACTGCAACGGTCACGGCACGCACGTCTCCGGCACCATCGGCGGCAACGCCTACGGTCTCGCCAAGCAGGCGAAGCTGATCGGCGTCCGGGTCCTCGACTGCAACGGCTCGGGCGCGACGTCCGCCGTCATCGCCGGCCTCGACTGGGTCGTCGCCAACCACCAGGCCGGCCAGCCGGCCGTGGCCAACATGAGCCTCGGTGGCGGCGCCTCCACCACCCTCGACGCCGCCGTCCGTCGCGTGATCGCCGACGGCGTGACGATGGCCCTGGCTGCCGGCAACGAGAACTCCGACTCCTGTGGTGTCTCCCCGGCCCGGGTCGCCGAGGCCCTGACCGTCGCCGCGAGCGACCGCAACGACGCGCGTGCCTCCTTCTCGAACCGTGGCACCTGCGTCGACCTGTTCGCACCCGGCGTCGACATCACGTCGGCGTGGTTGAACAACGGCACGAGCACGATCAGCGGTACGTCGATGGCGTCGCCGCACGTCGCCGCGGCCGCCGCGCTCTACCTGTCCACCCACCCGACCGCCTCGCCCGCGACCGTGAACTCCGCGATCGTCGCGGCCACCACCAAGGGCAAGATCTCCGGCACGGCGCGCACCTGCATCCTGCTGATCATCTGCTCGGCGGCCACCCCGGCCAACCACCTGCTCTACACCGGCAGCTGACGTGTCGGCGGCGACGTCACGGGAGGGGCAGGCACTAGCCTGTCGCCCGTGACGTCGTACGCCGCTTACGGCACCAACCTCGACCCGGCCCGCATGGGCGAGATGTGCCCCCACTCCCCCCTGCAGACCACCGGGTGGCTCACCGGGTGGCGGCTCACGTTCGGCGGCGAGGAACACGGCTGGGACGGCTCCCTGGCCACCATCGTGCAGGACCCGTTCGAGCAGGTCTTCGTCGCCGTGTACGACGTCAGCCCGCTCGACGAGCCGAACCTCGACCGCTGGGAGTCCGCGGACTCCGGCCTGTACCGACGCACGAAGGTCCGGATCGCGACCATGGGTGGCGCGGTCGTGGCGTGGACCTACGTCCTGGACGCCTATGAGGGCGGCCTGCCCTCGGCGTCGTACCTCGGTGTCCTCTCGAACGCCGCCGAGGCGGCGGACGCTCCGGCCGACTACGTGAACGCCCTGCGCCGGCGCGCGTGCCGCTCCACCGGCCTCTGACGGACGTGACCCTGCAGAACGTGAATCGTTGTCATGTTCATGCGCTTGCGAATCGCGACGGCAGCGGTCGCCGTCACCGGCCTCATCCTGACTCTCCAGCCGGCAGCGCCGGCCACCTCGGCTGACCCTGCGCCCGAACTGCGTGAGGTGATGTGGGTCGGCAACAACTGGGACGGCACCGCGAGCATCGTGGACGCCACCTCCCTCGAGGTCCTCAAGCGTGGCGTGAACCTGGTCCCGGACAAGGCCCAGGAGAAGCAGTCGATCCTGCTCAACCCGGTCGCGACGGTCTTCTACCTCGCCATCAACGCCGGCCCCGGCCAGGGCCACGACCAGTACGTCGACGACATGTTCACGACGACGGACGGCAAGTACCTCGCCGTCTCCCGGCCCAGCTTCGCCGACGTCGTCTGGATCGACATCGCGAAGGCCACGGCCGGACGCACCGACTCGATCGTGCGCGAGCAGCAGATGGACGGGTACCGCACCGACCACATGCAGATCTCCAACGACGGCCGCCGGCTGCTCGTGTCCGACTCCACCAAGCGCCAGGTCATCGAGTACTCCATGGTCAACGAGACCGTGGACGGCAAGTCGATCAAGCTGGGTGACCGGATGCGGGTCTTCCCGTCCGGCGAGACGCCGCACGAGAGCAACTACACCGAGGACGGCGAGCGGATCCTGCACGCCTCCATCGGCCGGGTCTACACGCCCGTGGACGACGTGAACCCCAGTGACGGCACCCTCCTGGGCCTGCCGCTCAACAAGTTCGGACTCGGTGGCCTCGTCCCCGTCCTGAGCAAGTTGCCGTGGGACGTCCTCGACGGCGCCGTGAAGTCGGACCGCTGGCTGCAGTACGTCGCCACCGACGACTTCGAGGTCCTCGAGCGCTGGAACATCGGTCACGAGCTGGCCGAGGCCGGCCACCCGGGCATGAGCAGCGCGGTCCGCCCCGTGGCGGTCCACCCCGCCGGCCGGTACCTCTACCTCCAGGTGTCGTTCCTGCACGGGTACGTCGTCTTCGACACCCAGGCAGCGGACCTGAACGGGACGATGGACTACACCCTCGGCGGCGAGACCGAGCCGACGACCGGCGCCGTCGTCGACGTCGTCCAGCTCGAGAACCGCGTCCCGAACATGCTGCTCGAGCAGTACGTCAACGACTCCGCCCACCACGGCCTGGCGATCAGCGCCGACGGCGAGACCCTCTGCGCCGCAGGCACGATGGACGACTACGCCGCGCTCGTCGACTCCGAGACCGGCGAGGCGACGTACTTCGACGAGACCACCACCGGCCACCACTACGGCAAGCCGTACTGGACGACCGAGGGCCTCAACGAGACCTGCTGGGTGTCGCTCTCCGACGACGACGCGGTCGCGGTGCTCTCCACGGAGACGATGGAGGAAGTGGCCTACCTGCCCGTGGGCAACCACCCGCAGCGGGTCCGCCACGGGTACGTCCCGGAACTCCTCGCCGCTTCCTGGTGACGGCTAGAGTCGCGTCCGTGACCGAGTCGACCTCGCCGTACTCCCTGGCCGATGCGGCCGCCGCCCGTCTGGCCGAACTGACGGGCGTGGCGCGCCACGACGTCGCGCTCGTGCTCGGATCGGGGTGGTTGCCCGCCGCCGATGCACTCGACGGGTCGGGCGGTGCGAACACCACCGAGATCGACGTGACCGACCTGCCCGGCTTTGCTGCGTCGGCCGTCGCCGGCCACTCCGGCAAGATTCGGTCGATCCGCGTCCCGGGCGTCGACGGTGGCGTCGACCAGCACCTGCTGGTGTTCCTCAGCCGCACCCACTATTACGAGGGCCGCGGTGTCGCCGCCGTCGTGCACGGCGTGCGTACGGCGGCCGCAGCCGGGTGTCGCGCGATCGTGCTCACCAACGGCTGCGGTGGGCTCAAGCCCACCTGGACGCCCGGCACCCCGGTCCTGATCAGCGACCACATCAACCTGACCGGCCAGTCCCCCATCGTCGGCGCCAACTTCGTGGACCTGACCGACCTCTACTCCAGCCGCCTGCGCGAGATGTGCCGCGCGATCGAGCCGTCGCTCGACGAGGGCGTCTACGTCCAGTTCCCCGGCCCGCACTACGAGACCCCGGCCGAAGTCCGCATGGCCGGCAACATGGGCGGCCACCTCGTCGGCATGAGTACGACGCTCGAGGCGATCGCCGCCCGTGAGGCAGGGATGGAGATCCTCGGCATCAGCCTGGTCACCAACCTCGCTGCGGGCATGAGCGGCGAGCCGCTCAACCACGCCGAGGTCCTTGAAGCCGGACGCGCAGCAGCCACCCGGATGGGCGACCTGCTCACCCGGGTGGTGCCACGCATCTAGTTGAATTGGCCGAGCCGGCTCAACTTGCCCGGTTCATCGTCCGCACGCCGACCCACAGGCCGAACGCACCGACCAGGACCGAGGCGCCGAAGCCGGCCGCCAGGGTGTCGACGGGGAACGAGCCGGCGAACAGGTGCCGCTCCGCGTCGACGACGTACTTCATCGGGTTGAGGTCGGAGGCGGTCTTCAACCAGCCCGGCGCCCCGTCGATCGGAAGCAGCACGCCGCTGAGCAACAGCAGCGGGAAGATCGCGGTCTGCTGCACGGTCCAGAACACCCAGGCTTGCTCCTTCGCCGCGATGGCGAGGGCCAGGCTCAGCGCGCCGAGGCCGACGCTGAACGGCACCAGCACGACGATGCCGGTGAGGACCCCGAGCAGGTGGAGGTCGAAGCTGAACGGCGTCACGACCGCCACGATGATCACGGTCTGCAGGACCAGCGGCACCATCTCCCGCAGCGACTTGCCGACCATGAGGGCGGACCGCCGGACGGGCGACACGAGCAGCCGCTCGAAGGAGCCGCTGATGATCTCCTCGCTCAGGTTGGCGCCGGTGAACGACGCGCTCATCAGCGCGGTCATCGCGACGATGCCGGGTACGAACCACTGCAGTGCCGAGCCGTCGCCGGTGTCCGGCAGCAGCGGCGCGAACAGGCCGAGGAACACCAGCGGCTGCACCATCGCGAACAACACGGACACCGGCTGGCGCAGCACCGGCTGCAGCTCACGGACGAGGACGTTGACGATGTCGGCGACCAGGCCGACCGGCTTCGCCGGGACGGGAGTACGACGAATGGCGGGCGCCGTTGTCGCGGGGGTCTCGATGTCGATGGTCATGCTGCCGCTCCTTCGGTCGTGGCGGTCGTGCCGGTGTCGTTCTGGGACTCACGCAGGCTGCGGCCGGTGAGGTTGAGGAAGACGTCGTCGAGCGTGGGGCCCGCGACCTCGAGTCGGGTGACGGGAGTGCCGGCGGCGGCGAGGTCGGCGACCAGGCCGGGCGCCGCGTCGCGGCCGTAGGCGGCGCGGACAGCGACGTGGGTGCCGTTGACCGTGATCTGCGCACCGGCGATGCGGTCGGCCCGCTCGGCCGCTGCCCGTGCGGCCTGCACGTCCGCGAACTCCATCGCGACGAGGTCACCGAGGGCCGACTTGAGAGCACCAGCGGTGTCGTCGGCGATCACCTCGCCGTGGTCGATCACGATCACGCGGCCGGCGAGGGCATCGGCCTCTTCGAGGTAGTGCGTCGTCAGCACGATCGTGGTGCCGAGGTCGGCGTTGAGCCGGCGCACCTGCTCCTGCAGGTTGGCCCGGTTCTGCGGGTCGAGGCCGGTGGACGGCTCGTCGAGGAAGAGGATCGGCGGCTCCTGCACCAGCCCGATCGCGACATCGAGCCGACGACGCTGGCCGCCCGACAGCTGCGCGACCGGCCGGTCGGCGTGCTCGGTCAGGTCGAACGCCTCGAGCAGCTCCTCGGTGCGGATGCGCGCGTCGCGGCGCGACAGCCCGTGCGCGCGGGCCTGGCACATCACCTCGTCGCGGCCGCGGAACTGGTGGCCCGCGGCATTGCCCTGGCCGACGTACCCGATCGAACGCCGGACGGCGGCGCGGTCGCGGACGACATCGAAGCCGGCGACCTCCGCGGAGCCTTCGGTCGGCGCGATCAGTGTCGTGAGCATGCGCAGCGTCGTGGACTTGCCGGCGCCGTTCGGTCCGAGGAAGGCGACCAGCTCGCCGGCCGCCACCTCCAGGTCGAGGCCGCGCACGGCCTCGATCGTGTCCTTGCCTCGCGTGAAGTGGCGGGTCAGTCCGACGGTGCGGATCACCGGGCCACTGTTCTGGAACTTGCTCTGGTTCATCTCCATGACCACCACGCTAGGAACCCTTTAGGTCAGTTTCTGTCCTGAATGCGAACTAGTCTGAAGAACATGAGTACGAGCGCCCGGATGCTCCGCCTGCTGTCCCTGCTGCAGACCCATCGGTTCTGGGCCGGCGGCGATCTCGCCGACCGGCTGGAGGTCAGCGAGCGCACCGTGCGCCGCGACGTCGAGCGACTGCGCGACCTCGGTTACGACGTCGATGCGGTGCGCGGCGTGGCCGGCGGCTACCAGCTGCGCGCCGGCGGCAGCATGGCGCCGCTGTTGCTCGAGGACGACGAGGCGGTCGCGATCGCGGTCGGCCTGCGTGCGGCAGCCGGCGGCGGCGTACCCGGCTTCGAGGACACCGCCGTCCAGGCGCTGACCAAGGTGATCGGCCTGATGCCGCCCCGTCTGCGCCGCCGGATGGATGCCCTCAAGACGCAGACCGACGCGCTCCCCTGGTCCGGCGGGCCGACGCTCGATGCCGAGGTGCTGACCACGCTCGCCCAGGCCTGCCGCGACGACGAGCCGGTGTCGTTCGGCTACACCGCGGCCGACGGCGCCGCGACCACACGGCGCGTCGAGCCGCACCGGATGGTCAACATCGGCCGCCGCTGGTACCTCGTCGCGTACGACCGTGACCGCCACGACTGGCGGTCCTTCCGCATCGACCGGATCGCGGGTACGCCGACCACGACCGGGCAGCGGTTCGCACCCCGCGAAGTGCCCGGTGGCGATGCGGTCGCCTTCGTCAACAACGGTCTCCGCAGCCGACCGCAGCGCCACCAGGTGCGGGTGCGGATGGCCGCACCAACGGCCGACGTCGAGGCCTACATGGGGCGTTGGGGCACGGTCGAGGCGACCGGCGACTCCTGCGTGATGACACTCAATACCGACAGCCTCGACTGGCCGGTGATGATCCTCGCGAGCTTCGACTGCGACTTCACCGTGGAGGAGCCGGCCGAACTCGTCGAGGTGCTCTCCCGGGTCGGCCGGCGCTTCACGGGCGCCACCTCCTGACCGGCGCCGCCCGGCGAGAAAGGTCGTATGCTCGTTCGTTGAAGGGAAGCCGATGAAGTCCGTCCGCCGGAGCATCGCCGGCCTCGTCACCGTCGCTCTCACCGTCACGGGAGTGTCCGTCCTGAGTCCGGCCGGCACTCCCGTGTCCCAGGCCGCGGGAGTGGGCGCTGGCGTGCGCGCCGCCGAGCCGGGCGTCGTGACCGTCGCCCTCGACCTCGCCCCGAGCCAGGACTTCGCGGGCACCGCCACGATCAGCGTCGCGGGCACCGAGGGCGCTGCCGCCACCGGCACCGTCGAGACCACGGTCACCGACAGTGCCGACGTCGTACTCACCATCGACACGCTGCCCCTGGTCGACGGCAAAGTGGAGGTGACCCTGCTCCCCGGCTACGCCGGCGACTACACGCTCACTGCGTTCTACCCGGGCAATGGCGACATCACCGAGGCAGAGGGAACCCTCGTCTACACGATCGAGAAGGCGACTGCCACCGCCTCGATCTCGGTGACGAAGGTTCCCACGCCGCTGGTGGCTGGGTCCGCGACGGTGTTCATCAACTCCTCGGTCGGATCCCCCACGGGCAATGTCGAGGTCCAGGTGAAGACCCT
>JAKFEI010000261.1:0-7993 GCA_036675765.1 Nocardioides sp. | reverse complement strand
GACCTCCTCGACCAACGGGCTTCAGAGCGTGTAGACGAGGCCCTGCGCAGCGAGCTCCAGCGGGCCGTCGTACGTCTCGGTCGCCTCGGCGAGCATCGCCTGCGCGTCGTGCCACGGCGGCACGTGCGTGATCACCAGGCGCTTCGCGTTCGCACTGGTTGCCGCCTCGCCGGCTTCGCGGCCGGTGAGGTGCAGCTCGGGCGGGTTGTCGTCGCAGGCGCGGAACGACGCCTCGCAGAGGAACAGGTCCGCGTCGAGCGCGATCTCCTTGAGCACGTCGGTGGGGCCGGTGTCGCCGCTGTAGGCGAGCGTCTTCCCGAAGGCGGTCAACCGCAGGCCGTAGGCCGGAACGGGATGCGGAACCT
Organism: Nocardioides sp.; assembly: GCA_036675765.1. Classification (GTDB taxonomy): domain Bacteria; phylum Actinomycetota; class Actinomycetes; order Propionibacteriales; family Nocardioidaceae; genus Nocardioides. The sequence goes on along the minus strand of JAKFEI010000261.1, from coordinate 7,628 downwards.
CCCACGACTCGATCCGGAACGGTCCGACCGTGACCGGGTCGCCGTAGACGTGGAACTCGAACTCTTCCTTCATGCCCGGCTTGCGCGGCAGGTCGTAGGCCTTCGCGAGCCGCTTGCCCGTGCCCTTGGGCCCCCAGACGGGGATCTTCGGCTGGCTGCCCTTGGGGTGGTACTTGCGCAGCACGTAGTAGCTGGTCATGTCGACGCAGTGGTCGGCGTGCAGGTGGCTGATGAACACCGCGTCGACCTTGAGCGGGTCGACGTAGCGCTGCAGCACGCCGAGCGCGCCGTTGCCCATGTCGAGCACGATGCTCCACGTGCGCAGTCCGTCGGTCGCCTGGACGAGGTAGCAGCTGGCGGGTGACTCCGGCCCGGGATAGGACCCCGAGCAACCCACGATCGTGACCTTGATGGTTCGCTCGGGCCTGTCGTCGGGAACTCGGAGCAAGGTGGTCTCCGGTGCGACTTCCTCAGTCATGCTGCTCCCCCATTCGCGTTGGCCAGTCCACCTGCGAACTGCCCTGCCGCCACCAGTTCGGGCCCAAGGAACCGGCGCCCGATCGTTTCGAACTCGGCCGGTGCACCCGTCGTCACGAAGGAGTACGACGGATCGCCGGTCGCGCGCATCAGGCCGGTGTCGGCCAGCATCCGGTAGACGTCCTTGGCGCACTCCTCCGCGCTGCTCACCAGCGTGACGTCATCACCCATCACGTAGGAGATCACGCCGGTCAGGAGCGGGTAGTGCGTGCAGCCGAGGATCAGGGTGTCGATACCGAGCTCGGACAGTGGGTCGAGGTATTCGTGGGCGACCGCGATCAACTCGTCCCCGCCGGTCACGCCGGCCTCGACGAAGTCGACGAACCGCGGACAGGCGCGGGTGGTCAGGGAGATCTGGGGCGCGGCGGCGAACGCGTCGTCGTACGCCATCGACTCGGCGGTGGACCGCGTGCAGATCACACCGATCCGGCCGTTGCGACTCGCGGCGACGGCCCGCCGCGTGGCGGGGTAGATCACTTCGACCACCGGGACGTCGTACCGCTCACGCGCGTCGCGCAGCATCGCGGCGCTCGCGGAGTTGCAGGCGATGACCAGGGCCTTCACGCCCTGTTCGACGAGGTGGTCGAGGCACTCGAGGGCGTACTCGCGCACTTCCCCGATCGGTTTGGGTCCGTACGGCTGGCGCGCGGTGTCACCGACATAGGTGATCGACTCGTGCGGAAGCTGGTCGATGACCGACCGGGCGACAGTGAGCCCACCGAACCCGGAATCGAAGATCCCGATGGGGGCGTCGACATCGACGTCGAGGTGGTCCAGGTGCCGCACCCGGTCAGACTACGGCGTCGGCACCCTCGCAGTCGGCATTCAGGGATCGAGATCACGTTCGGGGACGTAGGCTCGTTCCGTGACTTCCTTGCGCCTCGGGGCGCGACTCCGGGCACGGGCACTCGCCGCGACGCTCGCCGTCGCCTGCTCAGTGGTCCTCACCCACGCCGGCAGTACGACGGCAGCGCCCGTTGCCGCGAGTCCGGCCGCCGCCCAGGTGACGGCCGTACAGCCGGCGCCCGCGCCCGAGCGGGTCGCCCTCCTCGGCAAACACGTCATCGCGATCTCGGTGGACGGACTCAACCCGGCGGCGCTGACGAAGCTGGGGCCCTCGAAGACGCCGAACCTCCACAAGCTGATCGTCACCCAGGGCGCCGGCACCACCAACGCCCGCTCCCAGATCGAGATGACGGTGACGCTGCCGAACCACACCTCGATGGTGACGGGTCGGCGGATCACGGCCACCGCCGGCGGACACGGCGTGACGTGGAACAGCGACACGGTGCGGAAGACCGTGCAGCAGGCGGCCGGTCATCCCGTGTCGTCGGTGTTCGAGAAGGTGCATGCCGCCGGTGGCAGGACCGCCGTGTTCGCGACGAAGAGCAAGTTCGCGCTCTTCGACCGCTCGTGGCCGGCGTCGGTCGGCAGGAGCTACATCAAGGTCGAGCAGAACGGCGCCGTCACCCGGGCGCTGCGCGACGACCTGGCCACCGTGCGCCGGAGCTTCTACTTCCTGCACCTGGGCCTCCCGGACCAGATGGGCCACACCTACGGCTGGATGAGCCCGAAGTACCTCGACGGCATCAAGCGCATCGACCTGCTGCTCGGATCCATCATGGTCCAGGTCCGACGCGACCCCGCGCTCAGCAAGTCCACGGTCATCATCCTCACCTCCGACCACGGTGGAATCCCGGGCACCAGGGACCACGGCAAGGCGACCGACCCCCGCAACTTCCGGGTGCCGTTCGCGTTCTGGGGAGCCGGCGTCGACAACATCCCGCTCTACACGCTCAACCGGACGACCCGCCGCGTGCCCAGCACGACCTACCAGCCTGGCTTCGGCGCATCACCGCAACCGATCCGCAACGGAGAGCTGGCCAACGCGGCCCTGGACGTCCTCGGACTGGGTCCGGTCACCGGCAGCCTGTGGGACCGCAACCAGGACCTCGCCTGGCACGACTAGTGCCGGGCGGCGGCGGGCCCTATGCCCAGAGCTGGCCTTCGAGCTTGTCTTCAGCTTCGTCGATGGTGCCCTCGTAGGCGCCGGTGGAGAGGTACTTCCAGCCGCCGTCGGCCACGACGAACGCGATGTCCGCGGACTCGCCGGCCTTGACCGCCTTCGCGGCCTGGCCGAGCGCGGCATGCAGGATCGCGCCGGTGGAGATGCCGGCGAAGATGCCCTCGAGCTCGAGCAGTTCCCGGACCCGCCGGACCGCGTCACGCGGACCGACCGAGAAGCGGCTGTCGATCAGCTCGGCGTCGTACAACTCCGGGACGAAGCCCTCGTCGAGGTTGCGCAGGCCGTAGACGAGCTCCCCGTAGCGCGGCTCGGCGGCCACGATCGTGACGTCCGGCTTGGCGCCGCGGAAGAATCGGCTGACGCCCATCAGGGTGCCGGTGGTGCCGAGGCCGGCGACGAAGTGGGTGATGGAGGGCAGGTCGGCCAGGATCTCCGGGCCGGTGCCTTCCTCGTGCGCCAGGGCGTTGGCGGCGTTGCCGTACTGGTAGAGCATCACCCAGTCGGGGTGCTCGGCAGCGATCTGCTTGGCGACCCGAACCGCCTCGTTGGACCCACCGGCGGCCGGGCTGGAGACGATCTCGGCACCCCACATGCGCAGGATCTGGCGGCGTTCCTCGGAGGTGTTCTCCGGCATCACGAACACGGTGCGGTAGCCCTTGAGCTTCGCAGCCATCGCGATCGAGATGCCGGTGTTGCCCGACGTGGGTTCGAGGATCGTGCAGCCGGGCCGGAGCACGCCGGCCTTCTCGGCCTCCTCGATCATCTTCAGGGCCGGGCGGTCCTTGATCGAGCCGGTCGGGTTGCGGTCCTCGAGCTTGGCCCAGATCCGGATCTGGGGGGCGCCGTCGGCGCCGGTGTTGAACGGTGCGGAGAGTCGCGGCAGCCCCACGAGCGGCGTGTTGCCGACCGATGCGAGCAGGCTGTCGTAGCGAACCATGGAACTAGCGAGCCGCCGGTTCTGCCTGATCGCCGGCTCCGCCGGCAACGGCCGGCAGGATGACGATCTGGTCGCCGTCGGACAGCTCGGCGTCGAGGCTGCCGATGAACCGGACGTCCTCGTCGTTGATGTAGACGTTGACGAAACGGCGCAGCTCGATGCCGGCACCCTTGTCCTCGACGAGGCGCTCCTTGATGCCGGGGTGGTTGGCCTCGAGCGAGTCGATGGCAGCACTCAGGTTGGCGCCCTCGGCGCTGACAGCCTTCTCGCCACCGGTGTAGGTGCGCAGAATGGTCGGGATCCGGACCTCGATGGCCATGTCAGCCAGTCTCCTCTGTAGATGTACCGCTCTGGGTGCCGACGACCTCGACCGATTCCTCGGTCACGACGCCGTCAATGATTCTGTAGGACCTGAACTCCACCGGGCCTGCGTTATTCCCGTGCTCCTGCGTGCTGACGAGCACGTAGTGGGCTCCGGGCTCGCCGGCCAGGTTGATGTCGGTCACGCTCGGGTACGCCTCGGTCGCGGTGTGCGAGTGGTAGATCACCACCGGCTCCTCGTCGCGGTCGTCGAGCTCGCGATACAGGCGCAGCAGGTCCGTCGAGTCGTACTCGTAGAAGGTCGGACTGCCGGCGGCGTTGACCATCTCGATGAGCCGCTCGGCGCGGTCGGCACCGATCGGGCCGACGACCATGCCGCACGCCTCGACGGGGTGGTCCCGCTTGGCGTGCTCGACAATCGCGTCGTACGTCGTCTGGTCGATCTGCAACACGGTCTCAGGGTATTGGCTCCGGGGTCCCGCGCCGGAATCGGGCCGAGCGCCGGGACGGCTCGGTGAGTGACGCGCCACGCAGGTCGTCGGCCCAGTTGGCCTGCCGTGCGCGTCACTCACCCCTCAAGCTGCGGGCGTGACCGTCTTGGAGCGGATCCGCTCGGCGGAGGGCCAGCGGACGTCGCGCACCCAGCCGAACTTCTCGAGGATCCAGATGATCCGGGCCGAGGTGTCGAGCTGGAAGCGCTGCACACCGTGACGGGCCGAGGTCGGGTCGGCGTGGTGCAGGTTGTGCCACGACTCGCCACCCGAGGGGATCGCCAGCCACCACACGTTGCCCGAGAAGTCCCGCGACGCGAACGGGCGCTCGCCGACGACGTGGCAGATCGAGTTGATCGACCAGGTGACGTGGTGCAGCAGGCCGATCCGGACGATCGTGCCCCAGAAGAACGCGGTCACCGCGCCCTGCCAGGACCAGGTGAGCAGGAAGCCCAGCGCTGCGGGCAGGAACAGCGACGTCATCACCCAGATCCAGAAGGTGCGCGAGATCCGCACCAGGTCCTTGTCCTTGGCCAGGTCGGGGGCGTACTTGTCGATCGGTGTCTGCTCCGCGTTGAAGAGCCAGCCGACGTGCGCCCACAGGAAACCCTTGGTCAGGCCGCGAAGGCTGTTGCCGAAACGCCACGGCGAGTGCGGGTCGCCGTCCTTGTCGGAGTACTTGTGGTGCTTGCGGTGGTCGGCGACCCAGCGGATGACCGGCCCCTCGATCGCCATCGAGCCGAGGATCGCGAGCGTGATCTTCACCGGCCGGTTCGGCTTGAAGGACTTGTGGGTGAAGAGCCGGTGGTAGCCGACCGTGACGCCGTGCAGCGTGAGGCCGTACATCACCATCGTGATCGCGATGTCGCTCCAGCCGAGCCAGCCACCCCATGCCACGGGGATGGCGGCGACGAACGCGACGAACGGGAGCCCGATGAACAGGGCAAGGGCGAGGCGTTCCGCCCAGGACTGGTGCTCGCCGCCCATCGTGACGCGCGGCACGGAGGTCTCGTGGCTGTTGTCGATCGCAGTCATGGGTGCACTCCCCAGAGAGGACGGGACCGGCCAGGCAAGGGACCGGTCAGGCAAGGCTAAGTCTTTCAGGGGGTCACGCGATAGCGGCGTTCGGGTCGACCCGAGCCGCCGTACTGCAGTCGGACCTCGGCCGCACCCGTGTCGACGAAGTGCTCCAGGTAGCGGCGGGCCGTGACACGCGAGAGACCGACCGCATCGGCTGCCTCCGACGCCGAGATCTCACCGGCTGCACGCGCTGCCTCCAGCACCAGATCGGCCGTCTCGGCGCTGAGCCCCTTCGGCAGGACGTGCGGTACGTCGCCCGGTCGGCCTGTTCCGAAGGCCCGGTCGATGCTCGCCTGGTCGGGCTCCCCCGTGAGCTCGCCGAGCGTGGCGGCGACCCGGCGCAGCCGATCGGCCAGGTCGTCGTACTCGAAGGGCTTGACGAGGTACTGCAGGGCGCCACCGTGCAGTGCGGAGCGGACTGCCGCTGCGCCGCGCTCGGCCGTCACCATCACGACCGCGACGTCGCGGCCCTGGCCGCGGAGCTGTTCGAGGACTTCGAGGCCGGACAGGTCCGGAAGGTGCACGTCGAGCAGCAGGAGGTCGGGCGCGAGCGTGTCGACCATCGCCAGCGCCTCGGCACCGGTACGGGCCATGCCGACGACCTCGAAGCCGTCGGTCTGCTCGACGAAGCGACCGTGGATCCGGGCGACCATGAAGTCGTCGTCCACCACCAGCACGCGCAGGTCCGTCACGACGGGTCATCCTTCCCGACCGTCGCGCCGATCGGGAGCACCACGCGGAACTCCGCTCCCCCGGCGCTGCCGGGCTCGGCGTCGTCGACCACGACCTCGCCCCCGCGCTGGGTGCAGATCAGGCGCACCAGCGGCAGGCCGATGCCGCGGCCGCCGAGGACCTCGGGCTTCGTGGAGAAGCCGCGCACGAACACCGCTTCCTTCAGGTCGTCGGGGATCCCCGGACCGTTGTCACGGACCCGCACGTGGACGGCGTCCTCGTCGGCCAGGATCCACAACTCCACCGTCGGCTCGCCGGCACCGGAGCTCGCGTCCACGGCATTGTCGACGAGGTTGCCGACGACGGTGGTGAGGTCGGCCGCCACGTCGGGCGGGAGACCGGGCAGCCGTGAGCCCGGGTCGAGCTCTAGGGTGACGCCGCGCTCCTCCGCGACCGCGTGCTTCGCGATCACCAGGGCGGCGACGGCCGGGTCGGCCAGTCGCTTCGCGACGTGCTCGCCGACCTCCGCCCGGTGTCGGGTCAGGGTGCCGACGAGGGTGGCCACTTCGTCGTACTCGCCCAGCTGGACCAGGCCGGAGATGGTGTGCAGCCGGTTGTCGAACTCGTGGGTCTGCGCGCGGAGCGTGTCGGTGATCGACAGGTTCGAGCTGAGCTGTCCCTGGAGGGAGACGAGCTCGGTGCGGTCGCGCAGCGTCGTCACCGTGCCGATGCCGCGGCCGCCGGTGGAGGCCCGCCCGCGGTTGAAGACCACGACCCGGCTGCCGACCAGGGCCAGGGCATCACGGACGTCGGCGCCCTCACCGGTCAGCAGCGCGACGACGTGCGGGTCGAGGCCGAGGGACTCGACCGGCCGACCGACCGGGTCGGGCCCGCCTTCGAGACCGAGCGTCGCCCGGGCAGCGTCGTTCATGACCGTCACCCGCCCGTCGGTCCCGACGCCGACCACGCCTTCCCGGATGGCGTGCAGGAGCGCCTCACGCTGGTCGGCCAGGCCGGCCAGTTCCGTGGTGCCCAGCCCCCGCGTGGAACGTCGTACGACGCGCGAGACGGCCCAGGTGCCGAACAGGCCGAGCACGGCACCGAGGCCGAGGAAGAGGGCCAGGTCAGGCGCTGCGGTCGCGAGCTGGTCGCCGACCGACGGATAAGTCACCTCAGCGACGACGATCGCCACCGTCGGGGTGCCGCGATCGTCGGAGATGACCGGAGCATGGCCGACCACGGCCCGCTCACCATCGGCCTCCACGTCTCCGATCCAGCCGCGCCCCAGCTCCAGCGCGTCGCTGTCGCCGAGGTCGGCCGGCTTGCCCACCCGGCTCGGGTCGGTCGCCGCGAGCACGGTGCCTTCCAGACCGACCACCACGACGTCGGTCGCGCTCGACAGTGCGACGCCCTGGGCGGCGTACGGCGCAAGCGCGCGGGCGAGGTCATCGGCGCCGAGTCCATCCCGTGCGAACGCCTCGAGGGGCTCCCGGACGGCCGGAATGACGGCGACGTACTCGGCCACGTCCTGCATCTGGACGCCGCGCTCCTCGGCGAAGTCCGC
>JAKFEI010000403.1:0-7996 GCA_036675765.1 Nocardioides sp. | reverse complement strand
TCATCCCGCACGCACCGCCGCTCCGATTCCGGCGACGAGCAGGTCGAGCTCTTCGTCGCTGATGACGTACGGCGGCATGGCGTAGACGAGATCGCGGAACGGCCGCAGCCACACGCCCGCCTCGATCGCGGCGTCGGTCGCCGCCACGACGTCCACCTCGTGGTCAAGCTGTACGACGCCGACGGCACCGATCGTGCGCACGTCGGTCACGCCCGGCAGCTCCCGCAACGGCTCGAGTCCGGACGCGAGTCGTGTTCCGATCCGCTCGACGGTTCCCGCCCAGTCCTGCGACAGGAGCAGGTCGATGGACGCGCTGGCCACGGCACAACCCAGCGGATTGCCCATGAACGTCGGGCCGTGCATCACGACACCGGACTCGCTGGCCGAGATGCCGCGGGCGACCTCGTCGGTGGTGAGTACTGCGGCGAGCGAGAGGTAGCCGCCGGTCAGGGCCTTGCCGACGCAGACGATGTCGGGAGTGACCAGTTCGCTGACGAACAGGTGGCCGGTGCGGCCGAAGCCGGTCGCGATCTCGTCGAACACCAGCACCAGGCCGTGCTCGTCGGCGACGTCACGGAAGACCTGCAGGCAGGCAGCGGGGTAGGGGTGCATGCCGCCCGCGCCCTGCAGCAGCGGCTCGACGATGATCCCGGCGAGCTCGTCGGCGTGCGCGGCAGCGAGCGCCCGGAAGGCCTGTCCCCACGCGTCGATCTCCGCATCCGTCGCGTCGTGCGCAGGAGGTTGGGGGCCGAACAGCTGCGACGGCAGCAGGTCGCGCCACATCGAGTGCATCCCGCCGACGGGGTCGGTGACGCTCATGCAGTCGAACGTGTCGCCGTGATAGCCGCCGAGGACGGTCAGCATCCGCGTGCGTTCCGGGTGCCCGAGCCCGCGCTGGTACTGCAGCACCATCTTGAGGGCGACCTCCACCGAGACCGATCCGGAGTCGGCGAGGAACACCCGCTGCAGTGGTTCGGGGGTGATGTCGACCAACCGGCGTCCCAAGGCGACAGCCGGCTCGTGGGTGAGCCCCCCGAACATCACGTGCGAGAACGCACCGATCTGGTCGACGACCGCAGCGTCGAGCACCGGGTGCCGGTAACCGTGGATCGCCGACCACCACGACGACATCCCGTCGACGACCTCGCGGTCATCGCCCAGGGTCAGTCGAGCGCCCGAGGCCCCCGTCACCAGCCGGACCGGCGTCGGCTCGGTCATCGACGTGTAGGGGTGCCACAGGTGCTCGCGGTCGAACGCGAGGGTGTCGACAGGCTCGACCACCAGGGGGTGCGTCACGGTCACGACAGATCAGTCCGGGTCAGTCCAGGTCAGGCGTTCGCCGGAACCTCGGTGCCGGCACCGCGCTGACGGATGACCGGCTTGTGGTCGTCCTCGACAACGGCCGAGTCCGAGAGCCCGGCAGCGCAGCCGCCGCAGCTCGAACCGCAACCCGTCGTGGCCGAACCACACGGCGTGGTCGCCACCGCGTGGGCCGCAGCGGCGGAGGACGGTGCGTTGAACACGTCGTCGAAGGTGCCGTCGTTGAAGGCGTTCTCCTGGCCGAGGATGACGAAGCCGTTGTCGCGCATCATCTCCAGGTCCGACTTCGCGTCCTGGCCCTCGGAGGTCAGGTAGTCGCCGAGGAAGATCGAGTTGGCGACGTGCAGCGCGGTCGCCTGCAGGGTGCGCAGGTGCATCTCGCGGCCGCCGGCGATCCGGATCTCCTTGTCGGGGCACACGAAGCGCGCCATCGCGAGGATCTTCACGCAGCGGGTGGGGGAGAGCTCCCACGTGTTCTCGTACGGGGTGCCGTCGAACGGCATCAGGAAGTTGACCGGGATCGAGTCCGAGCCGAGCTCCTTGAGCGCGAAGAGCGCCTCGACGAGCTGCTCGTCCGTCTCGCCCAGTCCGGCGATCAGGCCCGAGCACGGCGACAGGCCGGCGGACTTCGCCTTGCCGATGGTGTCCACCCGGTCGTCGTACGTGTGGGTCTGGACGATGTTGTCGTGGTTGGACTCGGCGGTGTTGATGTTGTGGTTGTAGGCATCGACACCGGCGGCCTTGAGGCGCTCGGCCTGGCCGTCCTTGAGGAGTCCCAGGCAGGCGCAGACCTCCACGCCGTCGTACTCCTCCTTGAGGGCCTCGGTCATCTCGACGACCTTGTCGATGTCGCGGTTCGACGGGCCGCGGCCCGACGACACCATGCACACCCGCGAGGCGCCGCCCTTGAGGCCGGCACCGGCCTGCTTGATCGCGTCGTCCTTGGAGAGCCAGGAGTACTTCAGGATCGGGGCTTCCGACCCGATGGCCTGCGAACAGTAGTTGCAGTTCTCGGGACACAGGCCGGACTTGAGGTTGACCAGGTAGTTGACCTTGACCTTGTTGTCGAAGTGCTCGCGGCGCAGGCGGCCGGCGGCGGCGACGATCGACATCAGCTCGAAGTCGGGTGCCTGGAGCACGGCGAGCGCGTCGGCCTCGGTCGCTGCGGAACCGGGGCCACCGTCGAGGATCCGGGTGGCCAACTGGTCGAACTGCGCGCTCATGGGTCTCCTTGGCAAGGTAGGTTGAACAGAGAGTTGAACACTGTTCAGGTGCTCAGGATAAGCGAAGAAGGCAGGAGGTGCCACATGGGCTATCGACGCGGCGAGATCGTGGACCGGGCGATCGCCTTCCTCGACGACGTCGGGCTCGACGCGCTGTCCATGCGCAAGCTGGCCGCCGACCTCGGGATCCAGGTGGGTGCGCTCTACCACCACTTCGAGAACAAGGCGGCCCTGTACGCCGCGGTCTCCGACGAGATCCTGCGCCGCGGCCGCCGCCCGGCCGAGATCGTCGCGTGGGACGCCGAGCTGAGCCTGCTCTGTGCCGAGCTGCGCGACGCGATGCGCCGACACCGCGACGGTGCGGCCCTGATCGCGCAGGTCCATCGGTACGACGCCGAGGTGCTCGAGCGTCCGATGCGCTCGGCGCTCGAGCGTGGGGGTGCGGACGAGCACCTTGCCCGTGTCGGTGCGCGGACCCTGGTCCGGCTGACCCTCTCCCACGAGGCCGACGATGCCGACGACTTCAGCCTCGGGCTCGGCCTGGTGCTCGACGGGTTGCGCCACCGTCTCGCGTCACCCTCGTGATGGTTCGATGGCGTTAAGGTCCTCGAAACATCTGGGAGGCACTGTGGACGACATGGCGATGAATCCAGTGACGGTCGTGCTGTTCGGCGCGACGGGGGACCTGGCGCGACGCAAGCTCCTGCCCGGACTCCTGCACCTCTTCGAGACCGGGCTCATCCCCGACCTGCAGATCGTCGGCACCTCCCTCGACGAACACACCACCGAGACGTTCGTCGCCTTCGCCCACGAGTCGTCGACCGAGTTCTCCGGCACTGACGGGGACATGGCCGCGTGGCCGGAGTTCTCCAAGCGCCTGCACTGGGCGCCGGGCGCCGAGGGAGCCGCGGGACTGCGCGCTGCCGTCGAGAAGGCGGAAGGTGGCGCCAGCGGCGACCGCACCCGGCTGCACTACCTCAGCGTGCCGCCGAAGGCCGCACTGGCGGTGGTGAAGACCCTCGAGGACGCCGACCTGGTGCGCGGCAGCCGGATCATCATGGAGAAGCCGTTCGGCGTCGACCTGGCCAGTGCGAAGAAGCTGAACGGCGAGCTGCACAAGACGTTCGACGAGTCGCAGATCTACCGGATCGACCATTTCCTCGGTAAGGAAGCGGCGCAGAACATCCTCGCGTTCCGGTTCGCCAACGGACTCTTCGAGCCGATCTGGCACCGCAACAACATCGACCACATCCAGATCGACATCCCTGAGGAGCTCGGGCTCGACCAGCGCGCAAACTTCTACGAGTCGACAGGTGCCTACAAGGACATGGTCGTCACGCACCTGTTCCAGGTGCTGGCGTTCATCGCGCTCGAGCCGCCGACGGCGCTCACGCCGCACGCGATCAACGAGGAGAAGAACAAGGTCTTCCGGTCGATGCTGCCGATCGACCCGGCGGACGTCGTACGCGGTCAGTACCAGGGGTACCGCGACATCCCCGGCGTCGCGCCCGAGTCGGAGACCGAGACCTTCATCGCGCTCAAGTGCTACATCGACAACTGGCGCTGGGCCGGCGTGCCGTTCTATCTCCGCACCGGCAAGCGACTGGCCGAAGGCGCGCGGATCATCTCCATTGCCTTCAAGGAGCCCCCGAAGTCGATGTTCCCGAAGAACTCCGGCGTCGGCGAGCACGGCCCCGACCACCTGACCTTCGACCTCGCGGACAAGGCGAAGATGTCGCTGTCGTTCTACGGCAAGCGGCCCGGCCCCGGCATGAAGCTCGACAAGCTCTCGATGCAGTTCGCGATGGGCGACACCACGTGGGCGGGCTCGGTGCTGGAGGCCTACGAGCGACTGATCTACGACGCTGCGCGCGGCGACCAGACGCTGTTCACCTCCGCCGAGGGCATCGAGCGACTGTGGGAGGTCTCCGAGCCGCTGCTCGAGAACCCGCCGATCGTCCGGCCCTACCGCCAGGGCAGCTGGGGGCCGAACCAGATCCACCAGCTCATCGCGCCGTACGCCTGGCGACTGCCGTTCGAACGGCAGTGGCGCGACCCGAACACCCTGGGCAGCTGACCGGCCTCACGTCGTACTGAACGCGTAGTCCTCCAGCGGGAACCGGACCGCTTCGCGGTGGGCGGACACCGTCGACGTGGGACGCAGCAGCACCGCCTCGCCGTGCTGGTTGAAGTAGTAGCTGCGCGCGGTCGAGCAGTCGCCGGCGTTGAACACCGAGTTGCCCATCAATCCGGTCATCCGGTCGAGGAACTCCTCGTTGGCCTCCTCGGAGACCTCGAACACGTCGGCATCCCGCTTCTTCATCGCCTTCAGCAGGCGCGCCATGTGGGCCATCTGCGTCTCGATCGTCGTGAAGTACGACAGCCCGGAGTACGAGTACGGGCTGTTGAGCGAGAAGAAGTTGGGGAACTTCGGCACCGTGATGCCCTCGTACGCGCTGAACCGGTTCGCACGCCACCACTTGCCGAGGTTGCGCCCCTCCCGACCGATGATCTCGATCGCCGGGAAGTTCACGTCCCACAGGTTGAAGCCGGTCGCCAGGACGAGCACGTCGAGGTCCGCCCGGTTCCCGTCGATGGTGACGATCCCGTCGGCGTCGACGTGGTCGATGGTCGTGGTCTCGAGGTCGACGTGCGGCTTGGTGAACGTCGGGAAGTAGGTGTTGCTGAAGGTCGGGCGCTTGCAACCGAAGTCGTAGGCCGGGGTGAGCTTCGCGCGGAGCTCGCGGTCCTTGACCTGGCTCTTCAGGTGCCGCTCGCACACACGCTTGCCGATCCGGTTGGCCCATGGCAGGTCCTTGAAGTGCAGGACGCCGGCGACCATCAGCAGTTCGAGGATGGAGGAGCTCACCAGGCGGGTGGCCTTCTGGGTCAGCGGGACGGTCGCGAAGGCGCTGCGCACGATGCCGGGAACCGGGCCGTCCATCTTCGGGCTGACGTAGATCGGGGTGCGCTGGTAGACGGTGAGGTGGTCGGCGACCTTGGCCAGCTCGGGGATGAGCTGGACGGCGGTCGCGCCGGTCCCGATGATGCCGATCCGCTTGCCCTCGAGGTCGATGTCGTCGTTCCAGCGGGTCGTGTGGATGACGTCGCCGGCGAAGGACTCGATGCCGGCGATGTCAGGGTTCTTCGGCTGCGAGAGGAAGCCCGTGGCCGTCAACAGGAACCGCCCGCGGATCGTCTCGCCCCCCTCGACCGACACCGACCACGACGAGCTCTCCTCGTCCCACAGGGCGCCTTCGACGACCGTGCCGAAGCGCATCATCTGGCGCAGCTCGTACTTGTCGGCGACCGTCTCGGCGTAGCGCTTGAGCTCGGCTCCCGGCGCGAACAGCCGCGTCCAGTGCGGGTTCGGCTCGAACGAGTAGGAGTACGTCGACGACGGGATGTCGACGGCGAGCCCGGGGTAGCGGTTGACGTGCCAGGTGCCGCCGAGGTCGTCCTCGCGCTCGAGGATCACCAGGTCGTCGTACCCCTGGCGAAGCAGCTCGATGGCGGCGCCGATACCGCCGAAGCCGGCCCCCACGATCACCGCGTCGTGGACGTCGGCTGCTGCGTTTCGCTTGCTCATCGAGAGCTCCGTTCGGTGGTGGTTTCACTGGCTGCATCGAGGCGCGCGGTGTAGGCGGCGCGGGTGCTGTCGTCGGCATGCAGGGCACGGTCGTCACGGACGACCCGGCGGATGCGGTCCATCACGGGCACCGGCACGAGCTGGCTGCCGATCGACAGCGCCCCGACGTAGCGCGGGACGGCGATCTCGGCGGCGCGGTTGCTGATCGAGTCGACCACCGCGTTGGCGATGCGGCCCGGGGTGACCTTCGGGATCGGCTTCATGTCGAGGCCGGAGGAGAGGTCCGTGTCGACGGCCGAGGGCAGCACGGCGGTCAGCGTGACGCCGTACGGCGCCATCTCCAGGCGGGTGGCGGCGGTGAGCCCGACGACGGCGTACTTGCTCGCGTTGTAGACCGCGAGCCCGGGGACGGGGAACTTCCCGGCGAGTGAGGCGACGTTGACGACGTGGCCGCGGCGCCTCTCGGTCATGCCGGGCAGCACGCGTCGCATGCCGTTCAGGACACCGAAGACGTTGACCTCCGTCGTCAGTCGGTCCACCGCGGTGCTCTGTTCGAGGAAGGCGCCGTTGGGCATCACGCCGGCGTTGTTGACGAGCACGTCGACCGGGCCGTACTCGGCCTCGGCAGCCGTGATGAAGGCGTCGTACGACGCCGCGTCGGCGACGTCCAGAAGGTGCGCCGAGGCGCCGGTCTCCTGCGCGGTCGCCTTCGCGACGTCGAGGTCGAGGTCGCCGAACGACACCCGGGCGCCGCGGGCGAGGAACGCCTCGACGGTCGCGCGGCCGATGCCGCGGGCGCCGCCGGTGACGACGACGTGGGCGTCCTTCAGGTCGATGCGAGTGGGACGGGTCATGGGGTCAGCTCCAGGGTGGCGAGTCGTCGGGTGACGAGGTCGGGGGCGTTGCTCCGTGCGGTCCGGCGCACCTCGGGAAGGCGGCTGCCGTCCATGAAGTTGGCACCCATGGCGTCGAGGTCGGCGCGGGTCGGTTCGATCCGGGTGACCCGCGCTCCGGCAGACCGGAGGGCGGTGACCTCGCCGTCGACGCGTCGGGTCATCGGGTTGCGCAGCGCCCGCTCGATGCGCTGCAGGCCCCGGGCCGGGGCGCCGCCCTGGCTGGACATCGGGGCGACGATGACGACCTCATCGATCCGGCCGTCCTCGACGGCGGGAAGGAGCAGGTCGGCGGACGTGGGAGAGACGGCACCGCCGTCGAGGTGCGGTCGTCCGTCGATGTCCACCGGCGGGAACCAGCCCGGGATCGCCCACGATGCCGCGATCGCCTGGCCGAGTCGGGTGGTGGGGGAGTCGGCGCGGCCAAGTGGGATGCGCTGGCCGGTGCGGGCGTCCGCTGCGACCAGCCAGGTGTCGGGGTGGTCGACCCAGCCGCCGGGAGCGAGCGCGTCGCCGAGCTGGACCAGCCACTCGGCGTTGCCGCTGCCGCGGGGCAGTAGGCCGGCGATCCCGGCGAGCGGGTCCACCTTCCCGGTCAGTGCGGCGCGGGTGAGGCCGAGTCCGGGCAGCCCCGGTCGAGGGAGCCCGGGCAGCGAGCCGGGAGCGCCCGGCGAGTGCAGGTGTGAACGCACGCGCGGATCGGACTCGGAGGCGATCGCCCCAGCGGTGATCCCCGCACCGAGCATCGCGACGAGCTCGGCACCCGCCGACGTACCGACGAGGACGTCAGCGGTCGTGGGGGCCCACCCCTGGCGTTCGAGCTCGGCCAGCACCTCGGCCGTCCAGGCGAACCCGAGCGTGCCTCCGCAACCAATGACGAGTGCGCGCCCCATCGGACCCCCTGAAAGCAAAACGGAATGGAATGTCAGTTCCGGAATCTATCGTCAGATCTGGTCCGGGGCAATAGGGTG
>JAKFEI010000310.1:0-8148 GCA_036675765.1 Nocardioides sp. | reverse complement strand
GAGAGCGCCACCCCGACCTTCAAGCACGACATCACCCGCGTCGGCGTCGTCGGCACCGGCACGATGGCCTCGGGCATCGTCCAGGTCTTCGCCCAGGCCGGGTACGACGTCGTGTACGTCGGCCGCAGCCAGGACAAGCTCGACGGCGTGATCGGCTACATCACCAAGAACCTCGACCGCGCCATCGCCAAGGGCAAGGGCACCGAGGACGACAAGGCGAACCTGCTGGGCCGCCTGACCGGTTCGACCGAGCGCGAAGCGCTGGGCGACGTCGACATCGTCGTCGAGGCGATCGCCGAGGACCTCGAGATCAAGCTCGAGCTGTTCCGCGACCTCGACAAGATCACCAAGCCGGGCGCGATCCTGGCGACCACGACCTCCTCGTTGCCGATCACGCAGCTCGGTGAGGCGACGAGCCGTCCGCAGGACGTCATCGGCATGCACTTCTTCAACCCCGCGCCGGTGATGAAGCTGGTCGAGATCATCACGACCTCCGCGACCTCCGCCGACGTCGACGAGACCGTGCGAGCGCTCACCGCCAACGTGGGCAAGGTCGGCGTCTCCGCCGGCGACCGTGCGGGCTTCATCGTCAACCTGCTGCTCTTCCCCTACCTCAACGACGCGGTGACGCTCAGCGAGTCGGGCGTCGAGCTGACGACCATCGACGCCGCCATCAAGGAGACCGCTGGTCTCCCGATGGGCCCGTTCGAGCTCCTCGACGTGGTCGGCAACGACGTGTCGCTGGCCATCCAGAAGGAGCTCTTCACCGAGTTCGCCGAGCCCGGCTTCCAGCCGGCCAAGACGCTCGAGGCGAAGGTTGCCGCGGGTGACCTCGGCCGCAAGACCGGTGCGGGCTTCCACAATTACGCGAAGTAACCTTCACGCGTGACGCTTCACCACACGGCTCTCGGCACGACCGGGAGCCGTGTGGTCTTTTTGCACGGGCTGTTCGGCCAGGGGAAGAACTGGACCCAGATCGCCAAGCAGGTCGCCGAGAAGCACCAGGTGCTGCTGGTGGACCTGCCGCACCACGGGCGTTCGCCGTGGCCCGAGCGGTTCGACTTCGTCGAGGCGGCGGCCCAGGTCGCCGAACTCCTGCCCGACGGCCCGGCGACGGTGGTGGGGCACTCGCTCGGCGGCAAGGTCGCCATGTTCCTCGCGCTGATGCACCCCGAACGCGTCGAGCGGTTGTGCGTCGCCGACATCTCGCCGGTCAGTTACGAGGCGAGTCGCGAGTTCCCCAACTACATCGCCGCGATGCAGGCGATGGACCTGTCCCGGGTGGTGCAGCGCTCCGACGCGGATCGCCTGCTCGAGTCGGCGGTGCCCGACACGACGGTCCGGTCGTTCCTGCTGCAGAACCTCCGCCGCGACCCGGCCGCACCGGGGGGCTGGAGCTGGCAGATGAACCTCGACGTGCTCGGGCGCGACCTCCCGGTCATCAGCGGCTGGCCCGAGGAGCAGCTGGCCGGCCGGCCGCCGTACGACGGACCGGTGCTGTGGCTGGCCGGTGGTCGATCCGACTACGTCAAGCCGGAGTACGACGCCGCGATGGACCGCTGGTTCCCGCGCAACCGCAAGGTGACCATCAAGGACGCCGGCCACTGGCTGCACTCCGAGCGCCCCGACATCTTCGTCGAGGTGCTGCGGCAGTTCCTGGGCGACTGAGGCTGCACGGGTCTCGAGACGGTCGCAGAGCGACCTCCTCGACCATCGATCGGTCGCTGCGCGACCTACCAGATTGCTTCGGCGTACTCCGGGTGGTCGATGAACGGGTTCCGGTTGCCCTGGTAGTCGGCGTAGACCTTGCCGTTGCGCGCGCGTTCGGCGGCCGTGACCGGGTCGGCGGCGTGCCAGGCGAGCAGGACGGAGATCTTGCCGAGGTAGGGCGTCGTGCCGTTGATCGAGTTGTTCAACTCGAGGTCCGCGAAGCCGTCCCCACCCTCGTACCGCACGGCCATGTACATCAGGCCGCGGGCCACGTCGCCCTTGACCGAGTCGCGCGGCTCGAACGAGTCCGCGTCGGTGAAGCAGTCGGAGCACTGGGCGACGGCCGAGCCACCGTTGTCGAAGTCCTTGTTGCCACGGGTGGAGTTGACCGTGACGTCCTCGGGTCGCAGGTGGTGCAGGTCGGTGCCCGGGCCGGACGCCGTACCGAAGTCACCGTGGCTCTGCGGCCAGGTGTGTTCGCGATTCCAGTCGTCGGCGTTGCCGCCGTTGGTGGACTTGGGGACCGAGCGGCCGGAGTAGAACTCGATCACGTTCGCGGAGTTGTTGGGGTCGGCGTCGGTGACCTTCAACGCTTCCCAGACCTGCGTGTACGTCAGGCGCGCGTTGCCGTCGATGATGCCGTGGAGCGCGGTCGCCAGTGCGGCACCGGTCCTGCCCGCTGCGGGGTCGTAGTAGCCGGCCGGGATGCTCGGGTCGCCCGGGTCGGGGTCAGGATCCGGGTTGGTGCCGACCAGTGCGAACGCGCTGCTGCCGGTGAGGCCCGGGTGCGAGAAGTACGCCGACAGCGTCCCGGTCACATCGATCTGCTTGCCGAGCAGCGACGGGTTGGTCTTGAGCCCGAAGGACGCGCGGAACGCCGTGGGGATCTGGACGTAGAGCATCGACCCCGTCGCGGTGGTGCTGGGGGAGTCGGCCAGCGCGAGGGCGTAGTCGTTCGGGAAGTTGCTCCGTACGACGGTCGAGGTCGCCGTGGGCTGCCCGACGACGTACCCGCGAACGGTCGCGGTGGAGGAGTTCTGGGTGGCGATCGCCTGCGCCACCGTGATCGGCGTGGCGGCCGACGCCGGTTGTGGTCGCGGCGCCACCAGCAGGAGGGAGGCCGCGAGGAGGACGAGGAGGAGGGCGCAGAGTGGTCGCTGACGCAGCCCGAGCATGCGTGTCATGGTCGGGATCCTGTCGCACGGGTGCCGCCCTGAACAGCCCTCGGCGCCAGATGTCACACGCACGTCATCGGGCGTTCGTTCAGCCGGTCTCCGCCTGGCGGGCGCGGTAGGCGGCCACCGCGTTGCGGTTGCCGCAGGTCACCGAGCAGAACCGCTTGGACCGGTTGCGGGAGAGGTCGAGCACGACGCCGTCGCAGCCCTCGTCCGCGCACAGGCTGAAGCGGGACATCTCGTCGGCGCGTACGACGTCGATCATCGCCATCGCGGTCTCCACGACGATGCGCTCCGCGAAGGGACGGTCGTTGCCGATCGCGTGCAGGTGCCAGTCGATGCCGTCGTGGCGCTTGAGCTGCGGAAGCGCGCCCGCCTCGAGCAGCATCGCGTTGAGCAGGGCCACCGCGCCGTCGCGGTCGGCCGTCATCAGGGCGCGCAACTGTGGGCGGATCGCGTGGACGGCGTCGAGCTCGGCCTGGTCGCCGTCGTGACGGCCGCTGTAGGCGTGCTCGCCGTAGAAGTCGTCCAGCTGTTCGACGGTCGTGAGCGTGACCGGCTCGACGGCCGAATTCACAAGGGCGACGGCCGCCTGCAACGACATGTTGGTGTCATGGGTGAAAACCACTTTGACAGGTTACAGCACGCGGCGTACGGTCATGAGCCATGACGACGTTGACCCGTGACATCGAAGTGCTCCCGGTGTCCCGTGCTGCACCCGGCCTGCTCCTCGCCCTCACCTCGGCGGCCGCCTTTGGCCTCTCGGGCGCTCTGGCCCGACCGCTGCTCGACGCCGGGTGGACCGCTGGAGCCGTCGTCCTGATCAGGATCGCCATCGGTGCCGCCGTGGTGCTGCCCTTCGGCCTGGTGGCCCTGCACGGGCGCTGGGGCGTCCTGCGGCGCAACGCCCTCACCGTGCTCCTCTACGGCACCCTGGCCGTCGCCGGAGCCCAGTTCTGCTACTTCTCCGCGGTGCGGACCATGGAGGTCGGGCCGGCGCTCCTCATCGAGTACACCGCTCCCGCTGCCGTCGTGGTCTGGATGTGGCTCGTGCACGGCCAGCGTCCCGGCCGGATCACCGTGCTCGGTGCCGTCGTCGCTGCGGCCGGACTGCTGCTGGTGCTCGACCTGTTCTCCGGCGCCGACTTCGACCTCGCCGGTGCTGCGTGGGCGCTCGCCGCGATGGTCGGTGCGGCGGCGTACTTCGTGATCTCTGCCGATGACCGCAGCGGCCTGCCGCCGATGGCGCTGGCTGCCGGTGGTCTCGTCGTGGGTGGGACCTTCCTCGGCGTGCTCGCGCTGGTCGGTCTGCTGCCCGTCGAGGCGGTCGATGCCCAGGTCGCCTACGCAGGCACGGACGTCGGCGTCGTCGTACCGCTGGTGTTGCTCGGCCTCGTCACTGCGGCCCTTGCCTACGGCACCGGCATCGCAGCCAGCCGTCGTCTCGGCTCCCGGCTGGCGTCCTTCGTCGCGCTCAGTGAGGTCGTGCTTGCCGTGGTCTGGGCGTGGGCGCTGCTGGGGGAGCTGCCCTCAGCGGTCCAGTTCGTCGGCGGCGCGCTGATCCTGCTCGGCGTGGTCGGGGTGAAGCTGGGGGAGCGGACGGTCGCCGGTGGTGATCCCGCCACGCAGGTGCAGGTTGATGAGCACGCTGGTGAAGGCGGCCCACACGCACCACAGGGAGATCACGGCGTTCTGGTCGAGCCAGACCAGCGTCGCGACGACGACGAGATTCCCCAACCCGAACCAGCGCAGCGCTGAGCCCCGGGCCGCGAGGCTCGGTGCACAGGTCGCGATGACGTAGGCGCTCAGCGTGACCACGGCGAACGGATCGCCGGGCGCGTAGGAGATGTGGTGCCCGTCGATGCGGCGCGAGACGTCCTCGAAGCCGAGCGCGTGAAGGCCCAGGGTGCCGGCGACCAGGCCGAGCCCCATGAAGAGCCGGTCGAACATCGGGTGCAGCGTGGTCCCGAGCCGCATGAAGGCGAAGGGCACGAGGACGGGTACGACGACGAGTGCGATCGCGGCGTAGATCCAGGCGGCCAGGTCGCCGATCGAGTCGGACACGTGACCCTCGAGGTTCCACCACACGAGGGTCTCGATGAGCTGGTGCACGCCGAAGACCATCGGCAGCGCGGCCAGGGCCATCTGGTCGCGGGTGCGTGCCTGACGCAGGGTGTCGACACCGATGCCGGTGATCACCAGCCCTGCGGCCAGGTCCATCTCTGCTGAGAAACACATGCGGTCGGACCCCTCGACGTGGGAGCTGTGGAAAATCCTAGCGCGGCAGCGTGGCGGGAGGCGTCGGCGGCAGCTTGCTGCCCGGGCTGCGCCGGAGACACGCTCGCGCCATCGATCAGAGCGCGTCCTGCCGCTTGACCACGACCTCGCGGAGGATCAGCAGGATCGCGGCCGCCACCGGGATGGCGAGCAACGCTCCCACGACGCCGAGCAGTCCCGCACCGACGAGTGCAGCGATCACGATCACTGCACCCGGCAGGTCGACCGACTTGCTCATCACCCGCGGGTAGATCACGTAGTTCTCGACCTGCTGGTAGATCACGTAGAAGATCACGCACGCGATGCCGGTCTTGATGTCGGTGGCGAACGCGATCGCGCAGACGAGCACGGCGCCGATCGTGGCGCCGATCATCGGAATGACGTCGAGTACGGCGACGACGAAGGCCAGCGCGACGGCGTACTCGCGGATCTCGGTGAAGGACAGGAACAGCAGCGAGGAGATGCCGGCGCTGAGGGCGACGACGAAGGCCCCCGAGACGTAGCCGCCGATGTTGTGGATCACCTTGTCGCCGAGCTTCGCGACCCGGTCGCGGCGCGAGGCCGGGGCCAGCTTGTAGAGGGCACCGGTGGTGGTCCGCAACGACGCGAGGAAGTACAGAGTCAGGACCAGGATGATGAACGCGTTGAAGAGCGCGGACAGGATCTTCAGGCCGACACCCAGCACGCCGCCGAAGATGCTCGACAGGAAGTCGCCGTCCTCGATCTTGGCCTGGGCCTTGTCGATCAGGTCGTACTCGCGGTTGAGGTCCTGGATCCGGTCGTTCTTCTTGAGCTCGTCGAGCCAGCCGGGAGCGCTGTTGGTGATCGCCGTGATCTGGTCGGTGATGACCGGGACGATCGCGACCAGGAACAGCCCCACCATGGCGAGCGCGATCACGATGACCAGAGTCACCGCGAACGAGCGGCGCAGGCCACGGCGCTCGAGGAACTCCACCGACGGGTTCAGCCCGGCGGCGAGGAAGAACGACACCACGACCAGCATCAGCACCGAGCCGATGCCGAGGATCGCCTGGAACAGCCAGTAGGCGATCAGCGCGCCGAGCGCACCGACGAACCCGTAGTAGAACGGGGAGCGGCGGTCGAACGGCTTGCCGGGATCGCCGTACGGCGGTGCGGGCGCCTCGACGGGCGCGGCCGGGTCGATGCCGGCGTGCTCGAGGACACCGTCCTCGAGCACGCCGTCGTTGTCAGGTGCGCTCAACTCTCGTCCTCGCCGAACCCGGCGACGAGGTCAGCGAGCGAGGAGAGCTGGGCGGTGATCGCGTCGCGGCGCTTGGTGAGGCGGTCGAGCTCGGCGCGCTTGGCAGCCACCTCGCGCTGGACCTCGGCGTCGCCGCTGGCGGTGATCGCCTCGGCCTGGGTGCGCGCGGACACGACGATCTGCTCGGCCTCGCGGCGGGCGCGGGTGAGCAGGCCCTCGGACTCGATCTGGGCGGCCGTGCGGTTCTCGGTGGCCTGCTTGCTGGCCTCGACGGCGCGGGCCTCGGCGGCGCTGGCGCGCTGCTCGGACTCCTCGACGAGACGACGGGTCTCGGCAACGGCGGTGTTGTGGTGGTCGGTCGCCTCGCGGGCGAGGCGCTCCTTCTCCACGGCCAGCGCACGGCGGGCCTCCTGGACCTCGCGGTCGGCAGCGGCACGGGCCTGCTCGACCTCACGCTGGGCCTGGCTGCGCTGCTCCGAGGCCTCCTGTTGGGCGGCGAGGCGGAGCTGGTCGGCCTCGCGGCGAGCGGCCGCGAGAATGTCGGCGGCCTCGCTCCGGGCGAGGGCGCGCTCCTGCTCGGCGTCGGTCAACAGGCGCGTGCGGTTCTCCTCGAGCTCGCGCAGCTGGACGGCACGCATGTCGTCGGCCTCACGGGCGGCCTCGGCGCGGATCGCCTTGGCGTCGCGTGCGGCCTGGTCGCGGATCTCGGCGGCGTCGGCTTCTGCGCCGCTGCGGATCTCGCTGGTCTCCTCCTCGGCAAGGCGGAGCATCGCGCTGGCGCGGCCACCGAGGCCGGCGTACGAGGGAGATTCGCTCTCGGAGAGGTCGGCCTTGAGGCGGGAGACTTCCTTCTCGAGGTCGATCACGCGCTGCTCGGACTCGGTCAGGCTCGCGCCCAGCGTCGCCTTCTCGCTGGAGAGGGTGCGGATCTGGGCGTCCACGGCGTCGCGGTCGTAGCCGCCCTTGCGGACGACCGGCAGGCCGCCGGAGGACGGGGTGCCGGTGAAGCCGACGGGACGAGCGCCAGCAGCCGCGGGGCCGGCGGCGGGCGCGGCCGACGTTGCGGTGCGTGGGCGTGCCTGACCCGTCGTCTGGGCGGCGCGGGCGGGGGCCGCCGCCTGCGGGCGCGCTGCCGGAGCCGGGCTCACGGCAGGAATGACCTGGGTCGGTTCGTCTTCAGTGGCCTTGGTGCTCACGTGCTTGGGCTCCTGGCTGGTGTTCGGCTCGTCGTCGAAAATGGACAGACCCTGGTCGCTCATTGAATGAGCCTCCCTGGCTCTCGATGCGGTTCGTGGGGGGACGCGGCCCATGATCCCCGATGGGCAAGGGGATTCACAGTCCGCCCCGCCGGATCGGACCAGCGTCACACCCCGGGGAACGACAAACGGGCCCGCGCACTGCTGCGCGGGCCCGTTTGCGGAGCCGGTGGTCGAGGAGGTTGCCCAGCAACCGCCTCGAGACCGATCAGATCCCGCGGAACAGGTTGATCTTGTCGAGGTGCTTCTCGCGGAGCTCGGTGTTCTTGACGCCGAGGCCCTCTTCGGGCGCGAGGGCGAGGACGCCGACCTTGCCCTGGTGGAGGTTCTTGTGGACGTCGAGAGCGGCCTGGCCGACGTTGTCGAGGTCGTAGACCCGCGACAGGGTGGGGTGGATCTTGCCCTGGGCGATGAGGCGGTTGGCCTCCCACGACTCGCGGTAGTTGGCGAAGTGGCTCGAGACGATGCGCTTGAGGTTCATCCACAGGTAGCGGTTGTCGTACTCGTG
>JAKFEI010000309.1:0-8155 GCA_036675765.1 Nocardioides sp. | reverse complement strand
GCTGCGATCGCGGCGTCCTGCGCCTGGAGCACCAGCGTGTAGAGGTCGCGCTGCAGCGGCGTGAAGGTGCCGGACACAGGAATCGTCCGGGTCACGTCGGCGGTGTAGAGGTTCGCGCCCTCGACGCCCATGTCGAGCAGCACCAACTGGCCGGGGACCATCTTCCCGGAGTTCTCGATCCAGTGCAGCGTGGTCGCGTGCGGTCCGCAGGCAACGATCGAGTCGTAGCCGAGGTCGTTGCCCATGGTGCGTGCGCGACGGAAGAACGTGCCTTCGAGCCAGCGTTCGCCGTGCTCGAGGACCTGGTCCCACTCGCGGACGCAGTCCTCGAAGCCGAGGGTGGTCGCGTCGACGGCCGCCTGGAGCTCGGTGATCTCCCAGTCGTCCTTGACCAGGCGCATCTCCGAGACGACGCGAGCGAGCTCGGTGTCGCGGCCCTCGTCGCCGGAGACGAGGGCGTCGACGTCGGCCGCCACGTTGCGGTGCACGCGGGTCTTGGCGCCGCCCGCAGCGAGATCGGCGGCCAGGTCATCGACGTGTCGAACCGGCAGCCCGAGAGCGGCCTCCAGCTCTTCGGCCGAAGGGCGCTTGCCGGCCCACAGGGCGCCGTACTGCCGGTCCCGGAAGAACTCGTCGCTGTCGCGGCCCGAGCGCGGTCGGGCGTACAGCACCGACGATCCGTCGGGCTCGATGACGAGCGTGGCGTCCGAGGTCTGGTTGCCGCAGAAGTACGCGTGGGCCGTGTCGGCGCGGAAGCGGTAGTCGGTGTCGTAGGCCCGCACCTTGTAGCCGCCGCCGGGAAGGACCAGCCGCTCGCCGGGGAACGCCTCGGCCAGCCGGGTACGTCGCGCGGCTGCCGGATCTGCGACGGCCTGACGGTCCACGGCTGCGCCGCGATCATCCCAACCGGTCCGCATGAAGGCGAGGTAGGCCTCCGGGACGGCGGGGTCGTGCTGTTCAGTCTTGAGCTGGGGGGTGTTGTCACTCACCCCTCCCACTGTACGCCGCGATCAGGGCCGCACGTCCTGCTCCCGATAGGCTGCAGCCCATGTCCACAGCACCCCGCAACAGTGTTGCCTTCACGGTCGTCGTGACCGTGGCGGTCGCTGTCGGGGCACTGCTGACGCTCCTCGTGCTCGCCCTGTCGGGTGCTCCGGGGACCACGCTGGTCGCCACCGGCCTCGCTGCGGTCCCGGTCGGACCCGTGCTGGCGGCGTACCTCTGGCTCGACCGTTACGAGCCGGAACCCAAGGCGTTGCTGGCCTCGGGCCTGGCCTGGGGCGCCTTCGTGGCGACCATGGCGGCCGTGGTGGTCCAGGGCCTCGGGGGACTCCTCGTCGGCTTCACCGACAACTTCTCGCTCGCGGTCGCCGCACCCATCGTCGAAGAGGCGAGCAAGGGCCTGTTCCTGGTGCTGCTCCTGTGGTGGCGTCGGGCAGAGATCGACGGCATCCTCGACGGCATCGTCTATGCCGGCATGGTCGGCGTCGGCTTCGCCTTCACCGAGAACATCCTCTACCTCGCCGCGGCCTACAACGGCTCCGACGGCATGGGCCCCGGTGGCGTCGAAGCCGTGACCGGAACCTTCGTCCTGCGCTGCATCTTCAGCCCGTTCGCGCACCCGCTCTTCACCGCCTTCACCGGCATCGGCATCGGCCTCGCGGTGACCTCGCGCACCATGTCGGTGCGCTGGCTCGCACCGCTGGGCGGCTACGCGCTCGCCGTACTCGCCCACGGGCTGTGGAACGGCTCCACCGTCTTCGGCTTCGGCAGCTTCCTCGTGGTCTACCTCGTGATCATGACGCCCGCCTTCATCGGTCTCGTGGCGCTGGCCTGGTGGGCCCGGGAGACCGAGGCCACGATCCTGCGCGCCGCGCTCACCGACGCCGCCAACCGCGGGCTGCTGCCGGCCACCGACATCGGCTGGGTCGTGAACCTGCGGGCACGTCGTCAGGCCCGCCAGCACGCCCGTAGCAACGGGGGCCCCGACGCCGAGCGCGCGATGCGCGACTACCAGCAGGCAGCGATCGAACTGGGCTTCCTGCATCACCGACTTCTCCGAGGCACCGCGCCTGCCGACTGGCAGTTGCGCGGACAGGACTTCCTCGGCCGGATCCAGGTCGCTCGGCCGCGGATCGCATTTCCCGGACAGGTGGTACCCCAGCGATGACCCCCGGACACCAGGCCCTGACCGGTGCCGACCTCCACGACGACGGACTCAGCTCCCGCATGCTCACCGAAGTGGTGCGGCTGCACGGAGCGCTGAAGGCTGCGCCGTTGCCCCTCGACCTGCCCGGTGTCAGCGCCCTGCGGGTGGGGCGCGAGCAGGTCATCGACCAGCTCGAGGACTACGTCATCCCGCGCCTCGCGGAGGTCGAGGCGCCCCTGCTCGTCGTCGTCGGCGGTTCCACCGGCGCCGGCAAGTCGACCCTCGTCAACACCATCGTCGGCCACAAGGTGACCACGCCCGGTCTGCTGCGCCCCACGACACGTTCGCCCGTCCTGGTGCACCACCCCGACGACCACCGCTGGTTCGGCGTCGACCGGCTGCTGCCCGACCTGGCCCGCGTCTACGACGCGACCCTCGACCAGAACGCGATCCAGCTGGTCCCCAGCACCCAGGTGCCGCGCGGGTTGGCGATCCTCGATGCCCCGGACGTCGACTCGGTCGACGAACGCAACCGCGAGCTCGCGAGCCAGCTGCTCGCCGCCGCCGACCTGTGGCTCTTCGTGACCTCCGCGGCGCGATACTCCGACCAGGTCCCGTGGGAGCACCTGAAGGTCGCCGTCGAACGCAACACCGCGGTGGCGCTGGTCCTCAGCCGCACGCCCGCCGACGACGTCGCGACGGTTTCGGTGCACCTTGCCCGGATGATGGCTGCCCGCGGCCTCAAGGACAGCCCGCTGTTCACGGTCGCCCACGGCACCGTCAGCGACGACGGCCTGCTCCCGACGTCGTACGCCGCGGAGATCCGGGGTTGGCTCGAAGCCCTCGCCGCCGACGCTTCCGGGCGGCGTGAGCTCGTCAGCCAGACCGTGGCCGGCGCGGTCCGCACCGTCACGCGCAAGGCCTTCCCGATCGCCGATGCCGCTGCGCTCCAGGTGGACGCGATCGCCGAGCTCCTGGTCGTCGCCGACAAGGTCTACGACGACGCGCAGACCGAGCTCACCACTGCTGCGGCCGACGGCACGCTCCTGCGGGGCGACCTGCTGGCGCGCTGGCAGGAGTTCGTCGGAAGCGGCGAGCTGGTGCGCAGTCTCGAGGCGAAGGTCGGCTTCGTCCGCGAGCGCCTCGTGAACGCGATCAAGGGCAAGCCGCAGCAGGCCGAGCGGGTCGCCGTCGCGATCGAGATGGCGCTGGAAGCAGCCGTTGCCGACCACGCCGAGCGTGCCGCCGGCATCGCGTCCGATGGCTGGCGCGAGAAGGAGTACGGCGAAGGCCTGCTCGCTTCGACGACCGACGATCTCACCCGTGCGGGTCGTGCGCTGCGCGCGCGCACCGAGCAGGAAGTCCGCGGCTGGCACGAGGAGCTCCAGGAGTTCGTGCGTCATGAGGCCGGCGACGCCCGGCACAGCGCCCGGTTCCTGGCCCTGGGCGTGCACGGCCTGGCCGTGACCCTCGGTGTGGTGGCCCTCGCCGGCCCGGCGCCGCGTGGTCAGTCGGCCGAAGCGGTCCGGCTCGGGCAGACGTTGCTGGAGACGGTCCTCGGTCGCGATGCGACCGACCGGATCATCAACCAGGCGCGCGGCACTCTCGCCCGCCGGCTGTCGACCTTGATGAGCGGAGAGCGCGCCCGCTACCTTGCGCCCGCGGCGCAGTGGGAGCTCAAGCCCGATGCACCTCACCAGTTGCGCCAGGCGGCGCGACGCGTGGACGACCTGCGGTTCGCCGCGGCCAAGAAGGGAACCGGTGAACACCTGTGACGGATGCGCTCGAGGAGGCAACGCCGCAGCTCGGTGACCTGGCCACTCGCGGGACCGTGATCGGCACCCGGGTCGCCGGACTCGGTGATGCTGTCGTGGCCGCTCGTGGCCACGTCCCCGACGAGGTGCTCGACGACGTCGCTGCCGCTGCCGACAAGGCGACCGGACGGCTGAAGCTGTCCGCGCGCCACACGGTGGTCGCCATTGCCGGTGCGACCGGCTCCGGCAAGTCCTCGACCTACAACGCGCTCACGGGACTGGAACTGTCCTCGGTCGGCATCCGTCGTCCCACGACCTCCTGGGCCACCGCCGTGGTGTGGGGGAGCGAAGGCGCCGAGGAGCTGCTCGAACACCTCGGCATCCCGCCGCGTCACCAGACGATGCGCGACTCGATGCTCGACAGCCGGCACGACCACGCCCTTGATGGCGTCGTCCTGCTCGACCTGCCCGACCACGACTCGACCGAGGTCTCGCACCACCTCGAGGTCGACCGGCTGCTCGCCGTCGCGGACCTGATGGTCTGGATCCTCGACCCGCAGAAGTACGCCGACGCTGCGGTGCACGACCGCTACTTCAAGCCGATGGCCACGCACCAGGGCGTCATGCTGGTGGTCCTGAACCACATCGACACCGTGCCCGAGGACCGTCGCCAGTCGATGATCGACGACGTCCGCCGGCTGTTGGTCGCCGACGGCCTGCCGAACGTCCAGGTGCTCGCGATCTCGGCGAAGGCCGGGATCGGCATGGACGAGTTGCGCGCCGAGATCCAGCGTCGGGTGGCCGACAAGCGCAGCACGTCCGCACGCGTCGAGGCCGACGTCGTCGCCGCGGCTGGCCGGCTCGAGTCCGCAGGCGGAACGACGCCCGCGGCCGCGCTGCCGGTGACGCGGGTGCGCGACCTGGAGGAGGTCGTGGCCGATGCCGCCGGTGTCTCCTCCGTGGTCGACACCATCGAGCGGACCCTGGGCTCCTCCGCGAAGCGTGCGGTCATGTGGCCGCCGCTCGCGCTCCTGAACCGCCGCGACCCCGACGTGGAGGCCCTCGACGGCGCCCCGCGGATCGCCCCCCTGGACCGCGCGACCGTCGACACCGGCGTTCGCGGACTGGCCGACGAGCTCAGTGACGGCGTGGGTCCCGCCTGGTCGCGTCAGGTGCGCACCGCCGCCACCAGTCGGCTCGCCGAGCTCGGTGACCGCCTGAACCACGAACTGGGCAGGGTCCCGCTCGGGGGTCGCCTTCCGTTCTGGGTGGGCGCCGTGCGGCTCCTGCACTGGCTGTTGCTGCTCGCCGCGGTCGCCGGCCTGGCCTGGTGGGGCGTCGCCGCCGTGCAGGGCAAGGTCGAGGACCTGCCCGAGGTCGCCGGATTGCCGTTGCCGCCCCTGGTCGGTGGTGGAGCCCTGGTGCTCGGGCTCCTGCTGGCCATCATCGGACGCATCCTGGTCAAGGGCCTGGCCCGGACCCGCGCCGAGGCGGCCGACGACCGGCTGCGTGCCGTGGTGCACGGACTGGTGGACAGCGAGGTCGTCCAGCCGGTCAGCGCCGAACTGGCGTCGTACGCAGCCTTCCGCCGGGGAGTGGACACCGCCAAGGCCTGACGCCGCAGCGGTCCCACGAGTGTCGTCTCGTGCCGTTTGTCGTCCCCAGCCCCGGCCGGTGTGGCTCGTTGTGCACAGGCCGACCGCTGATGCGGCCGCTCGTCGGCGATCCGCAGTGAACTCTCCTTCGACCGGTCACGCAGGTGCCCGGCATCGACTGAGAGGGCAGGCAGATGGCGAACGAAACGATGGTCACGATCCAGGGCTGGATCGGGAACACCCCGGTGGTGCGCGACGTCGGCGGGGTTCCGGTGCTGAACTTCCGTGTGGGCTGCACCCCGCGCCACTTCAACAAGGCCACCGGCACCTGGGTCGACAGCGAGACCCAGTGGTACGGCGTGAGCGCGTGGCGACGTCTGGCCGCGAACGGCGCGAAGTCGCTGAGCCACGGTGACCCGGTCATCATCCAGGGGCGCCTGAACCACCGGACGTACGTGAACAAGAACGGCCTCGAAGCCGTGGCCGTGGAGATCGAGGCATTCACCATCGGCCACGACCTGACCCGTGGAATCGCGTCGTTCGTCAAGGCACCGGCGCAGGCACCAGCCCAGGCACCCGTACAGGCACCGGGTCAGGCACCGGGTCAGGCACCGGACCAGGCACCGGACCAGGCAGCGGCCGAGCCGTGGGCGGCGCCGGTGGCACCCCACGCCGCGGCCTGACGGGCCCCGACCCCGGCCTCGGCCGGCGGTCGGGCGCTGCGTAGCCTTGAGGCATGGCGGAATATGTGCTCGCACTGCGCAATGTGCGCAAGGCCCACGGCGACAAGGTCGTCCTCGACAACGTGACGTTGTCCTTCCTGCACGGCGCAAAGATCGGTGTCGTCGGGCCCAACGGCATGGGCAAGTCGTCCCTGCTCAAGTTGATGGCGGGGCTCGATGTCCCCAACAACGGCGACATCGTGCGCGACCCCGACGCCACGGTCGGCATGCTCCAGCAAGAGCCGCCGCTGACCGAGGGCAAGACGGTGCTGGAGAACGTCGAGGAGGCGGTCGCCGACATCAAGGCGAAGATGAAGCGCCTCGAGGACGCCTACATGGAGATGGGCGACCCCGACGCCGACCAGGACGCCCTGATGGCCGAGACCGGGGACCTGCAGACCGAGCTCGACAACGCCAACGCCTGGGACCTCGACAGCCGCCTCGAGCAGGCCATGGACGCGCTGCGCTGCCCGCCGTCCGACAGCCTCGTCGACACGCTCTCCGGTGGAGAGCGCCGCCGCGTCGCACTCTGCAAGCTGCTCCTGCAGCAGCCGGACCTGCTGCTCCTCGACGAGCCCACCAACCACCTCGACGCCGAGTCGGTGCAGTGGCTCGAGGGTCACCTGAAGGCCTACCCGGGTGCCGTCCTGGCGGTCACCCACGACCGGTACTTCCTCGACAACGTCGCGCAGTGGATCGCCGAGGTCGACCGCGGCCAGATCCACGGCTACGAGGGCAACTACTCGACGTACCTCGAGACCAAGAAGGAACGACTCAAGGTCGAGGGCGCCAAGGACGCGAAGCGCGCCAAGATGCTGGAGAAGGAACTCGAGTGGGTTCGCTCCAACGCCAAGGCCCGCCAGACGAAGTCGAAGTCGCGTCTCGCACGCTACGAAGAGCTCGCCAACGAGGCTGACAAGGCCCGCAAGATCGACGCGGCCGACATCAACATCCCGCCGGGCCCGCGCCTCGGCGACGTCGTGCTGGAAGCCAAGAACCTGACCAAGGGCTTCGAGGACCGCGTCCTGTGGGACAACATCTCCTTCACCCTCCCGCGCGCCGGCATCGTCGGCGTCGTCGGTCCGAACGGTGTCGGCAAGACCACGCTGTTCCGGATGATCACCGGCGGCGAGCAGCCCGACTCCGGTGTCCTCACCGTCGGCCAGACCGTGAAGATCTCCTACGTCGACCAGAGCCGTGGCGGTATCGACCCGAAGAAGAACGTCTGGGAGGTCGTGTCCGACGGCCTGGACTTCATCAAGGTCGCCAACTTCGAGATGAACAGTCGCGCGTATGTCGCGTCGTTCGGCTTCAAGGGCCCGGACCAGCAGAAGAAGGCCGGGGTGCTCTCCGGTGGTGAGCGCAACCGCCTCAACCTCGCGCTGACGCTCAAGCAGGGTGGCAACATGCTGCTCCTCGACGAGCCCACCAACGACCTGGACGTCGAGACCCTGTCGGCCCTCGAGGACGCCCTGCTCGACTTCCCGGGCTGCGCGGTCGTCACCTCGCACGACCGGTGGTTCCTCGACCGCGTCGCCACGCACATCCTCGCCTGGGAAGGCACCGAGGACAGCGAGGGCGAGTGGTTCTGGTTCGAGGGCAACTTCCAGTCCTACGAGGACAACAAGATCGAGCGCCTCGGCGTGGAGGCGGCCCGTCCGCACCGCGTCACGCACCGCCGCCTGACCCGCGACTGA
This sequence comes from Nocardioides sp., assembly GCA_036675765.1. GTDB lineage: Bacteria > Actinomycetota > Actinomycetes > Propionibacteriales > Nocardioidaceae > Nocardioides. The sequence continues at coordinate 238 of JAKFEI010000309.1, read as the reverse complement.
CCCGGCAGGTGGGGGTCCGGTGGCGCCTTCGGCGCCTCCGAGGCCACCCCTGCGGGCCTAGAGCGGGGACCCCGCCGCCGGCGCAACTGTGGTTCGCACATGGACATGTTGCTGGACGCCGGCGGCACCCCGATGGGCCCGCAGGGGTGCCTCGTCCGGCGCCGAAGGCGCCACCGGACAATCTGGCTCCGACTCAGTGGCGGAACTCGCGCTCCGGGTGTCCGGCGATCAACTGGTC
>JAKFEI010000238.1:0-8166 GCA_036675765.1 Nocardioides sp. | reverse complement strand
GGATCGCGTGACGACCACCTTGATCGTCTTGCCCCGGTCGGTCGTCGTCAGCTTGTACGTCCGCGCGGTGGCCCCGGTGATCAGGACACCCGACCGGTACCACTTGTAGCTGGTCCCGGTGGGCGCCGGCGACCAGGTACCGACAACCGCAGTCAGCGTGTAGCCGACGCGGCGGGTGCCGGAGATGGTCGGCACGGGCGCGGCGCTGAACACCTTCAGGACGACGCTCGTGGCGGCCGAGGTGACCGCCTTCGAGACGTAGCCGGACTTCACCCCGACGACCCGCACCGTGATCGTCTTTCCGGCGTCGGTCGACGTCAGCTTGTAGGTGCTCGCGGTCGCACCGGCGATGGCGGCGCCAGAGCGGTACCACTGATAGGCGTAGGTCGTCGCAACCGGAGTCCAGGTCCCGACGGTGGCAGTGAGCGTGTAACCCACCGCCTTGGTGCCGCTGATGGTGGGCGCCGGCGCCGCGAACACGCCCAGGACGGCGGCCGTCGCGGCCGAGGTCGTCGTGCGCGAGACGTAGCCGGTGAGCGCGCCGGTGACCCGGACGGTGATCGTCTTCGCTTGGTCGCTGGTGGTCAGCTTGTAGGTCGACGCCGTCGCTCCGGAGATCGCGATGCCCGATCGGTACCACTGGTAGGTGAAGGTCGCACCCGACGGCGCCCAGGTGCCCGGGTTGGCCGTCAGGGTGGAGCCCACCGCGGCGCTGCCGGTGATGGTGGGCGTCGGGACGGTGGTGAACACACCCTTGACCGCAGCGGTGGGCGTCGAGGTCTTCGCGACGTCGGTGTAGCCGGCCTTCGAGCCGGTCACGCGCACCGAGATCGCCTTGCCCTGGTCGGCAGCCACCAACGGGTACGTCGAGGCCGTCGCACCGGTGATCGCTGCACCGTCGCGCAGCCACTGGTAGGCCAGGGTGGTGCCCGTGGTCCAGGTCCCGGGCACGGCGGTGAGGGTCGATCCGACCGCGGTGGTGCCGGTGATCGTCGGCGTGCTGCCGCTGATCGCGCCGGGAACGGTGACCGCGACCCGGTTGAAGTACTCGTTGTCGGCGTAGTCCCAGTCGTAGGCGGTGAGACGCGCCTCGAGCTTCTTGCCCTTCATGTCCGCGGTGATCTCGATGGTGTCGCCCTGGGCATCGAAGATCGGCCGGCCGTCGAGGTACCACCACCAGCTGGGGTGGTCGATCGCCGGCGTGAAGGTGCCCGCCTTCGCGGTCGCCGTCGAACCCACGGTCAGCGACCCGGTGATCGACAGGCTGCCGGTCATCGTCGGGGCCTTGCCGCCGACCGTGTTGGCATTCCAGGACGTGGTCACCGGCGCGTAGCCGGGCGCGGTGCCGGTGATGAAGGCGACCGGTCGCTTGCCGACCATGTCTGCCGTCGGCGTGTACGTCGGCGAGGTCGCGCCGGGGATCGCCGTCCACTGCGTGCCGTTCCAGTACTTCCACTGCCACGACAGCGTGGTGCCGGTCGGGCTCCAGGGACCGGGTTCGACGGTGATCGGCGTGCCGACTGCCGTCACGCCGGTGCCGGTGGTCCAGGGGTGGCCCGGCTGCATGGCCTTGCCGATGACGGGCAGGGAGATGTCCTGCTTCAGCTTCGGCTGTGCCGCGGTGGGCTTCCAGGCGGTCGCCCCGGCGAGGTCCGGGGCCCCACCGACGCAGCGCGTGGCGTAGCGGTCCGGCCGCTGCGAGCCCGGGTCGAAGTTGTCGTCGTACACGTCGTCGTAGAAGCAGGCGGTGTACTCACGCCCATCGCTGACCCTGAAGGACATGCGGCCATCGGCGCCGGTCTCGAGCGGGCCGTACTGGAGCCCGTTGTCCCAGGCTCCACCCACCGGCCGCGAGAAGACGTTCCAGCGGACCTTGTCCATCGGGGCGCCAGCGGGGTCGACCGCACGCAGGTAGAAGCCCTTCCAGTCCTCGACGGCGAGGCTGATGGCCGCCGTCTGGCCCGGCGTGACCGTGAACGTCTGGTTCGGGACGGTGGTCAGGAAGTTCTCGCCGCCGTACCCCTCGTTGCCCGAGACCGAGACCGTGCCCGGGGCGACCTTCTCGATGGTGAACGTGCCGTTGGCGGCGACACTCACCGCCGGGTAGTTGCTCCAGTAGTTGCGCTCGTCGTTGCGCGCGGTGATCTCACCCGTCGGCCAGGCCGTGGCCACGCCGTTCTTCTTCACGGTGCCGGTGATCCGGCCCCAGCGCTCGAGGGTCGCGTTGTAGGTCGTCGGTGCGCTGACCGTCTTGGAGACGGTCGGCTCCGGCGCGTAGTCCTGGGCACACGGGTAGCTGCCCCAGCACTCCACCGCGATGCCGTAGGTCCCGGTCGCGGGCAGCGTGAGCTGGTAGGTCCCGTCTGCGGCCGTGTAGGCGTAGACGCGCGGGTCGAGGGAGTTGCCGTTGGCGTCCTCGGCCTCGACGAACACGTCCGCGATCGGGACGGTGGTGCCGGTGGCGTTGAGCCCGGTCACCTTCCCGCTGAGCACGACGGTCGCGGCCTGGGCCGGGCCGGCCAACGCCGGCAGCACCGCGATCGCGAGGAGACAGGAGATCAGGAAAGAGAGCAGGGCACCGGGACGTGACCCGAGACGGAGACGCATGTCAGCGATTGTTTCACCGTCAGCTCCGCTGAAACCTCCCGGGTATGACCAATGGCCCGCCCCTCACGAGGAGGAGCGGGCCAGGGTCTCGAGACGGTTGCTGCGCAACCTCCTCGACCAACGATCAGGCGTCAGGCCTTCAGCAGGTTCCGCAGGACGTACTGCATGATGCCGCCGTTGCGGTAGTAGTTCGCCTCACCGGGGGTGTCGATCCGGACGACGGCGTCGAACTCGACGCCGGTGTCCGTGCTGACCTTGACGGTGCCGGGGGTGACGCCGTCGTTCAGGGCGGTGATCCCGGTGAAGGAGAAGGTCTCCTCGCCGGTCAGGCCCAGCGTCTCGGCGGACTGGCCGGCGGGGTACTGGAGCGGGATGACGCCCATGCCGATCAGGTTCGAGCGGTGGATCCGCTCGTACGACTCGGCGATGACGGCCTTGACGCCCAGGAGCGAGGTGCCCTTGGCCGCCCAGTCACGCGACGAGCCCGAGCCGTACTCCTTGCCGGCGAGGACCACCAGCGGGATGCCCGCTGCGATGTAGTTCTCGGAGGCTTCGTAGACGGAGGTGACGGGGCCGCCCTCGACAGTGAGGTCACGGGTGACGCCACCCTCGGTGCCCGGAGCCAACTGGTTGCGGAGGCGGATGTTCGCGAAGGTGCCGCGAATCATGATCTCGTGGTTGCCGCGACGCGAACCGTAGGAGTTGAAGTCGCGTGCCTCGACACCGTGCTCGGCGAGGTAACGGCCGGCCGGCGACTCCTTCTTGATCGCACCAGCAGGGCTGATGTGGTCGGTGGTGACCGAGTCGCCCAGCTTCAGCAGCACCCGCGCACCGGAGATGTCGGTGACCGGGCTCGGCTGGTCGGACATGCCGTCGAAGTACGGCGCCTTGCGGACGTACGTCGAGTTCTCGTCCCACTCGAAGATCGCACCCTCGGGCGTCTGCAGCGCACGCCAGCGGTCGTCACCGGCGAAGACGTCGGCGTACGAATCACCGAACATGTCGGAGTTGATCGCCATCGCGATCGTCTCCTCGACCTCGGCCGGGCTCGGCCAGATGTCGCGCATGTAGACGTCGTTGCCGTCCTGGTCCTGGCCCAGCGGGTCCTTGAACAGGTCGACCTTCATCGAACCGGCGAGCGCGTACGCGACCACCAGCGGCGGCGAGGCCAGGTAGTTCATCTTGATGTCGGGGCTGATCCGGCCCTCGAAGTTCCGGTTGCCCGAGAGCACCGAGACGACGGCGAGGTCGTTGTCGTTGATCGCCTGCGAGACCTCGGGGATGAGCGGACCGGAGTTGCCGATGCAGGTGACGCAGCCGTAGCCGACGAGGTTGAAGCCGAGCTTGTCGAGGTACGGCGTCAGGCCGGCCTTCTCGTAGTAGTCGCTGACGACCTTCGAGCCGGGCGCGAGGGTGGTCTTGACCCACGGCTTGCGGGTCAGGCCCTTCTCGACGGCCTTCTTGGCGAGCAGCGCCGCACCGATCATCACCGACGGGTTCGAGGTGTTGGTGCAGGAGGTGATCGAGGCGATCGTCACCGCACCGTTCTCGAGCTCGAAGCTGGTGCCGTCGGCGAGCGTGACGGGGATCTTCGCGTCGACGTTCGAGCTGTAGCCCGGGAGCTCACCGGCGAAGGCCGACGCAGCGTTGGACAGCTCGACGCGGTCCTGCGGACGCTTCGGGCCGGCAAGGCTGGGGACGACGCTGGCGAGGTCGAGCTCGAGCTTCTCGGAGTAGCGCGGCTCGGCCGACGGGTCGTGCCAGAGGCCCTGCTCCTTGGCGTAGCTCTCGACGAGCGCGAGCTGCTCGTCGGAGCGCCCGGTCAGCTTGAGGTACTTGATGGTCTCCTCGTCGATCGGGAAGACCGCGATCGTGGAGCCGAACTCGGGGCTCATGTTGCCGATGGTGGCGCGGTTGGCCAGGGGCAGCGCGGAGACACCGGGTCCGTAGAACTCGACGAACTTGCCGACGACGCCGTGCTTGCGCACCATCTCGGTGATCGTGAGCACGAGGTCGGTGGCGGTGGTGCCCTCGGGCAGGTCGCCACTGAGCTTGAAGCCGACGACGCGCGGGATCAGCATGGAGACCGGCTGGCCGAGCATCGCGGCCTCGGCCTCGATGCCGCCGACGCCCCAGCCGACCACGCCGATGCCGTTGACCATCGTGGTGTGGGAGTCGGTGCCGACGCAGGTGTCGGGGTAGGCCTGGGTCACGCCGTCGATCTCGCGGGTGAACGCGACGCGGGCGAGGTGCTCGATGTTGACCTGGTGCACGATGCCGGTGCCCGGCGGGACGACCTTGAAGTCGGAGAACGCGGTCTGGCCCCAGCGAAGGAACTGGTACCGCTCGCGGTTGCGCTCGTACTCGATCTCGACGTTGCGCTCGAACGCCTCCGGCGTACCGAACACGTCGGCCATCACGGAGTGGTCGATGACCATCTCGGCGGGCGCGAGCGGGTTGATCTTGGTGGCGTCGCCGCCGAGGTCGGCCATCGCCTCACGCATGGTGGCGAGGTCAACGATGCAGGGCACGCCGGTGAAGTCCTGCATGATCACGCGCGCCGGCGTGAACTGGATCTCCTTGTCGGGCTCGGCAGTCTCGTCCCATCCGGCCAGGGCCTTGATGTCCTCGGCGGTGATGTCGGCACCGTCCTCGGTGCGCAGGAGGTTCTCCAGCAGGACCTTCAGCGAGAACGGCAGGCTGGAAACGTCCAGGCCCTCACCGGTCACCGCATCGAGACGGAAGATCTCGTAGGACTTGCCGTCCACATCCAAATTGCTCTTGGCGCCGAAGCTGTCCTTGCTGGGCATCCGGGTCTCCGTCCATCGACTTCTCGGTGTGGGGTACGTCTTCCCTGCATCCTGCCGCCGTCATGCGGGGCGCGGATAGTGAGGCTGACCTAACTTCCCACGGACATCGCTTCTTCGATATCTCTTGACGTCAAGATACATCAGAAGGGGTCGGAATTCCATCCGTCTCAGCGAATTGCGTGCGGTAGAGCTCGCCGTAGCGCCCGCCCTGCGCCAACAGCTCGGCGTGGGTGCCCCGTTCCACGATCATGCCGTCCTCGACGACCAGGATCTGGTCGGCCGCGCGGATCGTCGAGAGGCGGTGCGCGATCACCAGGGCTGTCCGACCGGCCAGCGCCTCGGCGAGGGCCGCCTGTACCGCGGCCTCGGACGTGGAGTCCAGCGAGGCCGTGGCCTCGTCGAGGATGACGACCCGCGGCTGCTTCATCAGGAGCCGGGCAATCGTCAGGCGCTGGCGCTCGCCACCGGAGAGCCGGTAGCCACGCTCCCCCACCACCGTCTCGAGTCCATCGGGCAGCGCACCGACCAGGTCGGCCAGCCGCGCACGAGTCAACGCGTCCCAGATCTCGGCGTCCGTGGCCTCGGGACGGGCGAGCAACAGGTTGCCGCGGATGGAGTCGTGGAACAGGTGGCCGTCCTGGGTCACCATCCCGACCGCTCCCCGGATCGACTCCGCCGTCAGGTCCCGTACGTCGACGCCGCCCAGGAGCACGGAGCCGGAATCGACGTCGTACAAACGGGAGACGAGCTGCGCGATCGTCGACTTGCCCGCGCCCGAGGAGCCCACGAGGGCCACCACCTGGCCGGGTTCGGCGCGCAGCGAGATGCCGTGCAGGACCTCCTCACCGCCGCGCGTGTCGAGGGTGGCGACCGCTTCGAGCGAGGCGAGCGAGACCTTGTCGGCCGACGGGTAGGCGAAGCGGACGTCGACGAGCTCGACGGCCACCGGCCCGTCGGCGACCTTGCCGGCATCCGGGCGGTCGGTGATCAGTGGAGCGAGGTCGAGGACCTCGAAGACCCTCTCGAAGCTGACCAGGGCGCTCATCACCTCGACCCGCGCGCTGGCGAGCGCGGTCAGCGGGGCATAGAGGCGGGTGAGCAGCAGCGACAACGCGACCACGTCACCGGCGTCCAGGGTGCCCTGCAGCGCCAGGCTGCCGCCCAGGCCGTACACGACGGCCACGGCCAGCGCCGACACGAGCGTCAGGGCGGTGATGAAGGTCGTCTGGACCATCGCGGTGCGGACCCCGATCTCGGCGACCCGTCGGGCGCGGGCTGCGAACTCGACCGACTCCTGCTCCGGACGGCCGAAGAGCTTCACCAAGGTGGCCCCCGGCGCGGAGAAGCGTTCGGTCATCTGGTTACCCATGGCGGCGTTGTGATCGGCGGCCTCTCGCTGGATCCCGGCCAGGCGCTTGCCCATCCGTCGGGCGGGGACCACGAAGACCGGCAGCAGCACCAGCGCCAGCAGGGTGACCTGCCAGGAGATCCCGATCATCACGACGAGGGTCAACGCGAGCGTGACCAGGTTGCCCACGACGCCCGACAGGGTCGAGCTGAAGGCCCGCTGGGCCCCGATGACGTCGTTGTTCAGGCGGCTGACCAGGGCGCCGGTACGGGTCCGGCTGAAGAACGCGATCGGCATCCGCTGGACGTGGTCGAAGACCGCGGTGCGCAGGTTGAGGATCAGGCCCTCCCCGATCCGCGACGACAGCCATCGCGACCACAGCCCCATCGCGGCGTCCAGCACTGCGATGCCCGCGATGGCCAGCGCGAGCCGGACCACGACGTCCTGGGGGTCGCTCGCGACGATCGCGTTCACGACCTTTCCGGCAAGCACGGGCGTCGCGACCGCGAGGGACGAGCTCGCGATGCTGAGCACCACGAAGCCGATCAACTGGCGCCGTTGCGGCCGGGCGAAGCGGAAGATCCGGCGAGCGGTCTCCCAGCTGAAGTCCCGTCGCTCGTCCGAGGCGTGCATCGCTCGGAACATCTGGCCCATCGCGACTGATTCCATGCTCATGGACCTGACGGTAGGACCTCAAGCCGACTTGAGGACAAGTCGGACGCGTGTGGGAAGCGCAAGAAAAGTTCAGGCGTGTCTGTCGTATCGACCGACACCCCTTCGTGGAGAGGATGGAAGCACCCCCAACCGACCCCAGGAGGTCACCATGCGCACCCTGATCTACACCGCCTTCGTCTCCATCGACGGCGTCGTCCAGGCCCCCGGCCCGGAGGCCGACTACCCCAACGGCGGCTGGACGTTTCAGGGCATCGACTTCCTCGAGGAGGTCTACGAGCTCAAGTCTCGCGAGCAGGAGGAGGCCAGCGCACTGATGCTCGGCCGGGCCAGCTACCAGGCCTTCGCGCCGGTGTGGCCGAAGATGACGGTCGAGTTCCCGAAGTACAACGCCATGCCCAAGTACGTCGTCTCGACGACGTTGCAGGACGAGGACCTCGTCGACAACTGGGGCGACACCACCATCCTGCGCACGTTCGCCGACGTCGCGGCGCTCAAGGAGACCGACGGCGGACCGATCTCGATCCACGGGTCGGCCAGCCTGGCGCGCGGCCTCGCGGACGCCGGCCTCCTCGACCGCTACCACCTGCTGGTGTTCCCGTGGGTCCTCGGCGAGGGCAAGCGGATGTGGAGCGAGACCGCCAAGGACCGGCAGAAGCTGGCGCTGGTCGAGAGCGAGACGTACGCCAACGGCGTGCAGAAGCTCTGCTACGACGTCGTGCGCTGACC
>JAKFEI010000490.1:0-8222 GCA_036675765.1 Nocardioides sp. | reverse complement strand
TCGGCCGTGTCCTCGCCGTCGCCGACGTAGACCACGACCCGACGTCGCTCGGGTCGCTGCTCCTCGGCGCGCTTGAGGACCTCGGTCAGCTCGGGCACCGGCCGGTCGGCCCGCGACCCCTCGCCGTCCTGCGGGCCCTCGAGGTAGACCGTGTCGACCGCCGACTCGAACGCCGTGACGTCCGTGCTGAACGGCAGCACCAGGCGCGCCTCGGCACCGAAGGTCAGCATCCCGAAGCGGGCACCCGGCAGGTCCTCGGCCAGCGCGACCAGGTCTGCCTTGACGCCATTGATGCGCGGTTCGCGGTCGTCGAAGTCGAGGGCCGCCATGGATCGCGTGCGGTCGAGGACGACGAGTACGTCGACGTCGGCGAGCTGGGTCGGTGCATCGGCCTCACCGACACCGGGGCGCAGCAGCACGAGGATGAACGTGAGCGCGATGCCGATCCGGCGTGCGACGACCAGGAAGGTCGCAGTCGAAGGACTCATGGCGCGTCCTCGCGTCGTCGCCCGCGGAGCGCGATCACGGCTTCGGCCATCCACACGGCCACCAGGCCACCGAGGCCGATCCCGGTGATGGTGGTGCCCAGGGCCGGCCGGTCCAGCACCTGCACCAGCGGGGGCTTGTCGATCTTCGTGGCCTCGAGGTTGCCGATCGCCTCGACCACCGCGGCCGCACTCCCGTCCTCGCCGAGGAGTGCGAAGGTTCCACCGGTGCTGGTCACCGCGTCGTCGAACAACCGCAGTGCGCTGGGACGTTCGGCCGTCAGCGGTGCGGCGATGCCGTGCACCACGACGTCCTCGTCGGCCGCGAAGTCGGCCGCGCCCGCGAGGTCGAAGATGCCGTCGCCGATCGGTTCGTTGTCGGACGCGAGCACGATCGCCCGGCTGCGGTCCTCGTCCTTGCGGTCGAACCGCTGCACGCAGGACGCCAGGCCGTCACCGAGCTGGGACTGTATTGACCAGTCGACGACGGTGCCGGCGGTGTAGACCGCGTAGGCGTCGCTGTAGACGCCGCCCGTGCCGAAGGCCGCCTCGGCCTCGGTCAGCTGCTCGACCACGAAGTCGTAGTCATCGGTCAACGGGAAGACCGTGATCGCGACGCCGCTCCAGATCGTGAGCCCGACCCGCTCGCCCTGCAGGCCGTCGACGATGGTGCGGAACTCACGCAGCACCTGTGCGTCGACCTCGGCCATCGATCCGGACGCGTCGAGGCACAGCATGATGTCGCGGGTCCGGTCGTCCTGGAGCGATGTCTGGCGCTCCTGGACCCGACCGGAGAGCACGATGGCTCCCGCGCAGGTCAGCAGCGCCGCGAGGGTCAGGCAGGTCCCGAGGATGACCTGGCGTCGTACCAACGCCTGGTAGCGGGGGAGGGAGCGCAGGCGGTCGGTGTGCGCGACGTAGGCCGCTCCGGCCGGCGGACGGCCGCGGGTCCGCGCCCACCAGACCAGCAGGCCGACGACGAGCAGGACCAGTACGGGCAGCATCCACGGCCAGCGGAACTCGCTGCCGCCGCTGTTCCAGGTCATGTCCACGTGGCCACCACGCTTCGGGCCTGCGTGACTGCGGTGTCGAAGGCGTTCTCGGCCAGCGTCGCGTCGGGGGCGAACTCCGGCGGATACATCACCTCGATGGCGTCCACCAGGTCCTGCGGCGCGCGTTCGCGGAAGTCGGCCAGCGCCATCGTCCGCGCCGGCAGGGTGGTGACCGTCGCGACATAGGCCCGGACGACCTCGCTCAGCTGCTGGTGCCCGTCACGGGGCGTCAGCGCTCCGGACCGGACCTGCGCGACCACGCGGTCGATGCGGGCGAGGTGCTCCTCCTGGGCAGTCGGTACGTCGACGTCGTGGCGCGCGATCGTCGGGACTCGTGGCGCGCGGGTGACCCACCAGGACACGAGGTAGTAGGCGACGACCAGGACGGCGAGCAGCAGGGCGAGCCACAGCCACCAGTCGGCGTACTCGACGGGACCGGTGAACTCCCCGGGCAACGGGGCGGGCTCGGCCAAATCCAACTCAGCGGCGGCGGGCATGGCGATGCCTCTCCAGCAGCCGGTAGACGGCGCTGATGGCCGACTCCGTGTCGCGGACCCGTTCGTGGACGACGCCGAGCTGCTCGAGCCGGCGGCGCAGCTGTTGCTCCTGGCTGCCGACGAGTGCGGCGTACTGGTCGCGGAGCTCGCGGTCGTGGCGCAACCAGCCCGGCACCTCGGCGCCCGCGTCGACATCGACCAGGCGGCGGTCGGCGACGGCGGGCAGGGTCGGATCGAGGTCGCCGATGGTCAGGAACAGCACCTCGTGCTGGGCTGTCAGCCGCCGCAGGACCTCGACACTGGAGTCCGGCAGCGTGGCCTCGTCCGAGACGACGACCAGGATCGTGCGCCGCCGGACGGTGCGGGCGACGTAGCGCAGCAGGGCGGTCAGGTCGGATGGCGGGCCGTCCGGTGCGATCGCGTCGTGGACGAGTCCCAGGAGTCGTTCGAGGTGGAGCTCGCTGCCCTCCGGCCGACGCGCGGACTGACGGGTCGCATCGCCGTGCGTGAGTCCGACCAGGTCGCCGTGCTGCACGGCGAGGTAGCCCATGACGCCGGCGACGAAGACGGCCAGCTCGCGCTTGGAGACTGCTGCATCGTTCATCGCGGCCATGCTGCGTCCGGTCGAGACGCACAACAGCACGGTGTGCTTGCGTTCGGCGACGTACCGCTTGATCAGGAGCTGCCGGCTCCGGGCGGAGGCCTTCCAGTCGATGTCCTTCACGTCGTCGCCGCGGACGTACTCGCGCAGGTCGTTGAAGTCGATGCCACGGCCGACATGGATCGCGGCGTACTCGCCGTCGAGGAGTCCCCGCACCTTGCGGTGCGCGTGGACCGACAGTCGCGACTTGATGCGGGTCAGGTGCGCTGTCATCGGTGGGTCACGGTCCCGGGGCCGGTCACGGGGTGGGGACCGCCCGGAAGACGGCGTCGATCACCGTCTCGGGCTGGATCCGGTCGGCCAGCGCCTCGAAGCTCAGGTGGATGCGGTGCCGCAGCACGCTGTGCCGCAGCTCGCGGACGTCCTCGGGGATGACGTAGTGGCGGCCCTGGACCACGGCCATGGCCCGCGCCGCCTGGAAGAACGCGATCGAGCCGCGCGGGCTGGCGCCGATGTCGACGTAGTTGCCGAGCTCGGGGCCGAGCAGCTGGCCGATGTTGCGCGTCGCCCTGATGAGGGAGACGACGTAGCGCTTGATCGCCGGGTCGACGTACACGCGACGGACGAGGGCCTGGATCCGGGCGATCTCGGCGGTCGTCACGACCGGCTCGATGTCGGTCATGTGCTGGCCGAGGGTGCCGTCGTCGATCCGCTCGAGGACCATCAGCTCGTCGTCCTCGCTCGGGTAGTCGACGATCTCCTTGAGCAGGAACCGGTCCATCTGGGCGTGGGGGAGGATGTAGGTGCCCTCCTCCTCGATGGGGTTCTGCGTGGCCAGGACCATGAACGGCTCGGGCAGCTTGTGGATGGTGCCGGCGATCGAGGTCTGCCGCTCCTGCATCGCTTCGAGCAGCGCGGACTGGGTCTTGGCGCTCGAGCGGTTGATCTCGTCGAGCAGGACGAAGTTGGCGTGCACCGGTCCGAGCTGGGTCTCGAACTCGTGGCGCCGCGGGTCGTAGACCTGGGTGCCGATGATGTCGCTCGGCAGCAGGTCGGGCGTGCACTGGATGCGGGCGAACTGCGCGTTGATGGCCTGCGCGAGGGTGGCCGACGCCAGCGTCTTGGCCAGACCGGGGACGCTCTCGAGGAGCACGTGGCCCTCGGCGAGCAGCGTGACCAGCAAGGCAGTCCGCACCCGGTGCTGCCCGACGACGCGGCTCGAGAATGCTTCGGACACGCGCCGGATCGCCTCGGTTGCCTGCTCGAGCTCAGGAGCGGTCAGCGGGGCGCCGGAAGGCGCGGCGGGTGACTCGAAGGCCTCGATCATGCGCCAAACCTACTTCTCAGCCACCAGCGAGGAGTCGGGCGCGAAGGTCTTCGTCCCTGCGGAGGCGGGCCAGGTCGCGTTCACGGCGCTCCGCGATGATCGCTGCCAGCACCAGTTCCGGGGGAGCACCGGCCGGCGGCGCCGGCGCCACATGGGGCAGTACGTCGGCCAGGAGCGCCTCACCGACACGGACGCGGGAGACGGGGTCGATCGTCGGCAACCGACCGAGGAACTGGCGCACCGCGAGGGCGGTGCCGGTGGGCAGGGTGCCGAGGTCGGTGCGCTTGGCCCACGACGCCAACGCCGGCGGCATCGGCGGCGGATACGGCAGGCGCAGGGGGACCCGGGCCCGGACGACGTACGTCCCGGCGGCGTAGTCGCCCAGCCGCTTGCCCCGCGCGCTCAGCATGATCGAGAAGAACGCAGGCGCTCCGGAGAAGGCGTAGATCTCGACGAAGCCGATCAGGGCGCGCACGAGGGCGTGGTGGAAGCTGATCGGTCCGCCGTCGTCACGCACGGCCCGCAGGCCGAGGGCGAGCTTGCCGACGGACCGGCCGCGGGTGAGCGTCTCGACGGTCGTCGGGATGACCAGGAACGTCAGCACCGACGTGAGCACGATGGCTGCACCCGTGAGCGCGTCGTCCCCCGCCGGGAGCGTTGCGACGATCAGCACGATGAACAGCACGATGAAGGTGACGATCGTGACGAGCACGTCGAGCATGCCGCTCGCGAGCCGCAGGCCGAGCGAGGCGGCCGGCAGATCGAGCGCGACTCCCTCACCGGTGACCAGGTCATCGGCGGTGACGGTGGCGAAGTCGGACGTGCTCATCGGCGTCAGCCTAATGACCGACCACTAAAGTGTGCGCGTGCCCCGCATCGACCTCGACGCCTACGTCGCGGCCCATTCGTATTCGTGGGTGCGTCTCGAGGAACTGGTCGCGCTCCGCAAGCGCACCGGCGCCGAGTCCGACGAGCTCGTCGACCGTTACCAACAGGTCGCCACCCACCTCTCCGTCGTGCGTACGTCGGCGCCGGATGGTGAGCTCGTCGCCTACCTGTCGTCGCTGCTGGGACGGTCGCGGATCTCCATGCTGGCCTCGCGGGTGCCGACCTGGCGTGGCGTCGCGCGGTTCTTCACCGACCAGTTCCCGGCGGCGCTGTACCGGATGCGCTGGTGGTGGCTCAGCTGTCTGGCCGGCAACGTGGTCGTGATCGCCATCATGATGGTCTGGCTCGCCCACCACCCCGAGGTGGAGCAGAACCTGATCTCGCCGCAGGAGGTCGACCAGCTCGTCAACAGCGACTTCGAGAACTACTACAGCGAGAACGCCGCCGGCGCGTTCGCCACCCACGTGTGGATCAACAACACCTGGGTCAGCGCGCTGTGCATCGCGTTGGGCATCCTCGGGTTCCCGGTGATCATGCTGCTGTTCACCAACATCGTGAACCTCGCGATCGTCGGCTCGATCATGACCCGCCACGACCGCGGCGAGCTGTTCTGGGGCCTGATCATCCCGCACGGCCTGCTGGAGCTCACCTGCGTCTTCGTCGCCGGCGGGGTCGGACTGCGACTGTTCTGGTCGTGGATCGAACCCGGCCAGGTCAGCCGGGCGTCATCGCTGGCGCGGGCCGGCCGCACGGCCGTCACCGTGGCGCTCGGGCTCGGCGTCGTCCTGGCGATCAGCGGCATCGTCGAAGGGTTCGTGACACCGTCGCCTCTGCCCACGTGGGCGCGGATCGGGATCGGCATCCTCGCCGAGGTGCTGTTCCTGGCCTACGTCTTCGTCATCGGCCGGGCTGCCGCAGGGCGTGGCGCGACCGGAGACATCGGCAACGAGCTCCTCGAGGACCGGGTCGCGACCCAGGCCTGAGCCCTGTCTGCCGCGGCTCAGAGCAGACCCTGCGCCTTGAGGTGCAGGTAGTGGTCGGCCAGCGCCGGCGGTAGCTGCGCGGCATCCGCATCGACGACGTCGACACCCAGGCGGGCGAGCACGTCACGCATCCTCGACCGGCGAGCGAGCTCGTGCTCGGCCGCCGCGGCGCCGTACACGTCGTCGGCGGTGGGCGCTTCGTTCGGCGTCGCGAGCCGGTTGAGCTCGGGGTCGCGCACCGACGCGAGCACGACGCGGTGGTGGCGGGTCAGTACCGGGAGGACGGGGAGCAGGCCGTCGGAGATGGCGGACGGCTCCAGCGCCGTCAGGAGTACGACGAGAGCGCGTTGCCGTCCGAAGCCCTGGACCGCACCGGCGAGCGCATCCCAGTCGGCTTCGACGAGCACGGGATCGAGGTCGGCCATCTGTTCCTGCAGGCGGACCGCGACGTCCCGCACGCCGTGGACGCGCTGGCGGGCCCGGACCCGGCGGTCGCCGGCCAGGAAGTCGATACGGTCGCCGGCGCGGGACGCCAGTGCGCCGAGCAGCAGGGCGGCGTCCATTGCGGCGTCGAGGCGGGGCATGCCGTCGGCGTCGTCGGCCCCGGCTTCGCGCGCGACGCGGCCGGCCGAGGTGCGGGACGTGTCGAGCACGATCACCACCCGGCGATCGCGCTCGGGCTGCCAGGTCCGTACGACGACGTGCGGTGTGCGCGCCGATGCCCGCCAGTCGATGGAGCGGACGTCGTCGCCGCGGACGTACTCGCGCAGGGAGTCGAACTCGGTGCCCTGCCCGCGGACCCGGATGGCGGCGCGGCCGTCGAGGTCACGGAGTCGGGCGAGACGCGAGGGCAGGTGCTTGCGCGACTCGAAGGGTGGCAGTGCGCGGACCGAGCCCGGGACGTCGTACGTCTGCTGGAGGGCGGACAGGCCGAGGGGACCCCACGACCGGACGGTGACGCCGTGCGCCCGGAGGTCGCCGCGTCGTCGCGGGAGCAGCGGTGTGGTCAGTCGCTCCTGCTCGGCAGGCGGCAGCCGGAAGCGGTGGCGGTTGTCGGTCGCGCCGGCCGAGGGCTGCCACGCGTCGCGCACGTGCAGGTGGAGGCGGCGGGTTCCGTTGTTGGTCAGCACGAGCCCGGCGGTGGCCGGGTCGCCGAGCCGCACGGTCCCGGGCTGGCGGCGGGTGATGCCGACGGTCCGTGGCCGCGGCGTGAGGAGCAGGTCGACCCCCACCAGGAGCAGCACGCCGAGCAGCCACAGGGCGACCGTGCTCGGGAACGGGCGCAACAACACCGCTCCCAGCCCCAACAGGAGCAGGAGCGGTACGCGCCCGGAGATCACCATGGGGTGCCTAGCGCGGGACCGGGACGGAGGCGATGGCCGAGCCCAGCACCTGGGTGACGTCGACGCCTTCGAGCTCGGCTTCGGGACGGAGGCCGAGACGGTGCACCAGCGCTGCCTGTGCGAGCGCCTTGACGTCGTCGGGCGTCACGAAGTCGCGGCCCGAGAGCCACGCCCACGCGCGTGCCGCGCGCAGCAGGGCGGTCGCACCACGCGGGCTGACGCCGAGGGACAGGGACGGCGACTGGCGGGTGGCCCGCGCGATGTCGACGATGTACGTCGCCACCTCGGGGGAGACCTGGACCGTCTTGACCGCAGCCTGGCCGGCCTCGAGGTCGGCGCCGCTGGCGACCGGCTCGACGCCCGCACCGGCGACGTCGCGCGGATCGAAGCCGTCCGCGTGGCGGGTCAGGATGGTGATCTCCTGGTCCCGCGGCGGGATCGGGAGCACGACCTTCAGCAGGAAGCGGTCGAGCTGCGCCTCGGGCAGGGGATAGGTGCCCTCGAACTCGACGGGGTTCTGCGTGGCGGCCACCAGGAACGGGCGCGGGAGCGGCCGCGTCACGCCGTCGGCGGACACCTGGCCCTCCTCCATCGCTTCGAGCAACGCCGACTGCGTCTTCGGGGGCGTCCGGTTGATCTCGTCCGCAAGCAGCAGGTTGGTGAAGATCGGTCCCTCGCGGAAGCTCAGCTCGCCCGCCGTGGAGTCGATGACGAGTGATCCGGTGATGTCGCCGGGCATCAGGTCGGGCGTGAACTGCACGCGTCGGGTCTCCACCGACAGGCTCGCGGCCAGGGTGCGCACGAGCAGCGTCTTGGCCGTTCCGGGCACGCCCTCCATGAGCACGTGGCCACCGCAGAGCAGCGCCACGAGGAGCCCGGACACCGCAGCGTCCTGGCCGACGACGGCCTTGCCCACTTCCTGGCGCACGGCCAGGAGCCGTTCGCGCACCGCCTGGTCGTCGGTTCGGGACGGGGCCGGGAATCCAGCGGTTGAGGTCATCCGCGTCGTACCTCTCTTCTCAATCGGGTGAGCGCCTGGGCGAGCC
>JAKFEI010000081.1:0-8254 GCA_036675765.1 Nocardioides sp. | reverse complement strand
GATGGCGGCTTGAAACAGCTCGTCCTTGCTCGCGAAGTGGTTGTAGAACGAGCCCATCCCGACGTCCGCGATCTGGGTGATCTCCAGGAGGGCGACGTTCTCGCGGCCGTCGGCGATGACGCGTTGCGCCGCCTTGATCAGCGCTGCCCGCGTGCGTGCCTTGCGCTCCTCGTGCTTCGACGGTGCTGTCCGTTGCTCGGTCACGGCGCCACGGTAGCAACATCCGGACGTTTCTGACGAAATCGTCAGAAACTGTTGACAGGGCGGGTCCAATAGTTGACGATTTCCTCAGAAATAGGAGGTGGCATGAGTCAGCACCACACCCACAGTCATCTGCACGCCGAGCAGGGCGGTCTCGCTGGCGAGCACCCCGGGCGAGCCAGGAACCCGGTGATCAAGGTCCGCGACATCGCCTGGCTCGAGTTCGAGAAGCCGGATCTGGCGGCTGCCGAGAAGTTCGCTCACGTCTTCGGGTTCAGCACGAGCCTGCGTACCGCCGATGAGCTGCACCTGCGCGGCACGCTCCCGGGTTCCCCTGCCGTCCTGATTCGCAAGGGTGCCAAGTCGCGGTTCACCGGGCCGGCCTTCAGTGCCGAGTCCGACGCCGACGTACTCCGACTCGCCCAGCACCTGGGTGGGCAGGTCGTGCCACTCCCCGAGACTCTCGGCGGGATCACCATCGACGCGCTCGACCCGAGCGGCGCCCGGGTCCGGGTGGTCAGCGGGACGCGCGTGCTCCCGGCGCTGCCCGACCAGGTGCCGCTGACGCACAACACCGGTGCCGCAGTCTCGCGGGTGAACGGCACCCAGCGCCCACCGGCCGAGCCGGCTCGTGTGCAGCGGCTTGGTCACGTGGTGCTGCAGACCAACCAGTACCGGTCCGCACTCGACTGGTACCTGGAGAACCTCGGCCTGATCGTCAGCGACTTCCAGTACTACGAGGGCCAGCGAGATCTCGGGCCGACGATGAGCTTCATCCGCTGCGACCGGGGCTCCGAACCGGCCGACCACCACACCCTGGCAATGACGCTAGGACCTTCCAACCGGTACGTGCACTCGGCGTACCAGGTCACCGACCTGGACGCCCTCGCAGCCGGCGGGGAGGTACTTCTCGAAGCCGGGTACACCCGCTCCTGGGGCATCGGCCGGCACATCCAGGGCAGCCAGATCTTCGACTACTGGCGCGACCCGGACGGATTCATGGTCGAGCACTTCACCGACGGGGACATGTTCGACAACACCCTCGAGCCCGGCTGGGCGCCGATGACCGCTTCGGGGCTGGCTCAGTGGGGGCCGCCGGCGACGAAGGACTTCCTCGGCCTCACGCCCGGCAAGGACTCGCTCGCCGAGGCTCGCGCCGTACTCCTCGCCCTGCGCAGCAATGACACCGACTTCACCCGCACCCGCCTCAAGGGCCTCCTGAAAGTAGCCAGCTCATGACGACCTCGATCATCCGCACCAAGGACGCCTGGTGGGCCCTGGTCGACAGCGGCGCCGTCCGGATCGACACGGCAGCCACGTCGACTGGAGAGCTGCTGAACGACCGGGCCGCGATCCGGGCTGCCGCCAGCGCGACGCCCGGCCCGGTGCCCGACGACCTGCTCTCCCCGGTCACGGCTCCCTGCCGGGTGGTCGCGCAGATGACCAACTACGTCTCGCACATCAAGGACTCCGGGATGAACCCGGCCACCGTTCCGCTGACGTTCTTCCGCAAGACCTCGCATTCCATCGCCGGCCCGGTCGACGACATCATCCGGCCTGCGCACGTGAAGCTGCTCGACTACGAGGTCGAGATCGGCCTGGTGATCGGGAAGGACCTCCCGGTCGGGACGACGATCACCGAGGACAACATCAGCGAGTACGTGGCCGGCCTGGTCGTCACCAACGACGTCTCGGCCCGCGACCTGCAGCTGCCGAAGACCCAATTCTTCGAGGGCAAGTCCTACCCGACGTTCACACCGGTCGGACCACGACTGGTCCTGCTCGAGGAGGCGGACTGGCGGCGCTTCGGCGACCTGCGGCTGCGCACCTGGGTCAACGGCGAGGTCCGGCAGGACTCGACCGTTGCGGACATGCTGTTCAAGCCGGTCGAGACGTTCGGCACCCTGACCGGCTTCCAGCCGCTTGCCGCTGGCGACCTGCTGCTGACCGGAACACCTGGTGGCACCGCGTTGAAGGCGCCACCGAAGCCGATCGAGATGATCGGGGCGCTGCTGCCGCCAGCCATGAAGTGGAAGGCCTTCTTCAAGGGCCAGGGCAAGAATCCGCTGTACCTCCAGGACGGAGACGTCGTCGAGCTGCACATCGGTACCGCCGACGGCGCGATCGATCTGGGGCGGCAGGCCAACACCGTACGGCGGGCGGGGTGAGCCCCGAGAGCACACAGGAGCACGCCACGGTCGTCATCGTCGGTGCTGGTCCGACGGGCGTCAGCGCGGCGATCCTGCTCGGTCAGTACGGCGTCGACGTCCTGGTGCTCGACCGCTGGGCCGAGGTCTATCCCCAGCCGCGGGCAGTGCACCTTGATGACGAGGTCTACCGGATCGTGGCCCGGCTCGGGCTCGAGCGCGAGTTCGCAGCGATCACCCGCCCCAGTGCGGGCCTCCGGCTGCTGAGCCCCGACCACGTTGTGCTGGCTCAGTTCGACCGCACCAACCCCTGCACGTCCAACGGATTCCCGGCCGCCAACATGTTCGACCAGCCCGACCTCGAGTCGATCCTGCGCCACCGGGTCACGGCGTACCCGACCGTGCAACTGCGCAGCGGCGCGGAAGTCGAGGAGGTCCGCGCCGGCGACGACGGCACGCCCCAGGTGCGGTACGTGGCGGGCGGCGTGCGTCGGACGATGACGGCGGACTACCTGCTCGGCTGCGACGGCGCCAACAGCCTCGTCCGCGCCGCGATCGGGTCGACGATGGCAGACCTGAACTTCGAGCAGCGCTGGCTCGTCGTGGACATTGCCACCGAACGAGAACTCGGACACTGGGAAGGTGTCCACCAGGTCTGTGACACCCGCCGCGCCGCGACGTACATGCGCATCGGGGAGCACCGGCACCGGTGGGAGTTCCAGCTCGTCGGCGACGAGACCGCTGCCGACTTCGGAACCCTCGGGGCGCTCGCGCCGCTCCTCGCGCCGTGGGACACCGATCTCACCGGATTCGAGGTCATCCGAACGGCCGAGTACACCTTCCGCGCCCAACTCGCCGACCGATGGCGACGCGGGCGGATCTTCCTCCTCGGCGACGCCGCCCACCTCACGCCCCCGTTCATCGGACAGGGGATGGGAGCGGGTCTGCGCGACGCAGCCAACCTGGCCTGGAAGATTGCCGGCGTTCTCGACGGCTCCCTCGACAAGAGCGTCCTGGACACCTACGAGCAGGAAAGGCGGCCGCACGCCGAAGCGATGATCAGGCTCGCCGTCGTCATCGGCGCCGCGATGACTGCCGGCGGCCGGTTCGGCGACCTCCTCCGCTCGGTGGTCGCTCCGCACCTTCACCGCCTGCCCGGTCTCGGCGCCAGGATCGTGGACGGAACCAGCCCACCACTGCAGCGCTCGACGCTGGTGCGCAAACGTCGTCTCTCCCGGTCGCTGGCGGGACGGTTGGCACCCAACGTGTTCTGCGAGCCGCGACTCGACGACCGGACCTCCGGGGCCTTCGGCTGGATCACCACCGGCCCGACGTCACCGCGACCCGACGCCGTCACGATCGAAGCGGCCGGCGAGCTGGCCGACTGGCTCACGGCCCACCGAGCTGTGGCCGCGCTGGTTCGACCGGACGGGACCGTGGCCGAGGTGCTGAGCCGATGACGCGCCGTACCGACGTCCCGGTCTACCGCGAGAACCTCTATTCGGTCGCCAACAGCAGGGATCCCTACCCGCACTACCGTCGTCTGCGCGAGCTCGGCCCGGTCGTCTGGCTGCCGAAGCACCGCGTCTACGCCATCACCCGGTACGCCGGGTGCAAGAGCGTGCTCCTGGACGCGAAGACGTTCATCTCGGGTGACGGCGTCGGCCTGAACCCGATCGTGAACCGGCTCGGCCGCGACACGACGCTCAACAGTGACGGCGAGGACCATGCCCGCCGCCGCAAGCTGGTCGCGCCACGGATGACACCGCGAGCACTTCAGACGATGAAGCAGCAGATCGAGGACATGGCGGACTCGGTGGTCGACGACGCCGTCGTACGCCGTGACATCGACGGCGTCGCCGACCTGGCGCAGGCGCTCCCGTTGGGCATCGTCCCGGATCTGGTCGGCTGGCCCCCGGACCAACGTGAGCACCTGCTCCGCTGGGCCGCTGCGACGTTCGACTCGCTCGGGCCGCTGAACTCAACCGCGCTCCGCACGATGAGATCCAGCATCGGGATGACGCGTTTCGCCAAGAAGGTTGCCCGCACCGGCAACGTCCTGCCCGGCAGCCTGGGGGAGGACGCCTTGCGTGCAGCACGCGACGGCACCATCAGCGACAAGGAAGGCGTCGCCCTGATGATCGACTACCTGGCCCCATCACTGGACACCACCATCAGCGGCATCGCCAGTGCCCTGCACCTGCTCGCGACCCACCCCGACCAGTGGGAGGCGCTGCGAGCGGACCCGTCGCTGATCGCGAACGCCGCGAACGAGGCGCTCCGGTTCGAGGCACCGATCCGCGCGTTCACCCGTCGCGTCGTCTCCGACGCCGAGGTCGACGGCACCAGCATCCCGCGCGGGTCCCGGGTGCTGGTCCTCTACGCCTCGGCCAACCGCGACGAGCTGATCTGGGAGAACCCGGACGTCTTCGACATCCACCGCGACGCCTCCGCGCAACTGGCGTTCGGCCGCGGCTCTCACTCCTGCGCCGGCCAGGGCCTGGCACGACTCGAGACCGAAACCCTCTTGTCCAGCCTGGTCGCGAAAGTCGCGCGCTTCGAACCGAACGGCGAACCGGAGTGGGCCCGCAACAACCTGATCCGCTGCCACCGCACCTTGCCGCTGCGGCTGCACGCAGTCTGACCCTGTCCGCTTCCTGGCGAGAGGGAGCGGGTGGGCTGGCTTTCTGCATCCGTGGGCAGCGCCAAAACGGATCGAGACGTCCAGCACCGGGCGACTACATTGACCGGCATGCAGGTGAGATTCGAGCGCACCGGGCAGCGTCGATATGCGGTCGCCGTAGTCCGCAGCCAGCACGGTGACCTCCGCATGGACCCGGCGCCCGGCTACTCCGAGCTGATCCCTCATGACCTCGTGCACATGGTGGTCGAGGAGGAGTTCGGCCTGCGGGACGGGATCTTCGGCCAGCTCGCCGCTGGCGGCAACGCCGGCACATTCGTGCCGACCGAGGAGCTCCGCACCAAGGCGTGGGCGCGCCAGGTCGAGCGACGCAACAGGTCCACCGGAACTGACATGGGGCGATCAGAGGCCCTTGCCGCCCAGGTCTACCCGCGCTGGCTGCGGCGCAGCGGCCACCTGCCCGGCAGCCACTACGTGCTCCAGGACCCTCCGCCGACCGACCTCAGCGACACCGACCTCGACCGGGCGATGAAGCGCATCGACGTACTGTCCGACCAGTGGCGTGCCGTCGACGTCGGCGGGTCGATGTCGGTCCAGTGGCCCTGGCCCGAGCGCGCCTGAGGGATTCAGGCGCCGCGCGCGGCACCTTCTGCATGGGCCGATGTTCGCGGCGGATGGACGACTGTTGCCGACAACGACGTTCAGAGCTCGACGTACACGTCGTCGTTCTCGACGATGACCTCGTAGGTCGTCAGTGGAGATGGCTTCTTGCCCAGTGCGATCAGCTTGCGTGACCAGCGGGGCATGTCCTTGCCAGCGAAGCCGGGCGCCCAGTCGAGGTTGTCGCCTGACGCGAGGTCGAAGCTGGAGTTGTGCCACGGGCAGACGACCTGGCCGTCGGCGTACCTCAGACCGCCTGGCCCCTTGGTGAGG
The DNA here is from genome assembly GCA_036675765.1 of Nocardioides sp. GTDB lineage: Bacteria > Actinomycetota > Actinomycetes > Propionibacteriales > Nocardioidaceae > Nocardioides. The sequence goes on along the minus strand of JAKFEI010000081.1, from coordinate 2,332 downwards.
GAGAGGCCCAGGTGCGGACAGCGGTTGCGCGCTGCGCACAACGAGTCCCCGGCGAGACCAACCACGATGGACGTGCCGGCAGCATCCACGGCGTGCAGCTTCCCGTCGGCGAAGTCCGCGACGCTACCGACCCTGATTCGACCTGACATGTCACATCTCCTCGTTCCGGTGTCTGGCTCCGTTCTACCAGCGGCTGTCGTCGGCGTCACTGTTGCTCGCGGCGCGCATGCACTGTTCAGGTGATCGTGGGTCAGACGGTTGCGGCGGGGACGCGGGTCGCGATCAGGAAATGCGAGAGTCGGTGGCGGCGTGTGGGAACGATGTGGTCCATGCTCCTGGAATCAGCCGCGTCAGGGCTGATGGGTCTCGGTGGGGACATGCTCATGCAAGAACGCGAGCTGGTCGGCGATGACGGTGGTGAACAGCGGCTCGACGTAGGGGTCGAAGTGGCCAGCGGTGTAGACGTGGACGGTGGGTGCGGCCATGCGGGCGGCGGCTGCTTCTGCGACGTGGCGTGGTGTGACGGCGTCCTGGTCTGCGATTTGGATGAGGGCAGGACACGTGACTCCGCGTGCCCATCGCTTGGGGGAGTAGAAGCCGATCTTGAGGACGATCCTCGCGGCGACGTTGGCGGGGTAGTCCCCGGCCTTGAGGCCGGACTCGGCGATGAGCTTGTCCATGCCGGGCAGGGCGTCGGGTGAGGTCATGACGGCGGTTTGACCGGGTCGGCCTGCCGAGTCGACGTACACCGGCCTCCGGCGTGCCCAGGCGTTGATCTGGTCGCGGATGCCGCAGATGCCGACACGCAGGCTGGGCAGGAGACCGGTGGCACGGACCGCTGCGGGTCCGCTGACGTGGGGCACTTGCGCGATGATCGCCGCCAGTGGCTCGCCCTGTCCGGCGAGGCTGATGACGTGACCGCCGGCGAACGACGTGCCCCAGGCCACCACTCTGTTGGGGTCGACTCCAGGCAACGTGCGGGCGTAGGCCAGGGCGGCTCGCCAATCTTGGTGCTGCATGTGCACGTCGAGCACTTGGCGCGGCGTCCCGGCGCTGTCGCCGAAGCCTCGGTAGTCGAAGACCGCGACCGCGTAGCCGGCGGCGGCGAATCGTTCCGCGTAGGCGTACAAGCGCAGGGCACGCACGCCGCCAAAGCCGTGGGCCATGACGATCACCGGGACCTCTGCGTGCTGCCCGGCGGGCCGATAGACGCGAACCGCGCACTCGGTCCCTTCGGACAGAAAGGTGTCCTCGGACCAGTTGCAGTTGTTCTCGTTGGGCTGGGTCACGATGGCTCCTCGCGTGTTCTTGAATGACGCACAAGAAGGGTAGGAGCGTTCTTGAATGACAGTCAAGATATAGTGACGCATGCCTCGGAACCGTAGACCGCAGGATCGTGCAGAGAAGCTCGCGGAGATCGTTGCCGCTGCGACTGCCCTGTTCGTGGAGACAGGTTTTGACGAGACGTCGATGGCGAAGGTGGCCTCGGCTGCTGGAGTCACCACCAACACCATCTACTGGTACTTCGCCGACAAGGATGCGCTCCTGGTGGCGGTCCTGGACGAGGTCCTCGGAGCCGCGCTCCTTGAAGCCGAGCGTCAGTCCGGGCGACCTTGGACCGAACAAGTCCTATGGGCCGTCGACCGCCTGGACACGTACAAGCGGCTGGTCACCGTCGTGCACGCACGCGCGGCAACATCCGAAGTGGTCGGCCTCTGGCACGACAACTTCCACGCCCTGCTCGACACGATGATGGTCGAGGGTTTCCGCGAAGTCGGCGTCGCAGAAGGCGATCTGGCCTCGATGACGAGGATCGCAGCGTTCGTGGTCGAAGGCCTGTTGATGCACTCCAATGGTGAACAAGACCGCCGGGCGATCATCGGGCTCCTCACGCAGCCTCGATAGCTCGCCCGATTCGCACACCCAAGCGCCTGGAGCGGGCCAGGCCGCTGCCAAGCTCTCCGCACCCGCGACGCGGCGATGTGACGCGCACCCGTACGCGGCAATATCGGATGGCCGCCACAGCGAACGCTATGAGCCTGCGACCAGGTCGAGTTCGAGCTTGAGCAGCGCGTTCTCAACGACCTCGGTGAGTGCAGGGTGGATCCAGTACTGCCCGCGTGCCATGTCCTGGGCTCCGAGGCCGAAGCTCATGGCCTGGATCAGCGGCTGGATCAGGGTCGCGGCCTGCTCGCCGATGATGTGTGCGCCGAGCAGTTGGCCTGATGTCGGGTCGGCGAGAACCTTGCAGAGGCTGGTGGTGTCGTCCATTGCCCAGCCGTACGCCGTCCCGCCGTACTCCTGAACAGCAGTGACGAAGGGCCGACCGCTC
>JAKFEI010000317.1:0-8269 GCA_036675765.1 Nocardioides sp. | reverse complement strand
GCAGGTTCGACGGTCGCGACCGCCGCGCTGCGCCCGCCCGCGGCCACGAGGCAACCCACCAGGATCAGCGGGAAGCCGACGATCATGCCGTTGGTGATCTTCTCGTCGAGCACGATCACGCCGAGCACGATCGCCACGGCGGGGTTGACGTAGGTGATGATCGTCGACCGCGTGGGTCCGGCCTCCTTGATCAGGTCGAGGAAGACCACGAACGCCAGTGCGGTGCACACCAGGGACAGCACGCCGATGCTGACCCAGGCCTCGGTCGGCAAGCCCGTGGGCGGGTTCGCCACCCCGAAGGGTGCGTAGACGATGGCCGTGAGCGTCAGCGCACAGGCCATCACCCCGAGCCCGGAGACGTCGGAGAACCAGCGCGCCAGGACCAGCGGTCCCGCGGCGTAGCAGACCGCGACACCCAGCATCTCCGCGACGGCGAGCATGTCGAGGTGACCGAGGTCGAGTCCGACCAGGCACGCCACCCCGGCGAAGCCGAGGACCAGGCCACCCAGCTGCTTGAGCGTGAACCGCTCGGCGTGGGCGGTCACCAGGAAGGCCAGCGCACCGAACAACGGCACCGCCGCGACCAGCAGACCGGCGAGCGACGAGGAGATCCGCTGCTCGGCATGCCCGAGGAGCACCCACGGGATCATGATCTCGATGACCGCGAAGAGGACCAGCGGCTGCCAGCGGGCGAGCACCGCAGCGACCTCGCGGCGCATCAGCGCGATCGGCAGCAGCACGACGGCAGCGAGCGCCGTACGCAGGAAGACGAGCTCGGCCGGCGACACGTGCTCGACGGCGATCCTGATGAAGAGGTAGGGCAGGCCCCAGATCAGGCACATCGCAAGGAACAGGGTCCAGCCGCGGTTCGTCACTCCCTCACCCTAGGGACCGGCACCGACAACTCCCCATCGATTTCTTGCCAGTCCATGTCGAGAACCCGCCAACGGCTCCGTCCCCGGGGTGAAGGTGGCAAGAATGGCCACCTCGGACCCAAGGAGACCACGATGGCGAAGTACCTCTTGCTCAAGCACTACAACCGCACCAGCGGGCCGGACTGGCTGCCCGGCACCAACGTGCCGATGGACCAGTGGGAGCCGGACGAGATCACCGCCCACGTCGAGTTCATGCGGACCTGGGCCGACGAGATGGCCGAGCGTGGCGAGTTCGTCGACGGGCAGGCGCTGGAGCCCGCGGGCACCTTCGTCCGGTACGACGGCGAGGGCAAGCCGCCCGTGACCGACGGCCCGTTCCCGGAGACCAAGGAACTGATCGCCGGCTGGATGATCATCGACGTCGACTCGCAGGAGCGGGCCTACGAAGCGGCCGCCAGCCTGTCGGCCGCGCCCGGCAAGGGCGGCCGGCCGATCCACGAATGGATCGAGGTGCGCCCGTTCTACGGCGAACCGCCCGTGGTCACCGAGTGAACGAGGACCTGCTGCGGGAGCTGACCCCGCAGGTCCTGGGTGTCCTCGTCCGCCGCGGCATCGAGTTCGCGGCGGCCGAGGACGCCGTCCAGGAAGCCCTCCTCGAAGCCGTACGGCGATGGCCGGACGCCATGCCCGACGACCCGCGTGCGTGGCTGATCACCGTGGCCGGCCGGAAGATGATCGACGAGCACCGCTCGGTGTCGGCCCGAAACCGGCGCGAGCTCCAGCACCACTTCGAGCCCGACCCCGGGCCCACCGAACAGGCCGACGACACCCTGCTCCTGCTGAGCCGTTGCTGCCACCCGGACCTCACCCCGGCGTCCGCGGTGGCGCTGACCCTGCGGGCCGTCGGCGGCCTGACCACGGCGCAGATCGCGCAGGCGTTCCTGGTGCCGGAGGCGACGATGGCGCAGCGGATCTCCCGCGCCAAGCGGACGATCGACGGGCAGCCGTTCGCGCGACCCGGCGAGGTCACCGCCGTGCTCCGCGTGCTCTACCTGATCTTCAACGAAGGCTTCACCGGCGAGGTCGACCTCGCCGTCGAGGCGATCCGGCTGACCCGGCAACTGGCTGCCCCGACCGACCCTTCGACAGGCTCAGGGCAAGGGGCAAAAGCGGAAATGGACGGCCTCCTCGCGCTGATGCTGCTGCACCACGCGCGCCGGGCTGCCCGCCGTACCCCTGGCGGAGAGCTCGTCCCTCTCGCCGACCAGGACCGGTCGCTGTGGGACACGGCGATGATCGGCGAAGCGGTCGCGATCCTGCAGGGCGCGCTGGACCGCGACGCGCTCGGCGAGTACCAGGTCCAGGCCGCGATCGCCGCCCTCCACGACGACGCAGCCCGCGCCGAGGAGACCGACTGGGTCCAGATCCTGGAGTGGTACGACGAACTGGTCCGCCTCTCCCCCAGTCCGATGGTGCTGCTCAACCGGGCGGTGGCCGTCGGGGCGGCCGACGGTCCGATGGCCGGCCTGAAGGCCCTCGAGCCGCTCGATCCCGACCTGCCCCGGTACGACGCGGTCGCCGCGTGGCTGCAGGAGCAGGCGGGCAACGTCACCGAGGCGGCACGGCTCTACGTCGTCGCCGCCGGCAAGGCGCCGACCCTGCCGGAGAACAACCACCTGCTGAAGCAGGCGGCACGCCTCTCACGAACCTGACGTGTCCGTCTCCGCCGCGTCGGTCTCGAGCCAGCCGCGGAACGCCTCCAGGTTGGCCGTCGACTCGCCCCGGTCGATCCGCCACTGCCATTCCTTGCGGATGGAGGACTCGAAGCCGAGCTCGAGGATCGTGTTGAACGACTCGTCGGCGTAGGTCAGCACCGAGCCGAGCAGCTTGTCGAGGTCGGCCGGCGTCGCGGACGACAGCGGCAGCCGGGCGTCGAGGTAGATGTCGCCGTGGTGATCGAGGGCGAACCCGACCCCGTACATCTTCAGGTTGCGCTCGAGGAGCCAGCGGTAGACGCGCTCGAACTCCTCGTCCGGCCGGCGGCACACGAACGCGTGCACACCGAGCGCGTGCGAGCCGACGTCGAGACGGACCGGCGTCTGGAGCTTCTTCTCACCGGGCAACGAGAAGGTGAAGGTGCCCGGGGTCGACTCCTCGAACTCGATGTCGTTGTCCGCCAGATACGTTCGTACGACGTCCGCGGGATCGATCACACGGACGAGCCTACTTCTTGCCGCATGAGCGAATGGGCCCGCTCGTAGACGGCCAGGGTCTGGGCGGCCGTCGCGTCCCACGAGAACTTCTCGGACTGCACCAAGGCACCCGCGGCGAGCCGCGCGCGGAAGTCGGCGTCGGCAACGACCCGCTCCAGGGCGAGGGCCCAGTCGTGCGACTCGTGGGTGTCCACCAGCAGGCCGCTGTGGCCGTCGCGCACGACGGTCGTGAGCCCACCGACGGCGGCGGCGACGACCGGCGCCCCGGCGGCCTGCGCCTCGGCGGCGACCAGCCCGAACGACTCGTTGTAGGACGGGACCGCGACGAGGGTGGCGGCGGAGTACCAGCCCGCGAGCTCGTGCTGCGGGACCGGCGGAACGAAACGGACCACGTCGTCGATGCGGAGCTCGGCCGCCAGGTTGGCCAGCGCCGCGGGACGCTCGAGCCCGCTGCCGGAGGGGCCACCGACGATGGGCACCACCAGCCGCGAGCGGAGGTCGGGGCGGCGGAACAGCAGCTCGGCGACGGCACGCAGGAGCACGTCGGGGGCCTTGAGCGGCTGGATGCGCCCGGCGAACAGCAGCACGAGTGCGTCCTCGGACAGGTCGCGGGCCCGCCGCGCGGCTGACCGCTCCGCGGGTGTCAACGGCCGGAAGACGTCGGTGTCGACGCCCGGGTGCACCACCTCGACACGCGCCGGCTCGGCGTCGTACAGGTTGATCAGCTGCTTGGCCTCGAGGTCGGTGTTCGCGATCAGCACGTCGGCCGACTCGACCACCTGCTCCTCGCCGATCTCGCGCTCGAGCGGCTCGGGGGTGTCGCCCTCGGCGAGCGCTTCGTTCTTGACCTTGGCCATGGTGTGCATCGAGTGCACGAGCGGCACGCCCCAACGGTCGCGCGCCAGGGCGCCCACCTGGCCGGAGAGCCAGTAGTGGGAGTGCACGACGTCGAAGTGGCCGGCGGGGTGGGCGGCCTCGGCCCGCAGCACGTCGCGCGCGAAGACGCAGAGCTGGCCGGGCAGCTGCTCCTTGGTCAGGCCCTCGAAGGGACCGGCGTGCACGTGGTGCACGGTGACGCCGGGCGACATCGTGACGACGGGCGCCAGGCTGGAGCGGGTCGCGCGGGTGAAGATGTCGACCTCGATGCCGCGCTGGGCGAGGCGGCGAGCGACCTCGACGACGTAGACGTTCATGCCGCCCGCGTCACCGGTCCCGGGCTGGTCCAGGGGCGAGGTGTGCAGGCTGATCATCGCGACGCGTCCGATGTCGGACGGTCCGGACTCCCCCATGCCACCTCCTCGTGCCGTTCGTGTCGCCGATTCCCGGGCGATGGGTCAACCCTCCCAGTGTGCCCGGCATTCCCGCGAGGCAGGATTGGGTCCATGAGCAAGCCCCTCGCCGTCGTGACCGGAGCCTCCAGCGGCATCGGTGCCGCCACCGCGCGGCACCTCGCGGACGCCGGGTTCGAGGTCATCTGCGCGGCACGCCGGACCGACCGGATCGAGGCACTCGCGGCCGAGATCGGCGGCCGCGCCGTCGTCTGTGACGTCACCGACGCCGACTCCGTCGCGGCACTGGCCGCCGCGGCGGGCCCGCGGGTCGACGTACTCGTGAACAACGCAGGGGGCGCCTTCGGGTCGTCTCCCGTCGCCGAGGGCGACGCCGACCAGTGGCGGCGGATGTACGACGTCAACGTGGTCGGCCTGATGCAGGTCACCCGGGCGCTGCTGCCCGCGCTGATCGCCAGTGGCGTTGCCAGCGGCGCCGGCACCATCATCAACGTCGGCTCGATCGCCGGCCGGGTGGCCTACGAGGGCGGCGCCGGCTACACCGCAGCGAAGCACGGCACGAAGGTCGTGACCGAGACGCTGCGCCTCGAACTGGTCACCCAGCCGGTGCGGGTGTGCGAGGTCGCGCCGGGGATGGTGCGGACCGACGAGTTCGCACTGGTGCGCTTCGACGGGGACCAGGCGAAGGCCGACGCGGTCTACGCCGGGGTGGCCGAGCCGCTGGTCGCCGACGACATCGCCGATGCGATCACCTGGGTCGCCACCCGCCCACCACACGTCAACATCGACGAGATGGTCATCAAGCCGCGAGCCCAGGCCGCTCCGCACAAGGTGCATCGCGTCTGAACCGGGCCAGCACGCCCCGCACCAGGTTGCGGGCACGCAGCATCAGCGCAACCGGCACACCCGTCCAGGCGGTTCGGGACCGGACCACCAGCGCGGCATGCGCCGGGAGGACCAGGATCATCGCGGCCTGACCGAGGTCGGCGGGCGACCGGCTCGCCATCAGGTGGTTGCGGAGCGCGACCGCGCTCCCCGCGCCGCCGCCGTACGTCGCCCGGACGCCGAGGCCGTGGTGGCGGCGGGCGCGCTCGAGGTGGGCGTCGGAGACCCCGTCGAGCCGGGCATGGATCTCCGTCGGTACGGCGGCCGGCAGTCCGACGACCTCCCGGGCCACCGCGAGGGACACCGCCGCGTGCGGCGTCAGGTCGCCGTCGAACACGAACGGGTCGCGGGAGAGCCGCCGCAGGTCGATCAGGGTGCGCGCCCAGATCCAGCCCTCGCGGTGCCCGGCGAGGTGGTGGAAGGCGTCGCGGGTGCTCAGCGTCGCGAGCTCGGTGCCGCCGAGCGCCACGAGTTCGCGGCGTGGCCACAATTCAGTGAACTCGGGATGGGCGCCGCGCATCGCATCGAAGCGCCAGTGCAGGTCGACGTCTCCACCCGCCCCGAGATAGGTCAGCGCGCTGCCCCACCGGTTCACGTGCCCCCAGGCCCACATCTCGGGCTCGATCCGTCCGCACTCGTGCAGCGCCCAGCCGGCGGCCTTCAGCGCACGGTGGGCCTCGGCGACGTTCTCGGGAGCGATGAGCAGGTCGATGTCACCGGGTCCGCGGGCGTCGTACTGCCCCGTCGTCTGGACGGCGAGGGCCTGGCCCTTGAAGGCCAGGACGTCGATCCCGCGCTCGTTGAGCAGGTGGACGGCGCGCACCGTCTCGAACGTCTGGAGCATCAGGCGCTGCTGGTTGCGCTGGCGCCAGGCATCCATGACGGAGGTGATCTCGTTCGGCAACCCGAGGGCGTCGGCGTGCGCGCGCAACACGTCGGAGACCCGGTGCCGGCCGATGACCGCGAGCAGCTCCCGCGGCGGCAGGTCGCCGAGCGGAACCGGCGCGGCGGGCACCCCTTCCTCAGCTCCCAGGGCGCTCTTCAGGAGCGTCCGGAGGACGTCGAGAGCGGCGGGAGTGGTGGTCACGCCGCCGAGCGTGACACCGAGCGGGGACGCGGACCATCGGAATCGATGTACCCGGCAGGTTAAAAATCCCGCAAACCGGCCACGAAGGCGTGTCCTCAGGGGCCACAGTTCCGTTCAACGCCTGACGGGGATTCTCCCTCCCTCCGTCACGACCGAAGGAGCTGCTCATGAAGCTTGCCTACGAAACGCCGGTGCTCGAGACCCTCAGCCTCACCGCCACCCACGACATCGAGGGCGACATCGACCTCGATGTCGATCTCGACCCCGTCGCCGAAGTCGACGTCGACATTGACCTCGGGCTCGGACTCGGCAGCTGAAACCCCGCTCCGGACTGCTGCTCGCAGCGGCGTGGACCCTGCTGGGGCTCACCCGCCTGCTCACCGTGGTGCTGCCCTTCCGGGCGATCAGGCACCTGTTGGGCGAGCATCGGTCACCGAACGGAGCGAACCCGGCCTCGGGGCCGGTCCCCCCACCTGCTGATGCGCGCGACGAGAATCGCGCCCGGCAGATCGGCTGGGCCGTGCGGACTGCCGCCCACCGGACCCCCTGGCGATCGGACTGCTATCCCCAGGCCCTCACCGCGCGGGCCCTCCTGCGCCTGGCCCGCGTACCCCACGCCGTGACCTTCGGCGTACGCCGTGACGACGCCGGCATCCTGAAGGCCCACGCCTGGGTTCGCGCCGGTCGCGTCGCCGTGGCCGGCGGCACCGGCCACTCCTGGGTCGGCGTCGGCAACTTCACCTGGTCCCCGCGCGGCCGATGACCCCGCCGATGACCCAGTCGATGACCCCGCCGATGACCCAGTCGATGACCCCGCCGATGACCCAGTCGATGACCCAGTCGAAGGTCTACGCCGCCTATGGCCTCCGCCTCGCCAGCGACGTCGCGCTCCCCGAGCTCGGCAGCGAGCTGCCTGCGGCCGGTCCTGCCGACATCGCGATCGTGCTCGGTACTGCGGCCGGCCCCTCGGCGACCGCCACCCTGCTCCCGCTCGGCCTCTGGGTCGACGGCGACCGGATCGGCGTCGAGGTCCCCGAGGTCGGCCGCTACGTCTGCGAGGGCGGTGCCCGCATCGTCGTGGAGCCGGCCGCCGACGTGGAGCCCGGCGTGCTCAAGCTCTTCCTGCTCGGCACGGCGCTCGGCGCCCTGATGGTGCAGCGCGGCCACCTCGTGCTGCACGGCAACGCCTTCCGCGTCGGCGACGCGTGTGCGGTCGTGGTGGGCCACTCCGGAGCCGGGAAGTCCACGCTGGCGGCCGAGATGCACCGGCGGGGCCACGACATCCTCAGCGACGACGTCGTCCCGATCGACGCCGACGGGCGGGCCCTGCCCGGCTGGCCGCGTCTCAAGCTGTGGCAGGACGCCCTCGACCGGCTGGGGATCGACTCGAGCGGCTACGACCGGATCCGCGGAGCGCACGCGAAGTTCCACGTACCGCTGGACCGGCCGCCACTCGACCCGCTGCCCGTGCGCTGGATCTACGTGCTCGACCGGCACAACGGCCCGCTGGCGATCACGCCCCTCACGGGGGCGGCGATCTTCACCAGCCTGCACGAGCACAGCTACCGCAAGGAGATCCTGGTCGGGGCCCATCGGCAGGCCCACCTGGCGCGCAGCGCAGCACTCGCGGCAACCGTGCGGCCCGCCCGCCTCGATCGCCCCCGCGGCGAGGACTCGGTCGTGGCATCGGCCGACGCGATCCTCGCCGACATCACCCAGTCCCTGACGAAGGAGGCACACCATGCGACGCACTGAGTCCACGGAGACGCGCTGGGTCCGCGACCCCGCCCTGCACGCCGTCGAGATGGATGCCGAGTTCGTGATGATGGGCGTCGAGCAGGGCGAGTACTACGCCGTCAAGGGCGTCGCCGCCGCCCTGTGGCGCCACCTCGCCGAGCCCCACGACGTCGCCGAGCTCGC
>JAKFEI010000105.1:0-8322 GCA_036675765.1 Nocardioides sp. | reverse complement strand
CGGGTCGTGGATCTCGTAGGTGACCTCGTCGCTGCCCAGCGCGGGCGCCGACCAGTTCTCCGAACCGGTGAAGACGACCTTCGTGGCCCGGCCCTTGTAGGTGCCGTCGACCGTCATCACCTTCAGGTGGGAGTAGCACCGCGTTCCGTAGACCTGCTTCTCGCCGCCGGTCGAGAGCTTCATCCCGAAGTCCCAGTCGGCAGCCTTCACGCTGATGCCGGAGCCCTTGAGGATCCGGACGACTTCCTTGCTGATGACCGAACCGATCACGGCGACGACGCATCCCTCGCGCTTGCGAGCGGCCACGGACTTCGCGATCCGCACGCCCCGCTTGCCGTACCAGGCGTACATCGCGATGCGGACCACGGTCTTGCCGCTGGCACCGAAGCCCGGCTTGGTCCGGCAGTGGACCTGACGGACGCGGTCGAGGGCAGCGTCTCCGGAGCTGGTGAACCGCACGCTCTCGCGCGGGGCCGCGAAGCGCTGGTAGTACACGCCGAGGGTCTCCGAGCGGTAGGTGACGCGCCGGGGCGACACAGCCCGGTCGAACTTCAGCTGGTTGAAGATCGCCAGGAAGCTCCGGTAGAGGTCGTGGTTGCCGTAGACGGTGTAGGCGTCGTTCCACTGTCCGCGAACTGCGCCACCACTGAGGTTGGCCGAGCTGTTGATGACCACACTGGTGGCCGCACCCGCCCGGCTGAACGTGTAGGTCTTCATGTGCATGTTGCCGCCGCGGGAGCCGTTGCGGCACGCGTTCTTGCAGATGATCAGGAAGCTCTTGGCCCGCGGGTTCTTGCCCAGCTTGGCCTGCAGGCCCTTCTCGACCGGGCCGATGAGGTTCGCGTTGACGACGATCTGGACGTTGACCCCACGGTCCTTCGCCGCCTTGAGCAGCGTGGAGGTGTCCGAGCGGTCGATGTTGTACGACGCGAACCGGATCGTCGCACCCGGCGGCGTGTTGCGGATTCCGTCGTGCACCCGCTTCAGGATCGCCGTGCGGCCCGCGTAGGTGCCGTTCGGGGTGTTGAAGACCGGGCCCACGGGTGGGAGCCACGTGGGGGCCGTGGCGGCCGTCGTCGAGGCGACGGACGCTTCGGGCGCGGCGCTGGCACCCGCCACCTGCCCCGAGCCAGTGAGCAGGCCGAGCACCAGGAGGGAAGCTGCAGCAACGATCTTCATGGAGAGAACCCTAACCGAGAAGTTTTACAGTCGTGGTCATACGTGGCCATACATCTAGCCGAACAATCAGCCATTCAAACCGAAGGACGCCGCACCAAAGTACGACGTCCTTCGGCTGAAGAGAAACCGTCAGCCCTTGCGCTTCACGATCTCCGCGGTCACGGCGGGCAGCACGGAGTGCAGGTCCCCCACGACACCGAAGTCGACGAGCTCGAAGATCGGGGCTTCTTCGTCCTTGTTCACGGCGATGATCGTCTTCGACGTCTGCATGCCGGCCCGGTGCTGGATGGCACCGGAGATGCCGTTCGCGACGTACAGCTGCGGCGAGACGACCTTGCCGGTCTGGCCGACCTGGAAGGCGTGCGGCTTCCAGCCGGAGTCGACAGCGGCGCGCGAAGCACCCACGGCCGCGCCGAGGGCGTCAGCGAGACCCTCGACCGCGGTGAAGTCACCGCCGGTGCCACGACCACCGGAGACCACGATCGCGGCCTCGGTGAGCTCGGGGCGACCGGTGGCCTGACGCGGCTGCGAGGCCACGATCTGGGCGGTCTTGGCGCCATCGGAGATGGTCGCAGCGAACTGCTCGACGGCACCGGCGCCGGCGCCCTCCTCCGGAGCGGCAGCGTTGGGCTTGACCGCGATGATCGGGGTGCCCTTGACGACCTTGGCGTCCACCGTGAAGTTGCCGGCGAAGACGGACTGGGTCGTGACGATGTCGCTGCCGTTGACCTGGACGTCCACGGCGTCGGTGATCAGGCCCGAGGAGAGCTTGATCGCCAGGCGACCGGCGATCTCCTTGCCCTCGGCCGAGGCCGGGACCAGGATCGCGGCGGGCGAGGACGCAGCAGCGATCTGCTCGAGCACCTCGGCCTTGGGGGCCACGAGGTAGCCCTTGATCTCCGCGTCGTCGACGACGTAGACCTTGTCGGCGCCGTAGGCCTTGACGGCGTCGGCGGCAGCAGCGGCCTGGTCGGCGCCACCGATGAAGACGGCCGACGGGGACCCGATCCGCTTGGCGATCGCCAGCAGCTCATAGGTGGGCTTCTTGACAGCACCGTCGACGTGGTCGACGAGAACGAGAACTTCAGACATGGCTCAGGCTCCTCAGATGAACTTCTTGGACGCAAGGAACTCGACCAGCGCCGTGGCGCCCGATCCGTCCTCGTCCTTGACGATCTCGCCGGCGGTGCGCGCCGGGCGTTCGGTCACGGTCTCGACCTTGGTCCAGGCAGCGTCGATGCCGACCTCGGAAGCGTCCACGCCGATGTCGGCGAGGGTCAGCGCCTCGAGGGGCTTCTTCTTCGCGGCCATGATGCCCTTGAAGGACGGGTAGCGCGCCTCGCCCGACTGGTCGGTGACCGACAGGACCAGCGGCAGCGTGCCACCGATGACCTCGGTCGCGGAGTCACCGTCACGCTTGATGCGGACCTGGTCACCCTGCGACTCGACCACGGCGGCAAGGGTCACCTGCGGGAGACCGAGGCGCTCGGCCAGCATCGCCGGCACCACGCTCAGGCCACCGTCGGTCGACGCGAGGCCACCGACGATGAGCTCCGGGACACCGATCTTCTCGATCGCCTTGGCGAGCACGAGCGAGGTGGCGATGGCGTCCGAGCCGGCGATGGCGTCGTCCTGCACGTGGACGGCCTTGTCGGCGCCCATCTGCAGCGCCTTGCGCACGGCGGCCTCGGCGGCGGCGGGACCAACGGTCAGCGCGGTGACGGTGATCTCCTCGTCGGGACGCTTCTCCTTGATCTGGAGAGCCTGCTCGACGGCGTACTCGTCGAGCTCCGAGAGGAGACCGTCGACGCCGACGCGGTCAACAGTGTTGTCCGCCTCGAACTTCCGGTCGCCCGTGGCGTCGGGAACGTACTTCACAAGAACGACAATGTTGGAGAGAGTCATGGTTGTGGCCGGACCGGCCCCTTCCTGTGCAACGAGCCCCGCGCCGTAGTTGGCGCAGGGAACAACTGTGTGGTCCTCTTCAGGACAGCGTTCGGCAGGCTACCGTCCGGTTCGCCGCCGCGGAAACCGCATCTCAGTGGACTACCTCACAGTCCCTGGTCGAACGGGCTGGTTCAGGGCCGGACGACCCGCTCGAGAAGCCGACCGATGACGAGGTAGACGACAGCGGCGATGCCGTAGTTGAACAGCGCCGTCTTGACGTCGTCGTTCTTGCCCGTGAACTCCTTGACCGGGTTGTCCAGGTCGAAGAAGCCGAGGTCGAAGGTGTTGGCCAGGTCACGAACGATCTTCACCAGGTCGTTGTTGGCGTTGGCCTCCAGCGCGAAGGTGAACGCGGCGGCGGCAAGGATCAGGGCCAGGGTGACGCAGACCCCCCAGATCACCCGTGCGCCGAGGTCCCGCCAGCGTGCCACCGCCAACGCGTGGCTCGACGGGCCCGGGTCGACTGTCGCCGCCCCGGTCTCCTCGATGTTGTCCGGCATGCTGCTCACCGGCCTTCGAAGGTGGCCTTGCCCGGCCCGTTCTCGATGAAGGACTGCATGCCCGTCCTGCTGTCCTCGGTGGCGAACACCGAGGAGAAGTGCTGGCGCTCGATCTGGAGGCCGGTCTCGAGGTCCGCCTCGAGACCGCGGTCCACGGACTCCTTGATGGCCCGGAGGGCGTACGGCGCCGCGGTCGCGAAGCGGGCAGCCCAGGCGACGGCTTCGGTGTAGACGTCGGCGGCCGGGATCACCCGGTCGACCAGGCCGATGGCGAGGGCCTCCTCGGCCTTGACGAAGCGACCGCTGTAGAGCAGGTCCTTGGCCCGGCTGGGACCGACGAGGCGCGGCAGGCGCTGGGTGCCGCCGGCACCCGGGATGATCCCCAGCAGGACCTCGGGCTGGCCGAGGACCGCGTTGTCGGCAGCGAAGCGAAGGTCAGCGGCGAGCGCGAGCTCGCAGCCACCACCGAGGGCGTAGCCGTTCACGGCCGCGACGACCGGCTTCGGGATCCGCGCGATCGCGTTGACGGCGCCCTGGAGCGCCTCGACCCGGTCGACCATGTCCGTGTAGGACATCGTCGACATCTCCTTGACGTCGTTTCCTGCGGCGAAGACCTTCTCGCCGCCCCAGACCACGACGGCTCGCACATCGGCACGACCGGTGGCCTCGGCAGCTGCGTCACGCAACTCGTCCTGGACCTGGATGCTGATGGCGTTCATCGCCTTGGGGCGGTCGAGCCGGATCGTGCCGACGCCGTCGGCAACTTCCAGGCGCACGAACTCGCTGGTCATCTGCTCCCTCTCGTGTGGTGACGCTCCTGCGTGGGGCTCCCCTCCGCATTGTGCCGCTCCTGACCCCCTCGGTGTACAGAACCCCCGGGACTTGAACACATTGACGGCACAATGACCGCGTGACTCCCGGCCTCTGGCGATCCCTCGATGAACGTGCCGCGGTGTGGCCCGGTCGCAACTGGCCGCTCGGCGCGACCTGGTCGCCCGAGTCGACCAACTTCGCGGTCTACTCCCCCAACGCGACCGGCATGTGGCTGTGCCTGCTCGACGACGCGCCCGGCGACGGGGAGCAACGCTTCGCGCTGACCGAGCAGTCCCTGGGCATCTGGCACGGCGCTTTGCCCGGGATCGCACCGGGCACCCGCTACGGCTATCGCGCCGAGGGACCGAGCGACGAGACCGAGGGCATGCGGTTCGCCCCCGACACCCTCCTGCTCGACCCGTACGGCCTGGCCGTGTCCGGCAGCGCGGAGAACGCCAGCAGCGTCGTGGTCGACCCGTCCTTCGACTGGTCCGATGACAGCCCAATTCGTCGGCGCTGGCTCGACTCGGTCATCTACGAGCTCCACGTCAAGGGCTTCACCAAGCTGCACGACCGGATCCCCGAGGAGCTGCGCGGCACGTACGCGGGCCTCGGCCACCCGGTCGTCACCGACTACCTGCGCGACCTCGGGGTCACCGCGGTCGAGCTGCTCCCGGTCCACCAGTTCTTCTCGGAGCCGGCACTCGTCGAGCGCGGAACCGTCAACTACTGGGGCTACAACCCGGTCAGCTACTTCGCCCCCGACGCCGGCTACTCGGCGTCCGGTGACCGCGGCCAGCAGGTCACCGAGTTCAAGCAGATGGTCAAGGACCTGCACGCAGCCGGCATCGAGGTGATCCTCGACGTCGTCTACAACCACACCGCCGAAGCCGGGCCCGACGGACCGACGTACTCCTTCCGGGGGCTGGACGACCGCGGCTTCTACCGTCGGGTCCCGCCCGTCGACGGCGTGTACGACGACACGTACTGGGACGTGACCGGATGCGGCAACACGGTGAACTCCGAGGACCCGCTGGCGCTGCGGCTGATCCTCGACTCGCTGCGGTACTGGGTGAGCGAGATGCACGTCGACGGCTTCCGGTTCGACCTGATGTCGGCCATCACCCGCACCGCCGGGCCCGACGCGATCCGCGTCGACATGGCGTGCAAGCTGCTCATCGCCATCGGCCAGGACCCCGTGCTGCGCCACGTGAAGCTGATCGCCGAGCCGTGGGACGTGTCGATGGACGGATACCTCGTCGGCGGGATGCCGCCGCCGTGGGTGGAGTGGAACGACCAGTTCCGCGACACGATCCGCGACTTCTGGCGCGGCCACACCCAGGGCTCGCACGCCGTCGCCACGCGGCTCGCCGGCTCGTCGGACCTGTACGCCGACGACGGCCGTTCGGCGTACAACTCGGTCAACTTCGTGACCGCCCACGACGGCTTCACCGTGCGCGACCTGGTCTCCTACGACACCAAGCACAACGAGGCCAACGGCGAGGACAACCGCGACGGCACCGACAACAACCGCTCGTGGAACCACGGCGTCGAGGGCGAGACGTCCGACCCGGAGATCGTGGCATTGCGACGGCGCCAGGCCGCGAACCTGATGGCGACGCTGTGCCTGTCCAACGGCGTGCCCATGTTGACGGCCGGCGACGAACGCGGCCGCACGCAGGGCGGCAACAACAACCCGTACTGCCAGGACAACGAGATCTCGTGGATCGACTGGCGCGGCGACGATGCCTGGCTCGACGTCTACGAAGTGACCCGGACTGCCCTGCAACTACGTCGCGAGCACCCGGCGCTGCGGCAGCGGCACTGGTTCGAGGGGCGCCCGACGATCATCGGCGGCCCCAAGGACCTCGCCTGGCTGCACCCGTCGGGGCGCGAGATGACCGATCAGGACTGGTACGACGCCGACCTCGACACGATCGGGATGTTCGTGTCCGGCAAGCCGCTGCGCGCCCCCGGCCCGCGCGGAGAGCAGCAGATCGACACCTCATTCCTGCTCTGGTTCCACGCGGGCGCCGAGCCGGTCACGGTGTTCTTCCCCGAGAACGACTGGGTCCACGCCGGCACCGTGGTCCTGTCGACCGATCCCGACCTGCCGTCCGGGACCAAGCTGGTGGTCGGCGAGGAGCTGGTGCTCGGGCCGCGGTGCGTGGTGGTGATGCAGGAGACCGAGGGCTGAGGCAGCGGTGCCGCCAACGGCCGCCTCGAACTGGGGCCGGGGACGGTGGTTCCTCATGCGTCGGCGCGACTTGCATGAACCTGGTTGACGCGAATCGCGCCGTTGTCCCGCGCGATCACCTGTTGAGGACTCCCCACGAGGTCACGCCAGCGCCACGACGCCGAGCTCGGCCGTTGCGACCAGCAGCGGGTTCGTCGGGAGCACCCGCACGGTGTAGCCGAACGGGCCCGAGCGGCCGAGCTCGACCTGTCCGTCGAAGCGGTGCCGCCCGCCGTCGTACGACTCGACGAGGGTGAGGGGCGTCGTGGTGGCGTCGACGATGTCGTCCTCCGCGTCGACGCGGCCGTGGACCAGCTGCACCTGGACGTCGTCAGGCGACAGCTCACCCAGGGCGACGTAGGAGTGCACGCCGAGGGTGCCGCCGACCTCGGCGGCGTCTTCGACGCCCTGGGCCTCGACGTGTTCGACGCGCACCTGCGGCCAGGCCGCGCGGACCCGCGCCTTCCACGCAGCCAGGTCGCGGGCGCCGTGCTCGGTCGCAGAGAGCGTGCGCGCGTTGGCGACCGCCGGCGCGTAGAGCTGGGCAACGTAGTCGCGCACCATCCGTGTCGCGAGCACCTTGGGACCGAGGGTGGTCCACGTGTGCCGCAGCATCTCGACCCAGCGGGCCGGGACACCTTCGTGGTCGAGGTCGTAGAAGCGCGGTGCGACCTCGGACTCGATCAGGTCGTAGAGCGCGGCCGCCTCGAGGTCGTCGCGCTTGTCGGAGTAGTCCTCCAGTCCGTCGGCGGACGGGATCGGCCAGCCGAACTCCGGGTCGTACCACTCGTCCCACCAGCCGTCGAGGATCGAGAGGTTGAGGCCGCCGTTGAGCGCTGCCTTCATGCCGGAGGTGCCGCAGGCCTCGTACGGGCGCAGCGGGTTGTTGAGCCAGACGTCGCAGCCGGGGTAGAGAGGCAGCGCCAGCGCGATGTCGTAGTTGGGCAGGAACACGATCCGGTGGCGCACGTCCTCGGCGTCGGCGAAGCGCACGAGTTCCTGGATCAGCCGCTTGCCGCCGTCGTCGGCGGGATGTGACTTGCCGGCCACCACGAGCTGGATCGGGCGCTCGGGGTGCAGCAGGAGGGCCTTGAGCCGTTGGGGGTCGCGCAGCATCAGCGTCAGTCGTTTGTACGACGGCACGCGACGTGCGAACCCGATGGTCAGCACGTCCGGGTCGAGCGCCTCGTCGATCCAGCCGAGCTCGGCCGGTGCCGCGCCACGCTTCTCCCACGAGCGCCGCAGGCGTCGACGGGCGTCGACGACGAGTCGCTCGCGCAGCGCCCGCTTGGTGCGCCACACGTCGGGACCGGAGACCTTCGCGAAGGCTGCCCAGAACGCCTCGGCATCGTCGTCCTCGGGGTCGCCACCCTGGGCGGCGGCAAGGGCCAGGACCTCGGGCGCCACCCACGTGGGGGCGTGCACGCCGTTGGTGATCGAGGAGATCGGCACCTCGGCCTCGTCGAAGGCCGGCCACAGGCCGTTGAACATGCCGCGGCTGACGTGGCCATGCAGTTGCGAGACACCGTTGG
Organism: Nocardioides sp.; assembly: GCA_036675765.1. Classification (GTDB taxonomy): domain Bacteria; phylum Actinomycetota; class Actinomycetes; order Propionibacteriales; family Nocardioidaceae; genus Nocardioides. The sequence continues at coordinate 115 of JAKFEI010000105.1, read as the reverse complement.
CGCGCTGGGACAGCCGGAACCCCATGACCGCCATGTTGAAGACACCGGGATCGCCGCCGTCGTAGTCCTCGGCCCCGAGCGCAAGGATCTGGTCGACCGGGACGCCGGGCGTCGC
>JAKFEI010000334.1:0-8332 GCA_036675765.1 Nocardioides sp. | reverse complement strand
GCGAGCCGCGTATCGAGACGCTCAGCGCGCCAGCCAGGCGGCGTACGTGTCGAACGAGAACGGCCGGCCGAGGAAGTCGGCGACCAGGTCGGCGGCATCGCCCGCCCCGCCCGGGACGAGGATCCGATCGCGGTAGCGGGTGGCGGCCTCGGTCGCGAACACGTCGGTGTCGTCGAACGCGCTGAACATGTCCTTCGCGATCACCAGCGACCACATGTACGTGTAGTAGCCCGAGCTGTAGCCGCCGAGGTGCCCGAAGCTCGCGAACATGTGGGTGCCGGGGAGATACGGCAGTGCGGCGTACTTCTCCTGCAGTTCGACCATCCGGGCGGTGAGGTCGGGGACCTCGGCGCGGGCCCGGTCGGCGTGGAACCAGTAGGACATGGCGGCGTAGAACATCTGCGTGCGCGCGAAGATCCCCTTGCCGTAGTCGTCGGCGTCGCGCATCGCGGTGACGAGGTCGGCCGGGATCGGCTCACCGTCGGCGTCGGTGGCGAATGTCTGCAGGACGTCGGCGTGCCACGCCCATTCCTCGAGCATCTGGCTCGGCGCCTCGACGAAGTCCCACTCGGTCGCCACGCCGGCGAACCGGAACCAGTCGCCGTGGCCTGCGAGCACGTGGTGCAGCAGGTGGCCGAACTCGTGGAAGAGCGTGACGACGTGGTCGTGCTCCATCAGGCCGCGCGCGAAGTTGCAGACCAGGACGCCCTCCGGCGCCTGCTCCCCCTCCACGCCGTCGACGAGGGTGAACTGCGCCGCGTGCTTGTACTTGCCGTCGCGGGGGTGGAGGTCGAGGTAGATCCGCCCGATGCGCCCGGTGGTCGAGGTGAAGACGTCGTACGCCGTCACCTCCTCGTGCCACACGGGTACGTCGACCTGCTCGTAGCGCAGCCCGAAGAGCCGGCCGGTCACGTCGAGCAGTCCCTGGCGCACCTTGCCGAAGTCGAAGTACGTGCGCACCCGCTGCGAGTCGACGTCGTACTTCTCGGCCCGGACGAGCTCGGCGTAGTAGTTGTAGTCGTAGCCGGGGACGACGGTGGCGGCCGGGAAGTCGCGGCGGTACCGCTCGAGCAGCTGCCCGAGGTCGCGCTGCATCGGCTCCTCCGCCGCGGCGGCGATCTTGTCGATGAACTCCGGGATCGCCGGTCCGGTGCGAATCATCTTCACGTCGGCGTCGTACGACGGCCAGTCGGCGTAGCCGACCGTGGTGGCGAGCTCGTGCCGCAGGCTGAACAGCTCGTCGAGGAGCGCTTCGGTCGTCGGCCAGCCGCGCTCCTGGAAGGCGATCGTGATGTCGCGGCGGACGTCCTGGGCGTGCGCGAACATCCGCACCGGCACGGAATCGGGGTAGTCGGTGGTGACGGTGACGAGGCCTTCTTCGTCGGCCGGGTGCGCCTCGAGCCAGTCCGCCGGCATCCCGTCGAGCTGGTCCGGCGCGACCTGGATGGTGCGCACGTCGTCGCGGATGACGCGGCTGAACTCCTGGTCCAGCTCGGTGATCCGTTCGCGGATGGCCGAGATCCGGTTGCGCGTCTCCTCGTCCTTGTCGACGCCGGAGCGGCGGAAGTCGGCGCGCACCTTCGCGAGCAGCCGCGCGGCCAGCGGGTCATCGGCGACCGCGCTGTCCTCGATGGCGGCGAAGACGTCGTACAGCTCCCGGTCCAGGCTCCACCGGGTCCCTACCCGCGAGGCCTCCTGCTCGGCGTTGTCCGCCAGCTCCCGCACCTCCTCGGAGGGATGCACGTTGCCGAACAGCGATCCGACCGCCGCGACGTTGCCGAGGTGCCCACCCGCCCGGTCCCACTGCCGGAGTACGGCGACCGGGTCGGCCGGCGGGTCAGTGCGCAGTCCCTCGACCAGCTCGGTCGCCTGCGCCAGCTCGGAGGCTGCCCGATCGCGGATCCACGCCGGCCAGGCGTCGGGCGAGGTCGGCAGGGCGAGGGGCTCCGTGGTCATGGGCACAGCCTAGGAGCACCGCTCGACCGACACTGTCGGCTTTACGCCCGATCGGCGCTGTCGGCTTGCCGCCAGACCGCCGAGGTCCTACGGAAGGAAACTGCGGCGCGGCAGCGCGGCGCCGGCAGCGAAGCTGCGTCGAGCGGATCCGCGGGCCCGAAGGGTCCGTGCGGTCCGCTCGACTGGCGACGCGCTCGCGCAGTCGAAACTAGACGAGCTCGCCGCGCTTGCGGGTCAGGTAGGCGATCTCGGCGGTGTTGTCGCAGCAGGCGAGCGCGGCGTCGTACTCCTGACGCGCCTCGGCGCTGCGACCCAGGCGACGGAAGAGGTCGGCGCGGGTGGCGTGCCAGGCGTGGTAGCCGGACAGGGGCAACCGGTCGACCTGGGCGAGGGCGACCTCGGGGCCGTCGAGCTCGGCGATCGCCACGGCCCGGTTGAGGGCCACGATGGGTGAGGGGTCGAGGCGGACCAGCTGGTCGTACAGCGCCGCGACCTGGGACCAGTCGGTGTCGGCAGCGGACGGCGCATCGGTGTGGACGGCGTTGACGGCCGCGAGGATCTGGTAGCGGCCGGGGCGGTTGGCGACCAGGCACTCACGGACCAGCGCATGCCCTTCGGCGATCAGCGCTCGATCCCAGCCGCCACGGTCCTGCTCGTCGAGCGGAACCAGCTCACCGTGCCGGACCCGCGCCGCCCGCCGCGACTCCGTGAGCAGCAGCATCGCCAGCAGCCCGGTCGTCTCGCGATCCTCGGGCAGCAGCTCGTGCAGGATCCGGGCCAGCCGGATCGCCTCGCCCGTCAGGTCGGCGCGGATGGGGTCACCGTCGCTGTTGGAGAGGTAGCCCTCGTTGAAGATCAACAGGAGTACGGCGAGTACGGCGCCGACGCGCTCCGGCAGGTCCTCGGGCGCGGGGACGCGGTAGGGGATCTTCGCGCCCTTGATCTTGGCCTTGGCGCGGGTGATCCGCTGGCCCATCGTCGTCTCCTGGACGAGGAAGGCGCTCGCGATCTCGGCCACCGTCAGACCGCCCATCAGGCGCAGCGTCAGCGCGATCCGTGCTTCCGGCGCCAGGGCCGGGTGACAGCAGGTGAAGATCAGCCGGAGTCGGTCGTCGGTGATGACGCCGGTCGGCTCGTGGGGTGTGTCGTCATGCATCATCTCGGCCGCCTGGTGCTTGCTCTCGCGGAGCTTCTCGCGGCGGAGCCGGTCGATCGCCCGGTTGCCGGCGGTGGTCGTCAACCACGCACCGGGGTTCGGCGGCACGCCACTCTCCGGCCACTTCTCGAGGGCGGTCACCAGCGCCTCCCCGGCCGCATCCTCGGCGATGTCGATGTCACCGAAGCGGCGGACCAGGGAGGCGATCAGGCGGCCGTACTCCTCGCGGAAGATCTGCTCGACTGGGTCTCGAGACGGGCCGTCAGACGGCCCTCCTCGACCATCGAAACCGGTCACTCGGTCGGGGGCTCGGCCTGGAACGGACGGACCTCGACCTTGCCCTGGCACGCCTTCGAGCCTGCGGCGGCGTACTTCAGTGCGGCGTCCAGGTCAGGCACCTCGATGATCCAGAAGCCACCGATGTGCTCCTTGGTCTCCAGGTAGGGGCCGTCGGTGAAGACAGGGGCGTCGCCCGAGCCGTCGACCACGGTGGCCGTTTCGGCGGCCTCGAGACCGCCGCCGAAGACCCACACGCCGTCCGCCTCGAGCTGCTTGTTGAACTGGTCCACAGCCGCGAACAGCTCCGGCCACTGGTCCTCGGGGACCTGGGCGTTCTCCTCTTCGCTGCCGTGAACCGACATGAGGTACTGCGTCATCGCGATCTCCTTGAGCTGGTGCGTTCGAGACGGCCCCGATGACCGCCTCTCACCCTCACCACGAAGGGGGTGGTGCCGATACGACACCCTGCCACGAAACTTTTCAACGCGATTCGATGACAGCGGGCTGCGACGGGAGGACGCTCGGCTTGTGTTCAACAAGCTGAAGCAGATCGGGCAGGCCCTCAGCCCCGACGCCATCAGGCAGGGACTGGCCGCCAGCCGCGAGGCCATGGCCAACGGCGGGCGCCTCACGCCCGAACAGCTCGCGGCGCTGCCGCCCGAGCAGCGGGCGCAGTACGAAGAGGCGATGGCGCGGGCCCAGCAGTCGGTGGACGACACGATCGCCAACGAACGCGCCCGCCGTGTCCTGCTCGGACCGGCCGGCGACTACCACTACGGCCCGATGCCCGACCGTGAACAGATGACCTCGACCGACATCGGCGCCCAGATCGCGCAGGCCAGGGACGGCTTCAAGCAGGCCCTGCGCGACACGGTCAAGGGACGCCCCATCCCCCCACCGCCGCTCCCCCCGGTCAGCAACAACCCGGCGGAGCAGTCCGCCGCCGAGCGAGCGATGCGCGACGAGGCACGGACGCCGTACCTCGCGACCGACCGGAGTCCCGTGGTGTTCACGCGGATCCCGGCGGACCGCAAGCGCCCCCTCGAGGACCTGTGTGCGTGGCTCGGCACGTCGGGCCTGGCCGGCCGTCCCGACCTCGTGTACGGCGTCGCGCGGGTGCCCGACCACGTCCCCGGGAAGCTGGGCATCGGGCGGGCGGCGATCGTCGAGTGGGAGATCACCCACGCCTCCGTGGCGGCGCTGCCTCCCGCGCCACCACCGACCGCTGTCTCCTTCGACGCCCGCGAGACGTGGGCCGCGCGTCGTCCCGGCGAGCCGTCGGTGCTCGACGAGGACCTCGGCGTGGAGTACCTGCGGGCCGGCGACCTCGGACCCGAGCAGTGCCTGGGCATCGCGCGCCGGGTGGCGGTCGACGCCAGCGGAGGGAGCGGTGGCGAGGACGGTGGCGGGAGTGATCCCTACGTGCTGGCCGGTGTCACCGGTGTCGTCGTCCTGCACCCGGCCGGCCTCGCCGTGGGGGCGGTCGACCGGATGCGCGCAGCCCGACCGCTCCAGGTCATTCCGCCGCCCGACCTGCAGGTGGCCGTCCTGAACTGGCTGGAGATCCGGCGGGTCGTGATGCCCCGCCCCGACAAGCGGCCGCTCGTTCCGTCCCCCTTCCCGTACCTCCCGGGCACGGCAGCCGAGCTCCTCCAGGCCTACCTGTCGATCGTCGGCATCAAGCCGCGCGACTGCTACAGCGCGCAGGTCACCCAGGACCAGCCCGGCAATCTCATCGGCCGCAGCGCCCACACCGTCACCACCGGCGCCGAGAAGGAACCGGCGGCCGACGGCGAGATGCGCAAGCGGTTCCGCGGCGGCAGCCGGGTGGTCGTCGCCTACCGCGACGCGCCGGAGTACGTCGCGGGGCGGGAGCGCTGGGCGTCGTACGAACGCGACGTCCTGCAGGCCCAATTGTCCGTGGGTACGGCGGTTCGGGCTCCGGTCGACAGGCAGAGCGCCCTGGACCGTGGGGTCCTCGGCGCGCTGGTCCGCACCGCCGAGGTGGTGGGCGACGTGGTCAGCGGCTACGGCTGGGAGAGCACCGACTTCGACAAGATCCCCCACTACCGCTACTGCTGGCCGCCCGTTCAATAGGCGGCATCAGCCTGTCCGTAGCCTTGTCGGGTGAGGATGCGCGGACTGCTGGCCGACACCCGGCCGCTGCGCAACCAGCACTTCCGGCGGCTCTGGACCGCGAACATCATCACCGTCATCGGTGCGCAACTGACGGTCGTCGCGGTCCCGGCCCAGATCTACGCGCAGACCGGCTCGTCGGCGTACGTCGGCCTGACCGGGCTCTTCGGCCTGGTGCCGCTGGTCGTGTTCGGCCTCTGGGGCGGGGCGCTCGCGGACCACTTCGACCGGCGCACCCTGCTGCTGGTGACCACGACCGGGCTGATCGGTACGGCGGTGCTGTTCTGGCTGCAGGCCGCTCTGGGACTGGAGAATGTCTGGTTGCTGCTGTGCCTGTTCGCCGTGCAGCAGGCGTTCTTCGCGGTCAACCAGCCCACCCGATCGGCCATCCTTCCGCGCCTCCTCGAGCCCGAGGAGCTCCCAGCCGCGAACTCACTCAACATGACGGTGATGCAGGCCGGTGCGATCGGCGGCCCCCTCGTCGCAGGCATCCTGATCCCGTTCGTCGGGTTCTCGTGGCTCTACCTCGCCGACGCGATCTGTCTCTTCGCGACGCTGTTCGCGGTCACCCGACTGCCGTCCCTGCCGATCCAGGGCGTGACCGGCACCCCCGGCCTGCGCTCGGTGATCGAGGGGATCACCTACCTGCGCACCCAGCCGGTGCTGATGATGTCCTTCGTCGTCGACATCATCGCGATGGTCTTCGGCATGCCACGCGCGCTGTTCCCGCAGATCGCCCACGAGAGCTTCCTCGGACCGGAGGAGGGCGGACTCGCCTTCGCCTTGCTCTTCGCCGGAATCCCCGCAGGTGCGGTGATCGGCGGCGTGTTCTCGGGTTGGGTCTCGCGCGTCACCGGCCAGGGGCGCGCCGTGATCTGGTGCATCGTGGTGTGGGGCCTGGCGATGGTCGGGTTCGGCCTGGCGGTGTTCGGGGCCGACGAGCTCCCGGGCTCGCCGCACCTGTGGCTCGGGCTCGCTGTCCTCATGCTCGTGATCGGCGGCGCCGCCGACATGGCCTCCGCCGCCTTCCGCACGTCCATGCTCCAGAGCGCCGCCGCCGACGAGGTCCGCGGCCGGCTGCAGGGCATCTTCATCGTCGTCGTCGCCGGCGGGCCACGCATCGCGGACGTCGCCCACGGCGCCACCGCCGCCATGGTGGGTACGGCGACCGCGGCAGCCGGTGGCGGCGTGCTCGTCGTCGTACTGACCGTGGTGGCCGCGCTCGCGGTGCCGTCGTTCGTGCGCTACCGGGTCACGCGAGGAAGCCAGCCAGCAACCCGTTGACCTCGACGGGCCGTTCGAGGCTGGGGAGGTGCCCGGCCCACGCCAGGTGCTCCAGGCGCGCTCCCGCGACGGAGTCGGCCAGGTGCCGTGCCACGTTCTGGAAGTGGTCCACGTCGTGACCACCGCTCACGACCAGCGTGGGTACGGACACCAGCGCCAGGTCGACGTCGACGCGCGTCGCCTCGGGGCCCGGATCGAGCTCGTCCGCGGCCAGCTGGACCTCGAAGGCGCGCGCCTGCATCTCGCGGACGAGGTCACGGGTCGCTGCCGAGGCTTCGGGGCCCAGCCACGTGGCGACGTTCAGCTCCACCGCCCCCGCCACGTCCCCGCTGGTGAGCAGCCGGTCCTCCTCCTCGTCGAAGGCATCGGCACGCGGCGTGCTCGGGACTCCCCGGAACGCCGGGCAGAGCAGGGCCAGCGAGGCGACCCGCTCCGGAGCGGTGGCCGCCACCTCGAGCGCCACGCGGCCACCGAAGGAGGACCCGACGATCGCCGCGCGGTCGACCTGGAGGTGATCGAGCAACGCGACCACGTCATCGGCGAACGAGAACCGCTCCGCCGGCAGCGGGGTCTCCCCGAACCCCCGCAGGTCGGGACGAATGACGCGATGCGACGGCGCGAGCGCAGCGACCTGGTCCGCCCACATGCGTCGATCGCAGACACCGGAATGCAGGAGGACGACTGCCGGACCGGAGCCCTCGACGTCGTGGGAGAGGATCATGCCCCGATCGAACCGCATCACCGACGGCGGCGTCGACCGGGTTTCCCTCGCCCGGTCTTCTCCCTACATCCCTTGATGGACCCGCACCACCGGCGCCACGAACCGCGCCACCATCGCCCGCTCCTCCGCGGCGTCGCGACCGGGAACGGTGAGCAGCGAGACGATCGCCCGGACCAGCCAGCGCGCGGCGTCGGGATCGGGCGCCATGCTCAGGCCGAGCGCCTCGATCACCTCGGACTCGATGGCCTGGTCGGCCGTACGACCGGCATCGCTGCCACCGAACCACGCAGCCAGCGCCGGCGCTCCGCGCACATGGCGCAGCGACGACAGCACCGCCTCGGTCACCACGTCGGCTCCACCAGGGAGTGCGGCCAGATCGGCCGCCACCAGGCCACCCACCCGGATCGCCTCCCGCTGCACGAACGCGGCCTGCAACGCCGGACGGTCGGGGAAGTAGCGGTAGAGCGTCGCGCGCGAGCACCCCGCGGCGGTGGCGATGTCGGACATCCCGACCGCGTCGACGCCGCGCTCCGCGAACAGGCCACCGGCCGCGTCGAGGATCCGTTCGACGGCAGGTGCCCGCCGATCCACCCAGTCGTTCATTTCAGCTCCAGCGGGACACCCAGCGGACGTCGTACATAGGGGCCGGGAGCCCAGGTGATCGCCGCCTCGTCCACGGTGAAGTCCGGGATCCGCGCCAGCAGCTCCTCGAGCGCCACCAGGATCTGCATCCGCGCGGCCGCGGCGCCGAGGCAGTGGTGGTGGCCCTGGCTGAAGCTCAGGATCTGGCTCGGCCGCCG
>JAKFEI010000332.1:0-8332 GCA_036675765.1 Nocardioides sp. | reverse complement strand
CATCGACGACGTCGTACCGGACGACCGGGACCAGACCGAGGACCTTCTCGCGCCGCGGCACCAACGCACCCTCGGCGACCAGCTGGTCCAGCAACAGGGCACGGGTGCCCTTGCCGATGCGGGGCACCAGGGAGGAGGCCTTGTGGTCCCGGCCCGGCTTGATCCGCGACAGCGCGTGGTCCAGCGCGCCATCACCCAGCAACGTGGGGGCGACCAGCCGGACGCGCGCCTTCCGGCCCTCGCCCGCCATCTCGCAGCGCTCCGCGAGCACCAGATCCACCAACGCGGCCCCGCCGGTCACGGGTTCCGATTCCGTGGATCCGAGCAGGCTCTTGCCTGTCCCGGGGTCGATCGAGATCAACGTCAGATCCGCGGCAACGCCCATGTTGTGACGATAGTCGCGGTCCGGGCGGCGGTGCCCCTGTCCGCGGCGGTTCAGGATGCCCTAAAGTCAGCCCCGTAGGTCCAGGAAGCCGGTGAGAGTCCGGCACAGTCGCGCTACTGTGACACCGCCCCTGATCGGAGCGGTGAAGTCAGACCCGAGGCCCTTCACCTCAATCCAAACCGAGCAGGGACGCAGAATCCCTGAGGAGGACACATGTCTCAGATCACCGCCACCCCCACCGCAGGCGCCGTTGCCGTCCCGGTGGTCCCGCTGCTGAAGCTCGGGACGTGGGTCGTCTTCTTCGGCCTTCTCGCGATGCTCGCGATCTTCTTCGTCAGCAGCGACCAGGGCGCCGTCTCGCTCTTCGCCGGCAACGGCGTTCACGAGTGGGTGCACGACGCCCGCCACCTGCTCGGCTACCCCTGCCACTGAGCCCGTGAGCACCACTTCTAAGGACAAGTCTGTCCTCACCCCCGGTGCCTTCCTGATCCGCGGCCTCGCTGCCGGCCTGGTCGCCGGGCTCCTGGCCTTCGTCGTCGCCTTCGCCTTCGGTGAGCCGTACGTCGAGGACGCGATCGCGCTCGAAGAGGCCGCTGCCGCGCAGATGACCCCCGAGGAGGTTGCAGCCGAGGAGGCTGCCGCCGCCGAGGAGCACCACCAGGTCGAGATCTCGCGCGACAACCAGAAGAGCTGGGGCCTGCTGACCGGCACGCTCGCGGTCGGCACCGCCCTCGGCGGCCTGGTCTCGCTGGCGGTCGCAGGAGTCGTCGGACGCCTCGGCAACCTGTCGGCCCGCGGTTCCACGGCACTGGTCGCGCTGATCGGCTTCATCGCGATCGCGCTCGTCCCGTTCACGAAGTACCCCGCCACGCCGCCTGCCGTGGGCAGCGGCGAGACGATCGGCGGCCGTACGGCGTCGTACTTCGCCCTTCAACTGGTCTCGGTCCTGGCAGCCATCGCCATGGTGGTCCTGGCCAACAAGCTGCGTGGCCGGTTCGAGGCCTGGACCGCTGCCACCATCGCGGCGCTCGGCTACGTCGTCGTCGTCGCGGTGACCGCGTTCCTGCTGCCGACGGTCAACGAGATCGGCAACTTCCCGGCCGACACGCTCTGGTACTTCCGCCGCTCCTCGCTGCTCGTCCTCGCCACCCTGTGGGCCACGATCGGCGTGATCCTGGTGGCGCTGGTCGGTCGCCTCCACGACCGCGCGGTCGCCGAGGCCAACCGGCGCGAGCTCGCTGCCAGCATCTGATCGGATCCTGGATGTTCAGCACCGCCAGCGGGCTGGTGCTCGGCTTCGCCGCGGACCGGCTCTTCGCCGACCCGCGGCGCGGCCATCCGGTCGCCGGTTTCGGCAAGGTGGCCGCAGCACTGGAGAAGCACGTGTGGCGCGATGACCGCCCCACCGGGGTCGGGTACGTCGCCGCGCTGGTCGGCGGCACGGTGGCGATCGGCGTCGTGGCTGATCGCGCCACCCGCGCCCAGCCGCTCCCCCGCACGTTGCTGACCGCAGCAGCCACCTGGGCCGTCCTCGGTGGCACCTCGCTCGACCGCGAGGCGGCCGCCGTCAGCCGTCTCCTCGCTGAGGACCGGCTTCCCGAGGCACGGGTCCAACTCACTCACCTCGTCGGCCGCGACACCTCGCAGCTGGAGGAGCCGGAGATCGTCCGGGCAACCCTCGAGTCGCTGGCGGAGAACACCTCCGACGCCGTCGTCGCGCCCCTCGTCTGGGGTGCCGTTGCCGGCGTACCGGGACTGATCGGGTACCGCGCAGCCAACACGCTCGATGCCATGGTCGGCCACCGCAGCGCCCGCCATGAACGGTTCGGCTGGGCAGCGGCCCGCCTGGACGACGTACTCAACCTTCCCGGGGCACGGCTCACCGCACTGCTCACCGTCGCGCTGGGCGCCGACCACACCGGCGCCTGGCGGGCCTGGCAGCGCGACGCCGGCGGACACCCCAGCCCCAACGCGGGTCCGGTCGAGGCCTCGTTCGCCGGGGCCCTCGGGATCCGGCTCGGTGGCACCAACGACTACGCCGGTCGCATCGAGCATCGCGCAGTGATGGGCGACGGCCCTCCCCCCACCCGGGCCGACCTGGACCGGGCGCGTGCCCTCGCTCGTCGCGTGGGCTTGGCTGCCGCGGTCACGGCGGCCGGCCTGGCAGTGGCGGCACGCTCGCGGACCGGCGTGCGATGATCGCGCCAATGCACGCCGCCGCCCTGATCACCCAGACTCCCCTGCTCCAGACGCCTCGGGCCCTGCTCACGCGCCTCGCCCGCTCGGTGACCCAGTCGCCCAGCCCGCTCGACGGGCGCACTGTGCTCATCACCGGCGCGAGTTCCGGCATCGGCGAGGCGACGGCGCACGCCGCGGCCCGTCGTGGCGCCCACGTACTGCTGGCCGCGCGCCGGGCCGAGGAGCTCGAGCGGGTCCGGCACCAGGTCGTCGAGCATGGCGGACGCGCGAGCACCTACGTCGCCGACCTGACCGACGGCGACCAGGTGGACGCGCTCGTCGAGCAGCTGCTCGAGGAGCACGGCGCGGTCGACTACGTCGTCAACAATGCCGGGCACTCCATCCGACGTTCGCTCGAGCACACCCACGGCCGGCTCCACGACTTCGAGCGGATGATGGCGGTGAACTACTTCGGCCCCGTGCGCCTGACGATGGGCCTGCTGCCGGCCATGCGCGAGCAGCGCTTCGGGCACGTGGTCAACATCGTCACCTGGGGCAACCAGATCAAGGCGCCGAAGTTCGCGCCGTACATCGCTTCGAAGACCGCGCTCGACGTGTTCGGGCGGATCCTGGCGCGGGAGGCGTTCTTCGACAACGTCACCTGCACCAACATGCGCGTCGCGATCGTGCGGACGCCGATGATCGGTCCCACGGCTGCCTACGAGGGACGCGGCGAGAGCGCCGAGGAGTGCGCCGAACGCGTCGTCCGTGCCCTGGAGGACCGCCCGGTCACCGTCGACGGCGCGTTCGGGACGTTCTACGCCGCCTTCAACGTGGTCGCTCCACGGCTGTCGGACCTGGCGATGGCGGTCGCGCACCGACGCGAGCCGGACTCCGCAGCAGCGCTCCGAACGGTGCAGACGCGCCGCTGACGTCGGGTCGGCAGGTCGGATCCGGAACTCGACGTATCAGCAGGTCCCGTTCCCGACTCCGAGGTGGGTCAGTCATACCCCTCGGAAAGGAACCTGACATGCATCTCCAACCCCCCAACGCCCTCATCCGGGCCGTCCCGCTGGGCTTGATCGCCCTCGCCCTCGGAGCGGCCTCGACGGTCGCCGCCATCGGTGACCCGGGCGTCAGCCCCCAGCACTACGCCGACGAACTCGCCCCCGGCGCCTCGGTGACCATCACCAAGACGGTGGAGACGCCGCCCATCCCGCCGAACCCCGACATCGTCTTCCTGGCGGACACCACCACCAGCATGACCGCGAGCATCGGGAACGTGCAGGCCAACGCCAGCAGCATCGTCAACCAGATCCTGGCGTCGCAGCCGACGGCCCAGTTCGCCGTGGCCGACTACAAGGACACCGCCGACGCGACCGGGCACTTCCTGCTCCGGCAGCAGCTGACCGGTGACACCTCCGACGTCACGGACGGCATCAATGCGTGGACGCCCCTCTCGGGTGGCGGCAGCGACGCCGCAGAGGACTGGATCGGCGCGCTCGCGGACATCCCCGGCGCCGTCGACTTCCGTGACAACGGCACCCCGATCGTCGTGATGTTCGGCGACTCGACCAGCCACGACCCGTCGGCCGGTGACACACTGGCATCCGCGACGTCCGCACTGCAGGCGGCCGGTATCCGGGTCATCGCGATCTCGGTCCCCGGCGCCGACGGCTACCTGTGGGACGGCCTGAACACGACCGGCCAGGCGTCGTACGTCACCTCACAGACGGGTGGCACGCTCACCAACGCCAACCCCGACGAGGTGTCGGACGTGATCCTCAGCCAGTTGAAGAACCTGCCGGCCGAGGTCACCCACGAGGTCTCGTGCGACCCGGGCGTGACGGCCACGCTGACGCCCGCTTCCCAGAGCGTCACCAGCGGCGGCACGGTCTCCTTCGAGGAGACGATCACCCTGGCCAACGACGCTCCCCAGGGTGAGACCGTGTCGTGCACGGTGTCGTTCAAGGTCAACGGTTCGGTCCCCGGACCGGAGTTCGTGCAGACCATCGACATCGACGTCGCGGACGTGACTCCGCCGGTGGTCACCGTCGAGAGCAAGGTCGTCGAGGCCACCAGCCCTGACGGCGCCGTCGTCGACTACGACGCCAGCGCGCTGGACAACGTCGACGGTCCGCTCACGCCCACCTGCGAGCCGCCGTCAGGTTCGCAGTTCGCCCTCGGGACGACCACGGTCGACTGCGAAGCGACCGACACCGCAGGCAACACGGGCTACGGCTCCGGCACGATCGAGGTGGTCGACACGACCCCGCCGACCGTGGCCTGCACCGAGTCGACCAACCCGGGGCTGAACGTGCCGTTCGCGGGAGAAACCCGGCCGAACCCGCAGGGACAGAACCAGGACGGCTTCTACCGGCTCGATGCGACCGACATCGTCGACACCGACCCGGACGTCTACCTGCGCGACAGCGGCAGTGGCCACGTGTGGGGGCCGTTCGCCAGCGGCCAGAAGATCAAGTACACCGAGGCGAACTCCGGCCCCAAGCAGAAGCAGTTGGGTGACAGCGACATCCTGCACCTGACCGGTACCGGTGACGGCGAGCTCTACGCCGTGGACTTCTCGGGCAACGTCGCCGCACCGGTGGCCTGCCTGGTCCCGGCACCGCCGAAGTAACCGCAGCACCTCCCAGCACCGGCTCTGTCGGCGTGACCTCCCGGTCAGGCCGGCAGGGCCGGTCGCTGCGTCCCGATGATCTCTTCGCTGTTGCGTCCCACCCACCGCAGCAGCGGCACCATCACGGCGGCCAGCTCCTCGCCCAGCGGGGTCAGGCTGTAGTCGACGCGTGGCGGCATCACCGGCTTCTGGTCGCGGTCGACCAGCCCGTCGGCCTCGAGCGTCTTCAGGGTCTGGGCCAGCATCTTCTCGCTGATGCCCTGGGCGCGACGCCGCAGCTCGCTCCACCGCTGGGGCCCGTCCGTCAGCGAGACCAGCACCAGCACGCCCCACTTGCTGGTGACGTGATCGAGCAACACACGACTCGAGCAGGCGGCGGGAAAGACGCCGTCGGGGAACTGCTCGAAGATCGACTCGGAAGTCTTACTTACCGTCACGCCAGTACCTTACTTCAAAGTGCGTACTAACCAACGGGAAGTATCCCTCCCGAGGGCAGGTTGAGGCCGACATCACCGTGCAGCAACCGAAAGGAACCACCATGTCCCTCGTCGTCACCGGAGCCACCGGCCACCTCGGCCGCCTCGTCGTCGAATCCCTCCTGGAGAAGGGCGTCGCCGCCGACCAGGTCGTCGCGACCGCCCGCGACACGTCCCGGCTCAGCGACCTCGCCGACCGCGGCGTCGACGTCCGCCAGGCTGACTACAGCGACCCCGCCTCGCTGAAAGCAGCCTTCGCCGGCGCCGACCGGATCCTGCTCGTCTCGAGCAGCGAGGTCGGCCAGCGCGTCGCCCAGCACCAGAACGTCATCGACGCCGCCCAGGAGGCCGGTGTCGACCTGCTGGCCTACACGAGCATCGCGAACGCCGACAGCAGCGGCCTGGCGCTTGCCGAGGAGCACGTCGCCACCGAGCGCGCGATCCTGGCGTCGGGTCTCCCCCACACCTTCCTGCGCAACAGCTGGTACTTCGAGAACTACACCGGCCAGCTGCCGACGTACCTCGAGCACGGCGTCGTGCTCGGCGCCGCCGGCGATGGCCGCGTCAGCGCTGCGGCGCGTGCCGACTTCGCCGAGGCGGCCGCGGCCGCCCTGCTGGCTGAGAACCCGGCGCAGGTCTACGAGCTCGGCGGTGCCGGGTTCACGCTGTCCGAGCTCGCTGCAGTCGTCTCCGAGGTGACTGGCAAGGAGATCGTGTACAAGGACGTTCCCGCCGCCGCCCTCACCGAGGTCCTCGTCGGTGCGGGTCTCCCTGCGCCGTACGCCGCCATCCTGGCCGATGGCGACGAGGGGCTCTCGCGCGGCGAGCTGTACGTCGAGAAGACCGACCTCGAGGCGCTGCTCGGTCGCCCGGCGACGACCCTGGCGGAGGCGTTGCGCGCGAGCTGACCCGGGTGGGTCACGCCGATGGTGGGTACCGCCCCGCCATGACCATCCACGACGAGCACGTCCGGCCGGACGGCGTCGACGACCTGACCGTCGAGGGCCTCGGAAACATCTCCGAGGCCCTCGAGGCGGTCGAGATCGCTCGCGGCCACCTCTACGCGTTCCACCGGCTCAGCGGCACCGCCGACCTCACCCTGGGCAAGGGGGTCCAGCAGCTGCGCGAGGCGGGCCACACCGACCTGGCCGACCGCTTCGAGGCGGAGCTGGTCGGCCGCAACGTGCTCCACGGCCGCTGGACCTTCCAGGTCGTCGAGGAGTACGACGACGGGTACTACGCCGACTTCAAGCGAGTCGAGAGCGGGGCCCGGGCCGCACTGGTCGGCGGGCGCCGCCACCTCTACGAGGCGGAGATGAAGGAGGACCGGCGCACCCACGGGCGGGAGGGCCACGAGCGACGCCCCTGAGCCTTACTGTCGGAGCGAGCGGATCCAGTTCAGCACACCGGCCACCTCATGCACCGTGTCGACGCCCGCCGGCCCGGCCGCACGTCGTACGACGACCACGGGGATGCCGAGCTCGGCGGCCGCCTCCATCTTCGGCCAGGTGTAGCTGCCACCGGAGTCCTTGGTGACCAGCACGTCACGGTCGACCATCAGTGCTCGTTCACCGTCGAGCGAGTAGGGACCGCGCGACGTCAGCAGTTCCCACTCCTCGGGCAGCTCGATGTCGGGCACGTCCACGACCCGCGCCAGCACGTGCAGATCACGCAGGCGCGGCACGAACCGCGCCAGTTCCTGCCGGCCGACGGTGAGGAACGGCCGGTGGCCGAGCTCCCCGGCGACGATCGCAGCCTCGTCGTGGGTGTCCACCCAGATCCACGACGGCGTCGCGCGGTCGCCCCAGCCCGGGCGCTCGAGCCGCAGCAACGGCTTGCCCTCGGCAGCGCAGGCCGCCGCGGCATTGGTCGTCATGCCGAGCGCGAACGGGTGCGTGGCATCCACCACGACGTCGTACTCGCTCAACGCGGAGCGCAGGCCCTCGACGCCACCGAAGCCACCGATGCGGATCGGTCCCACGGGCAGGCGCGGTCGCGCCACGCGCCCGGCGAGCGAAGACATGACGTCGACGCCGTCGGCCACCAGGGCTTCGGCCAGGTCGCGGGCCTCGCCCGTGCCGCCCAGCAGCAACACCCTCATGCCAGTCCTCCCGTGACCACCGGCAGGGCGGGGACGCCGTCCTGCGCCAGGTCGAGCAGTGCGTCGAGGTCGAGGTGCTCCTCGACGAGGTCACCGAGCAGGTCCAGACGGCGACTCCGCGCCTCCGGGAACGACACCGTCGACCCGATGCCGAGCGCGCCCGCGAGGTAGGCACCGCGAGCGGCGTCGTCCTCGAGGCTGCCGTGCACCATCGTGCCGGTCACGGAACCCCGCGTGCGCTCCCCCGTGATGCGTCCGTGGTGGATCTCGTAGCCCGCAGGTTCGTGGAGCCGCAGGGTCTTCACGGCGTCGAAGTCGGTGACGAGGTCGAGCAGGCCAAGCCCCTCGACGACCGTGCCGGCGGATCCTTCGACCCCGTCCGGGTCGGCGATGGTCGTGCCGAGCATCTGGCAGCCGCCGCAGATCCCGAGCACGGGGCGGCCCGCCGCTGCGTGCCGCAGGATCGCCGCGTCGAGTCCGCGGGAGCGCAACCAGGCGAGGTCCGCGATCGTCGAGCGGGTGCCGGGCAGCACGACCAGGTCGGCGTCCGCGAG
>JAKFEI010000185.1:0-8367 GCA_036675765.1 Nocardioides sp. | reverse complement strand
GGGGTACTCCGCGATGACCTCGTCGAGCATCTTCTGCATCGCTGCGCGCAGTGCGGCGGTCTCGGCGGCGAGGTCCTCGCCGGTCGGGTACATCGGCTCGCCGACCTTGACCGCGATCGTCTTGCGCTTGCGGGAGAAGTCCTTCTCGTGGTCCTTGGTCATCAGCCGGTGGGCACCCCACACGATGACCGGGATCAGCGGTACGCCCGTCTCGGCGGCGATCTTGACCGCGCCGTGCTTGAGCTCCTTGATCTCGAACGATCGGGAGATGGTCGCCTCGGGGTAGATGCCCACGACCTCACCAGCCTCCAGGTAGGCCTTCGCATCGATCATCGACTGCGCGCCCGACGAGCGGTCCACGGTGATGTGGTGGAAGGAACGCAGCAGATGACCCACCCCGGGGGTGTCCATCATTTCCTTCTTGATCATGAACCGGACCAGCCGCTTGGACGGGTCGGCGCCGAGGCCGGCGTAGATGAAGTCGACGTACCCGGTGTGGTTGATCGCGAGCAGCGCCCCGCCGGTCCTCGGCACGTTCTCCGTGCCGGACAGCTGGAACTTCTGGCCGAGGGCCTTGAACAGGACCTTGGCCGTGATGATGACGGGCGGGTACGTGATGTCGCGCATACCCCCAGTGTGTCAGCGTCGTGTGGCGAGGAATTCCGCGATCCGGCCAATGGCCTCTTCGAGTACGTCGACGTCGGGGAGCGTGACGAGGCGGAAGTGGTCGGGGGCGGGCCAGTTGAAGCCGGAGCCGTGGGTGACCAGGATCTTCTTCGCGCGCAGCAGGTCGATGACGAACTGCTCGTCGTCGTCGATCGCGTAGACCTCGGGGTCCAGGCGGGGGAAGCAGTAGAGCGCGCCGCGCGGGCGGACCGAGGAGACGCCGGGGATCTCGTTCAGGAGCCGGTCGGCGAGCATCGACTGCTCGTAGAAGCGGCCTCCGGGCACGATCAGCTCGTTGATGGACTGGTAGCCGCCCAGGGCGGTCTGGATCGCGTGCTGGGCGGGCACGTTGGCGCACATCCGCATGTTCGCGATCAGGGTGAGGCCCTCGAGGAACTCCTCGGCGATCTCCTTGGGACCCGAGATCATCACCCAGCCGGCGCGGTAGCCGCACACGCGATACGCCTTCGAGAGGCCGCTGAAGGTCAGGCACAGGACGTCGGACCCGGCTGCTTCGGCCGCGTGGTGGTGCACCGCGTCGTCGAACAGGATCTTCTCGTAGATCTCGTCGGCGAAGACCACGAGGTCGTGGCGGCGGGCGATGTCGACGAGCTTGGCGACCATGTCCTTGCTGTAGACGGCACCCGTGGGGTTGTTGGGGTTGATGATGACCAGCGCGTGCGTGTTCTCGGTGATCTTGGACTCGATGTCGGCGAGGTCCGGCATCCAGTCGTTGTTCTCGTCGCACTTGTAGTGCACGGGCTTGCCGCCGGACAGCGACACGGCGCCGGTCCACAGCGGGTAGTCGGGCGCCGGCACCAGGATCTCGTTGCCGTCGTCGATGAACGCCTGGAGCACCATGGAGATCAGCTCGGAGACGCCGTTGCCGATGAAGACGTCCTCGACGTCGGTGTCCTTGAGGCCACGGGACTGGTAGTACTGCGCGACCGCGGTGCGGGCGGAGTAGATGCCGCGCGAGTCGCTGTAGCCCTGCGCCTCGGGCAGGTGGTGGATCACGTCGGCGAGGATCGCCTCCGGAGCCTCGAACCCGAACGGTGCCGGGTTGCCGATGTTGAGCTTCAGGATCCGGTGGCCCTCGGCCTCGAGGCGCTGGGCCTCGACGAGGATGGGTCCCCGGACGTCGTACCGGACATTGCGAAGCTTCTGGCTCTGGCGGATCTTGCGCACACGGCATTCTCGCAGGTCCGCGCCAGCGGATTTCGGGACTACCATCGACAGCACCCCGCCAAGGAGAGCGCGATGGCGCGTACGACGGTTCCGCTGACCCTCGACCTGCTCGAGGCCCTCGACGCGCCCTGCCGCTCCTGCCTGTTCTGGGAGCGCGAGCCGGTGCACCGCGACGCGATCCCCGAGCCCGCGTGGGCGCGTGAGAAGGAGACGTGGATCTCCGAGGTGCTGCGCGAGTGGGGATCCTGCGGCCGGGTGGCGTTGGTCGACGGCGAACCGGTCGGCTACCTGACCTACGCCCCGCCGGCGTTCGTGCCGGGGGCCGCCGCGTTCCCCACCGCCCCCGTCTCGGCCGATGCCGTGCTCCTGACGACGGCCTGGGTGCGCCCGGAGTTCACCGGAGCGGGCCTGGGACGCCTTCTGGTGCAGGGCATGGCCCGGGACCTGGTCGGTCGTGACGACATCCGCGCTGTGGAGGCGTTTGCCAGCACCGGACGGGGGTTTCCGGGCGTCGGAACGAGCGCCACCTGCGTCGTACCGGTCGAATTCCTGGCCCGGGTGGGCTTCAAGACCCACCGAGCCCACCCGCGGACGCCGCGGATGCGGATGGAGATGCGCTCGCTGGTCACCTGGCGCGGCGAGGTCGAGGCTGCGTGGGAGCGGATCATGGGCGCCGTACGACGGCCGAAGCCGGCGCCGACGCCTGTTTCACGGGAAACAGGAAGCCCCCGGGGTTGAGTCCCCGGGGGCGTCTGCGTGGTTTCGAGGCTCGGCCGCGGGCGGCCTCGCACCTCAACCAGCGGTCATGCTCAGGCGTCGATGAAGTCGGCGAGTTCCTTGAGGATCGCGGCCTTCGGGCGGGCGCCGACGATCGTCTTGACGACCTCGCCACCCTGGTAGACGTTGATCGTGGGGATGCCGGTGACGCGGTACGAGGCCGGGGTGACCGGGTTCTCGTCGACGTTCAGCTTGTAGAACGTGATCTTGTCGCTGTGGGCACCGGCGATCTCGTCGAGGATCGGGGCGACCTGGCGGCACGGACCGCACCATTCGGCCCAGAAGTCCACGAGGACAGGCTTGTCGGACTTGAGGACCTGAGCGTCGAACTCGGCGTCGGTCACTGCGGAGATGTTGTCGGCCACGAGGGCTCCTTCGAAGTATTTTGAATCTTGAACGGAACGTCTGGTCGTAGAACCTACGCGTTTGCGGGGGTATTCCCTGCGGTCGCGGCGGCGTGGTCGAGGAAGCCGATGTAGCGCTCCGCGTCGAGCGCGGCGGCGCAACCGGTACCGGCCGCGGTGATGGCCTGGCGGTAGACGTGGTCGACGAGGTCGCCGGCTGCGAACACACCGTCGATGTTGGTCGCCGTCGATCCCGGCTTGACCAGCACGTAGCCGTTGTCGTCGAGGTCCACCTGGCCGACCAGCAGCTCGGAGCGCGGCTCGTGGCCGATCGCGATGAACAGGCCGGTCGCGGGCAGCTCGCTGAGCTCCCCGGTGACGGTGTCCTTCAGGGTCAGCGACTCCAGGGACTCCTCACCGTTGATCGTCTCGACGGCGGAGTTCCAGATGATCTCGAGCTTCGGGTCGGCGAAGGCCCGTTCCTGCATGATCTTGGAGGCGCGCAGCTCGTCGCGCCGCACGATCAGCGACACCTTGGAGCCGAAGCGGGTCAGGAAGGTGGCCTCCTCGACGGCGGAGTCACCACCACCGACGACGGCGATGTGCTGCTCGCGGAAGAAGAACCCGTCGCAGGTGGCGCAGTAGGAGACGCCGCGGCCCGACAGCTTCTCCTCGTTCGGGAGGTCGAGGTGGCGGTAGCCCGAGCCGGTCGAGAGGATCACCGAGCGCGCGGTGTAGGTGGCGTCGGCGGTCTTGACGACCTTGATGTCACCGGTGAGGTCGACCTCGATGACGTCGTCGGCGATCAGCTCGGCGCCGAAGCGCTCTGCCTGCGCACGCATCTCGTCCATCAGCGCCGGCCCCTGGATGCCGTCACGGAAGCCCGGGAAGTTCTCGACCTCGGTCGTGTTCATCAGTGCGCCACCGGCGGTCACGGAACCCTCGAACACGAGGGGCGCGAGCTGGGCGCGGGCGGCGTAGATCGCCGCCGTGTAGCCGGAGGGGCCGGACCCGATGACGATGACGTTGCGGGTCTCGGACGTTGCGGCGGTGGACATGGAACTCCCCGATGGGTCGACAGTGGGCTCGACAGAACAACCCGATGGTAGGCGGCCCTGTTCCCGCGTGTGACGAGGGCGTCAGCCCATGGCCGCCAGCGTGGTCGAGTGCAGCACGTCGCCGGTACCGCAGGCGAGCACCTCGGCCTCCTGGGTCTGGCCCACGGGCTCCCGGAAGGCAGCGATGGCCGACTTGCCGTCGTACACGATGCCGACGAGGTAGCCGAGGCCGAAGTCGGCCGGCTCGCACATGAAGTCCTTCGGTGCGGTGAGCGTTGCGCTGTCGTACTCGTCGGCCGCCGGGTGCGGCAGCGTGATGTGCTGGAGCGCGACGAGGTCCTCGCGGAGCGAGTCGGGGCGCACTTCGCGCAGGGGTTCTTCGGTCACGATCCGTCGGGGCTCGACCAGGAGGGACGACGGCTGCGAGGGCGCTGCCTCCTGGCCTGCTGTGGACGGTTCGGCGGCCTTGTCGTCCGACGGCGCCTCGGCCAGGCCGGAATCGCCGCCGGCGTCGCTGCGAGCGGGATCGTCGTCGGACAACTGGTCGGCCGCGGTCATGGCGTCGTCGGTGCCCCCGCGGTCGCTGATGACGCCGGCGCCGACCGCTCCGGCCACGACCACCGCGGCAGCGGCGAGCAGGTAGCGGGCCCGGACGCGCCGGTGCCGGGCGAACGGGTCCAGGGGGAGGACGCGGTGGTCCTCGGGGTGCGAGATCTCGGGGGTGGCGGGACGGTCGGCGGCCAGCGAGGTGATCACGGCGTCCAGTCGCGCGACGACCTCCTCGGGCATCGGCTCCGGACCGCCGGCCTCGGCGAGCGCGCGTCGTACGGCGGCGTCCTGGGCAGGTGTCAACGGCGCGCCGGTGTCCTCGGCGTCGTCGGCACCATCGGGGGCGCTCGGGTCGCTCCGGTCAATCGGGTCAGTCATCAGGTCCCCTGGCATTCGGATCCCGGCCGGGTGCGGTCGGAGTCAGTCGGTGGTCGGCGCGCCGGCCGGGGGAGGCCCACGCGTCGCCAAGGGTCCGACGTGCGGGTCCGCCGCAGGGTTCCCTGGTACGGCGTCGCGGGCCGCGGTGGGCGAGGTGATGTCGGCCTCGTCCTCACCGTCGTGGAGTACGTCGACCAGGAGTCCGGCGAGGCGCGCGCGCCCCCGCGAGCAGCGACTCTTCACGGTGCCCTCGGCGCAGTCGAGGATCCGGGCGACCTCGGCGACGGGGTAGCCCTCCATGTCGACCAGCACCACGGCCGCACGCTGCTCGATCGGCAAGGTGGCCAGGGCGGCGCGTACCCGGTCGCGGCGCTCGAGCGCGACGCTGGCCTCGGCCGGGTCGATGCTGTCGCCGACGGTGGTGCGGGCACTGCTCGCGTGCTCGTCCAGGTCCTCGGGCAGGGGTTCTGCACGTCGTACCTTGGCCGAGCGGAGCCGGTCGAGGCACGCGTTGACGACGATCCGGTGCAGCCAGGTGGTGACCTGGGCGTCCCCGCGGTAGGAGGACGCGCGCCGGAACGCGGCAATGACGCCCTCCTGGAGCCCGTCGGCCGCGGTCTCGGGGTCGCTGCAGGTGCGCAGGGCGACGGCCCAGAGGCGGTCGCGGTGCCGGGCGAAGAGGATGCCGAAGGCGTCGGGGTCACCGGCGATGTGGGCGGCGAGGAGGTCGGAGTCGGGCAACTCGCGGGGCTCACTCTCCACGGATCACCACCTCAGAGATCTCGGCCCGGAAGTCTCCATCGACCTCGGGCAACACCGTCAACCAGAGGACAAGGTAGCGGCCGGTGACCGCCGCACCCTCGGCCGGGGGAGCGAGGGTGAGGCGGCCGGAGCCGGTCGCGGTGGCGACGGGCTTGCCGGTCGGTGCGGCCTCGGGAGGCGTGGCGAAGGAGTGGAGCTCGACGGTCGCGGTGCCCTGGGCGAGGCGGAGATTGACGTTGCGGACGTCGCGCTTGCGGCCCAGGTCGAGGACCAGGCCGACACCGGTCTTCAGTCCGAGGGGCGGGCCGAACTGGTCCTTGTAGGTCGAGGTGTTCCAGCTCGTCGCGTTGTCGCCGTCGAAGAGGTTCGGCAACCCGTCGGGGTTCTCGCCGTCCTCGCCGAGCGGATCGAAGTCGGTGGCGCGCACGCCCTTGATCACGGGCGCCTGGGTGGCTGCGCTGGTGGTCGGCTCGGTCGGTTCGGGGTCCGGGTCGCCGCCCAGCGCCGTACGTCCGCGCCCGAGGTTGAACGCGACGGCGACTGCCACCAGGAGGATCACGGCGATCGCCACGGCCATGGCCAGGCGCAGCCAGTTGCGGCCGGGCACGGCCTCCGCCTCGGTGGTGTCGTCGGCGTCCGTCGCCGGGGCACCGCTGGGGTCCCACGGCCAGTAGCCGTGCGGGCGCACGCCGTCCTCGCCGGGGTCACCGGGATGCGGATCCAGGGGTACGGCGTCGGGCCGCGGGCGTCGTACGGCGGGACCGTCGGGGGAATCGGGCACGAAGAGGGGACGCTCGGGCGGGTCCTCGAACGGCGGCGGGGGCGGCGGCGGGGTGCTGCGGGTGCGCAACCACTGGACCTCGTCGTCGTCGTCACCACCGAAGAGCGGGATGCCGGCCTCGGTGGGAAGCTCGGACACGAGCGGGATGGGCGGTTCCTCGGGCTCGTCGGCCGCCGGGCGCGCGTCGACGCTCTCCTGGGTCCGTTCGTCGACCTCGATCACGACGGGCTCCGGCTCCGGCTCGTCCCGTTCCGGTGGAACCACCGGGAGGTCGTCCTGGGAGGCGTCGTGCGGCAGCGGGTCGAGGACCGCAGGCAGCCAGACCGGCCGCAGCTCGTTGATCGGCGGGATCGACTGCGCCAGCGCATCGGGCATCCCGGCCGGGTCCCCGACGAACGTGAGGAGCTCGGCCGCGATGCCCTGGGCGGTGGTGACGTCGGGATGGTCCGAGCCGAGCCGTCGCCGCCGGCCATGGTCCTGGTTGCAGTCGAACTCGCGCCAGAG
Source organism: Nocardioides sp. (assembly GCA_036675765.1). Taxonomy (GTDB): domain Bacteria; phylum Actinomycetota; class Actinomycetes; order Propionibacteriales; family Nocardioidaceae; genus Nocardioides. The sequence continues at coordinate 1,360 of JAKFEI010000185.1, read as the reverse complement.
CAGGTCGAGCGGCTTCGGGACGCCGGCGCGGACCTGGCGCGGGCTGAGGAAGGCGTCGTTCTCGCGGGGTGCGGCCGGGACGATCGAGCCCGAGGGTCCGGGCCAGGTGCCGGTCAGCGCGCAGTAGAGCAGTCCGCCGAGGTCCTCGAGGTCACCGCGGACCTCGCCGGGGGGCAGCCCGTGGAGTGCAGCATCGACGCACATGCCGATGATGCGCACCGAGCCGTAGCGGTCGATCAGGATGTTCTCGGGGTTCAGCCGGCCGTGGGTGACGCCTGCGGCGTGGGCCCGGGCGACGGCGGAAGCCACGTCGGCGACCAGCCAGGCGGCCCGTCGCGGACCGAGCGGGCCGGCGTTGGTGACCAGGATGTCGAGGGAGATCCCGGTGCCCCACTCGTTGACCACGAAGGAGCGGCCGTCCTCGCTCTCGGCGTCCAGCACCCGCAGGATCCGCGGGTCGAGCACGGAGGCCGACGTACGGGCTGCGTCGAAGAGGCCGGGCGCGCGGGGGTCGTCCTCGGCGATGACGTGCAGGGCGACGAAGCGTTCGAGAACGGCGTCGCGCGCGCGCCAGAACCGACCGCCACCGGTCTCGCTCAGCAGGTCGATCAACCGGTAACGGCCAGCGAGCACATCCCCCGACCGTGTCGACGTCGCCACTCAGTCCCCCTCCGATCCCCTCGGATCCTTTGCCATCCTAGGAGACCGCCGAGACCACCGGGGGTCACCTGCGTCGAACGCGTGCCGTGACGGTCGAGACGACCGAGGTCACCTCGTCCAGGCGGAGCAACTGGGCCGCTGCCAGGAACGCTCCGCCGGCGCCGGCGCTGACGACCGCGGCCTCCAGGACCGACCAGCTCCAGTGGGGTCGCGACACGAACTCGGCGATCGTGTCGGTCACCACCAGGTCGAGGAAGAGACCGACACCGAGCACGACCGCGGCGGCGACGAGCAGGCGCACCACGAACCCGAGCCACTCCCCGATCCGCCGGGGCGCGGGGTCCTCGCCCGAGCGGAGCAACCGCAGCAGCACGATGGTCGAGATGGTGGCGCCGACGGTGTAGGCACCGGTGTAGGCGACGACGAGCATCGGAGCGGTGTGGTCGGCGTCGACCCGGCTGACCAGCAGGGTGGCCAGGCCGATGTTGGTCGCGGCGATCGCGCACTGCACGAAGAAGACGGCGCGGTTGCGCTCCAGTGCGTAGAACCCGCGCAGCACCAGGTAGTGCACCGTGAACGCCACGATGCCCAGCCCGAACAGCACCATCGACGGCTCGAACCGACCGGCCTTCCCGGCGGTCGCACCGTGTCCCCACAGCACCGTCGCCAACGGGAGCGCCAGGGCCGGCAGCAGCGCCGC
>JAKFEI010000155.1:0-8446 GCA_036675765.1 Nocardioides sp. | reverse complement strand
CGCCGCTGCTGCACGCCTGGGTGACTGAGCCGCGCGCGGCCTTCTGGGGGATGGGCGACCTCGCGGAGGAGGACGTCCGGGCGATCTACACCTACATCCAGGAGCAGGAGCACCTGGCGGCGTACTTCCTGGACCTCGACGGCCACCCGGTCGGCCTGTTCCAGACCTACGACCCGGCGATCGACGAGATCGGCGAGTGGTACGACCGCCGGCCCGGCGACATGGGCGTCCACCTCCTGCTGGCCGCCGATCCGGCGCGCGCCGGCCGCAGCGACGAGGTCATCGCCGCAGGCCTGGACTTCGTCGCCCACCTGCCCGGGTGCCAGCGGCTGGTGCTGGAGCCCGATGCACGCAACACCGCCTCGATCGCGCTGATGGAGCGCTTGGGTGCCGAACGCGGGCCGCTGGTCGATCTCAGGACGAGCATCAGCGAGAAGCCCGCACAGTTCTTCTTCATCGACCGGGCGCGCGCGCTGGAGCTCGCCGGGTTGTGACTCGGGCGCGGCCGGGGAGTGACCTGGCCCACCTGTGAGGTCGGTGAGGCCGTGAGAACGAGTTGACGAAACGAAACCCGGAGAAACGTCGGGCGGAAACGAGCGGGGCACAGGATCAGCATCAGTATCCGACCCCTGTCCGCCAGGAGCCCGACGATGACATTGACTACCAACACCGGCCCCGACGCCTCTGGCGTCGGTTCGCCGACTCCCACCAAGAGCCACCGTTCCGGGCGGTGGATCGAGGACTGGCGCCCCGAGGACCCTGAGTTCTGGGAGTCCACCGGCGCCCCGATCGCCAAGCGCAACCTGATCTGGTCGATCTTCGCCGAGCACCTCGGCTTCTCGGTCTGGCTGATCTGGAGCGTCAGCTCCGCCTTCCTGCTCGCCCAGGGCTTCCAGTTCACCGTGGAGCAGCTGTTCTTCCTGGTCGCCATCCCGAACCTCGTCGGTTCGCTGCTGCGGGTGCCCTACACCCTCGCGGTGCCGAAGTTCGGTGGTCGTAACTGGACGATGGCCAGCGCGGCCCTGCTGCTCATCCCGACCCTCGGCTTCGCCTTCGCGGTCACGAACCCGGACACGCCGTACTGGGTGTTCTGCGTGATCGCCGCGACGGCCGGCTTCGGTGGCGGCAACTTCGCCAGCTCGATGGCCAACATCAACTTCTTCTACCCCGCTGACAAGAAGGGTGCTGCGCTCGGCCTCAACGCCGCCGGCGGCAACCTGGGCGTCTCGCTGATCCAGTTCTTCCTGCCCGTGATCGTCGGCGGCGCCGGCATCTTCGGCATCGTGAAGGCCAGCGAGGGGGGCATCCACCTCGAGCGCGCAGCCTTTGTCTACGCCGGCCTCGCCATCGTCGCCACCATCGCGGCGTACTTCTTCATGGACAACCTCGAGGGCGCGAAGTCCAACCCGCGCGAGCAGCTCGTGGTCCTGAAGGAGAAGCAGACCTGGATCATGTCGTTCCTCTACATCGGAACCTTCGGCTCGTTCATCGGCTACTCCGCCGCGATGCCGCTGCTGATCAAGGTCAACTTCTGGCGCCAGCCGCTGCCGTCCATCGAGGGCATCGGCATCAACTTCGCCTTCTACGCCTTCCTCGGCGCGCTCGTCGGGTCGATGGCCCGCCCGTTCGGTGGCTGGCTCGCCGACAAGTACGGCGGCGCGCGGATCACGCTCGTTGCCTTCAGCGGCATGATCGCCTCGACCCTGCTGGTCCTCTTCACGCTCAGCAAGCTCACCACGCTGCCCCCGCCGCCGGACAAGGCCAAGCTCGCCGAGATCGCCAAGGACCCGGCTGCGTTCCAGTTCCCGGAGCCGGTTCGTGCGGCGATCGAGTCCAACCAGGACATCTTCCCGTTCTTCCTCGGTGCCTTCCTGCTGATCTTCGTGTTCAGCGGCATCGGCAACGGCTCGACGTACAAGATGATCCCGGCGATCTTCCGCAAGGACGCGATCCGGGGCACCGCGGAGGGTTCGCCGGAGCGCGAGTTCTCGCTCGTCAGCCAGGCCAAGAAGGCGTCGGCTGCAATCGGCATCATCGGAGCGGTCGGTGCGATCGGCGGCTTCCTGATCCCGATCACGTTCAACAGCCCGTGGGTCAGCGAGCCGCTGGCGGCGACGAAGAACGCCTTCTGGATCTTCACCTGCTTCTACGTCGTGTGTGCCCTCGTCACCTGGGCCGTCTACCTGCGCAAGCGCACGGGTGCCAAGGCGGACACCGGGTACGTCGGCGTCTGATCCCTGCCCCCTGCCGGACCCGGGGACGTCATACGAACCGAGGGCTCTCGCCCTCGCAACGTATGACGTCCCCGGGCACACTGATGTTTGAAGGAACCCTGATGACCGAGACTGCCGCCGTTCGCACCCACTGCCCGTACTGCAGCCTGCAGTGCGGGATGAAGGTCGCCCGCAAGGGCCGCGTCGGCATCGAGATCAGCGCCTGGGAGGAGTTCCCGGTCAACGAGGGCGCGATGTGCCGCAAGGGCTGGACCTCCGGTGAGCTGCGTGGCAGCCGCGAACGGCTCACCACCCCGGCCATCCGGGACCGCGCCACCGGGGAGCTACGCGCCGCCAGCTGGGACGAGGCGCTCGACGTCATCGCCGACCGGATCCGCACCCTCCAGGCCGACCACGGCAAGGACGCGGTCGCGATCTTCGGCGGCGGCGGCCTCACCAACGAGAAGGCCTACCAGCTCGGCAAGTTCGCCCGGGTCGCCCTCGGCACCAGCCAGATCGACTACAACGGTCGCTGGTGCATGAGCTCGGCGGCCAGCGCCGGCAACCAGGCGTTCGGCGTCGACCGCGGCCTGCCGTTCCCGCTCGCCGACATCGAGCAGACCGACGTGGTCGTCCTGGTCGGCTCCAACATGGCCGAGACCATGCCACCGGCCGCCCGCCACCTCGACCGCCTGCGCGAGCGCGGCGGCAAGGTCGTCGTCATCGACCCGCGCTTCACCGCCACCGCCGAGCGCGCCGACCTGTTCCTGCAGCCGGTCCCCGGCACCGACCTCGCGCTCGCCCTCGGCGTGCTGCACCTGCTCGACGCGCAGGGCGCGATCGACGAGGAGTACGTCGCCGCCCGCACCACCGGCTTCGACGACGTCCGTCGCTCCGTCTCCGCGTGGTGGCCCGAGCGCGTCGAACGCACCACCGGCGTCGCGACCTCCGAGCTGCGGGCGCTCGTCGACCTGCTCGCCGGCGCCGGCCGCGTGATGGTCCTGACCGCACGCGGTGCCGAACAGCACGCGCAGGGCACCGCCACGGTGCTCGGCTGGATCAACATCGCCCTCGCCCTCGGCATGCCCGGCAAGGAGTACGCCGGCTACGGCTGCCTCACGGGCCAGGGCAACGGCCAGGGCGGACGCGAGCACGGCCAGAAGGCCGACCAGCTCCCCGGGTACCGGATGATCGACGACCCGGCCGCCCGCGCACACGTCGCCGCCGTGTGGGGTGTCGAGCCCGAGACCCTGCCCGGCAAGGGGAAGTCGGCCTACGAGCTGCTGGACTCCCTGGGTCAACCAGGCGTCGGCGGCGGCCCTGATGGTCCACGGGCGATGCTCGTGTTCGGCTCCAACATCGTGGTCTCGGCGCCCAAGGCCACGCACATCACCCAGCGACTGGAGTCCCTCGACCTGCTCGTCGTCTGCGACATCGTGATGTCCGAGACTGCGGCACTCGCGGACGTCGTACTCCCCATCACGCAGTGGGCCGAGGAGTCCGGCACCATGACGAACCTCGAGGGCCGGGTGATCCTGCGCAACAAGGCGATCGCCCCGCCTGCGGGCGTGAAGAGCGACCTCGACGTGATCGCCGGTCTCGCCGAACGCCTGGATTCGCCGGTGGAGTTCTCGATCGACCCGGAGGAGATCTTCGGCGAGCTCGGCCGGGCCTCGGCCGGTGGCAAGGCCGACTACTCCGGCATCACCTACGAGCGGATCGCCGATGAGAAGGGCGTGTTCTGGCCCTGTCCGGCAGTCGGCGAGGGCGAGGACCAGCACCCCGGCACCCCGCGGATGTTCGCCGACACCTTCGCCACCCCGGACGGCCGCGCACGGTTCCTGGCACAGGAGTTCGCCGGAGCTGCCGAGCAGCCCGATGCGTCGTACCCCATCCACCTGACGACGGGGCGGGTGCTCGCGCAGTACCAGTCCGGTGCCCAGACCCGCCGGATCCGCTCGCTCACCGACGAGGGTGCGTTCGTCGAGATGCACCCGATGCTCGCCGACCGGATCGGCGCGCACGACGGCGAGCCGGTGATCGTGCGGACTCGCCGCGGCGAGATGAAGGCGCCGGCGCGCGTCGTCACCACGATCCGCCCCGACACCGTCTTCATCCCGTTCCACTGGGTCGGCGCGAACCGGCTCACCAACGACGCCCTCGACCCGTCCAGCCGGATGCCGGAGTTCAAGGTGTGTGCGGCGGAGGTCCTCGTCTGACCGGTCACGTAACACTGCCGTGATGCGGCTCACGCCGTGATGTCGTGAGGGCAGTGAGGCTGTGAGAAGTAGTTGACCTCAGGGGGCAACGCGACGACCGCGACGTGAAACGTCGCCCGTCGACCATGGACACATGACCGAGAGCCACCGCACCGACCAGCCGCGCAAGCGGCTCGTCGTCGTCGGCTCCGGCATGGCCACCACGCGGCTGATCGAGGAGCTGGTCGCGCGCAACGCGACCGCCACCATGGACATCACCGTCCTGGGCGACGAGCCGGTGGCGCCGTACAACCGGATCCTGCTGTCGGCCGTCCTCGAGGGGACGCACCGCCCGGAGGCCCTCACGCTGCGCTCGCCGGAGTGGTACGCCGACAACGGTGTCGACCTCCGCCTCGGCGCGCGCGTCCTCACCGTCGAGCGCGAGCTCAAGGACGTCATGCTCGTCGACGGCACCCTGATCGAGTACGACGCCCTGGTGCTGGCGACCGGCTCCATCCCCACGCTGCCGCCGATCCGCGGGCTGGTCCGGATGGACGGATCGCTCCACGACGCGGTGCACGCCTTCCGGTCGCTCGCCGACTGCGAGCGCCTGGTCGAGGCGATCGAGGCGACCGACGACCAGGGTCGCCTCATCAACCGCCGTGCCGTCGTCGTCGGTGGTGGACTGCTCGGCCTGCAGGTCGCCCGCGCGCTCGGCGCCCGCGGCCTCGACACCGAGATCGTCGAAGGTGGCGAGCACCTGCTCCACCAGCAGATCAACAGCGGGGCCGGCAAGGTCCTCGCCCGCGACCTGAAGAAGCTCGGCGTCGCCGTCTACACCGGCTCGCGTGCGATCCGGCTCAACTCGGGCGACGGCCCGCTCGGCATGGGCGCCGTCCGCGTCCTCGACCCGCTGCCGCGCAACCCCGGCAAGGTCGCGCTGCGCCTCGACAACGGCTTCAACCTCGACACCGACCTGCTCGTGCTCACGGCCGGCGGTCGCCCGTCGACCGCGCTGGCCCGCGGCGCCGGCCTCGAGGTCCGCCGCGGCATCGTCGTCGACGACCAGCTCGCGAGCGTCACCGACCCCACCATCCACGCCCTGGGCGACTGCGTCGAGCACGACGGCCGCACCACCGGCTTCGTGCCGCCCGCCTGGGAGCAGGCCGGCATCCTCGCCGGGATCCTCTGCGACGAGGCCGTGAAGTACGACGGCAGCCGGATCGTCGCCCGCCTGCGCGCCACCGACCTCGACGTCGCCGTCCTCGGGGACGCCGAGCGCGAGATCACCGCCGGTGGCGAGGTCGTCGAGGTCTCCAACCCGATCTCCGGGTCGCACCGCCGGCTCGTCGTCCGTGACGGCCGGATCGTCGCGGCCACCCTGGTCGGCGACCTCTCGCGGGTCGGCCTGATCACCCAGCACTTCGACCGCCAGACGGTCCTGGGGCCTCACGAGCCCGGGAACCTGCTGATGCCCGAACGTTCCGAGACGGAGGGCAGCGTCGCCCTCAGCCTCCCCGACGACGCGGAGGTGTGCGCCTGTGCGGGCGTCTCCGCCGGTCGGATCCGGGCCTGCTCGTCCTTCGAGCAGGCCCGTGACACCACCCGTGCGACCACCGGCTGCGGTGGTTGTGCCCCAACGGTCCGGCAGCTGCTCGGCAGCCGACCGGCCCTGGCAACCTCCCAGAAGGGATCTTGAGATGGCACCGCACCTCAGGAAGCAACTTGTCGTCGTCGGCCACGGAATGGTCGGCCACCGCTTCGTGCAGGCCGCGATCGAGCGCGGACTCACCGAGACCTACGACATCATCGTGCTGGGCGAGGAGCCGCGGCCGGCGTATGACCGCGTTGCCCTGACCTCCTTCTTCGAGGTCGGCGCCGAGGCGCTGTCCTACCTCCCCGAGGGCGTGTACGACGACCCGCGGGTCTCGTTGCACCTCGAGTCCGAGGTCGTGGCGATGGACGCCATTGCGCAGACCGTGACCCTGGCCAACGGAACTGCCTTCGCCTACGACGAGCTGGTGCTCGCCACGGGCGCGGCGCCGTTCGTCCCGCCGGTTCCGGGCAAGGACCTCGGCAACGTGTTCGTCTACCGGACCATCGAGGACCTCGAGGCGATCCGCGAGGCCAGCAGTACCGCCAAGGCCGGTGCTGTCATCGGCGGTGGCCTGCTCGGGCTGGAGGCCGCCAACGCGCTGCACCAGCTCGGCGTGAAGACCCACGTCGTCGAGATGGCGCCGCGGCTGATGGCCGTCCAGATCGACGAGGCCGGCGGTGCCACGCTCAAGCGCCACGTCGAGGACCTCGGACTGACCGTCCACACGGGCGTGATGACGGAGCTCATCGACGGCGACGACGACGGTCTCGTCTCCGGCATCAAGTTCAAGGACGAGGACACCCTTCCCCTCGACATCGTCATCTTCTCCGCCGGCATCCGTCCCCGTGACCTGATCGCCCGCGAGGCCGGTCTCGACATCGCCGAGCGCGGCGGCGTCCTGGTCGACGAGGACTGCCGCACCTCCGACGCCCACGTGTGGGCGATCGGTGAGTGCGCGGCGCCCGGCGGCCGGATGTACGGCCTGGTCGCTCCCGGCTACTCGATGGCCGAGGTCGTCGTCGACCAGCTGCTCGGGGGCGAGGGCCAGTTCCTCGGCGCCGACATGTCGACCAAGCTCAAGCTCCTCGGTGTCGACGTCGCTTCGTTCGGCGACGCGTTCGCGACGACCGAGGACGCCCTCGAGCTGGTCTTCGCCGACGCGGTGGCCGGCATCTACAAGAAGCTCGTCGTGGCCGAGAACGCCACCGGCGGCTACGAGCTGCTCGGCGGGATCCTGGTCGGCGACGCGTCGGCCTACGGCTCGCTGCGTCCGATGGTCGGCTCCGGCATGGAGCTCCCGGCCAACCCGGAGGAGCTGATCCTCCCGGCCGGTCGCGGTGGCGGCGTCGAGCTGGGGCTTCCCGACGAGGCCCAGATCTGCTCGTGCAACAACGTCACGAAGGCCGACATCAAGGCGGCCGTCTCCGATGACGCCACGCTCAACGACGGCGGCCCGTGCAGCGACGCCGGGTGCGTCACCAAGTGCACCAAGGCCGGCTCGACCTGTGGGTCCTGCAAGGTGGTCGTCAAGAAGATCGTCGAGGACCACTTCGCCGCGACCGGCAAGGTCGTCGACAAGTCGCTGTGCGAGCACTTCGCGATGACCCGCCAGGAGCTCTTCGACGTCGTCGCCGTCCACGGCTACAACCGGTTCGACGACATCATCGAGGGCCACGGCAAGGGTCGCGGCTGCGACATCTGCAAGCCCGCCGTCGCCTCCGTCCTCGCGAGCCTGCTCAACCACCACGTGCTCGACGGCGAGAACGCGACGCTGCAGGACACCAACGACGCGTACCTCGCCAACCTGCAGAAGAACGGCACCTACTCCGTCGTCCCGCGCATCCCCGGCGGCGAGATCACGCCGGACAAGCTGATCGTGATCGGCCAGGTCGCCAAGGAGTTCGGGCTCTACACGAAGATCACCGGCGGCCAGCGGATCGACCTGTTCGGTGCCCGGATGGAGGACCTGCCGGCGATCTGGAAGCAGCTCGTCGACGCGGGCATGGAGTCGGGCCACGCCTACGGGAAGTCCCTGCGCACGGTGAAGTCCTGCGTCGGCTCGACCTGGTGCCGCTACGGCGTGCAGGACTCGGTCGGCATGGCGATCGAGCTGGAGCTGCGCTACCGCGGCCTGCGCTCGCCCCACAAGCTCAAGGGCGGCGTCTCCGGGTGTGCCCGTGAGTGCGCAGAGGCGCGGTCCAAGGACTTCGGCATCATCGCGACGGAGAAGGGCTGGAACCTCTACGTCTGCGGCAACGGCGGCGCCATCCCGTCCCACGCGCAGCTGCTCGCAGGTGACCTCGACACCGCCACGCTGATCAAGTACCTCGACCGGTTCCTCATGTACTACATCCGGACCGCGGACCGCCTCCAGCGGACGTCGTACTGGATGGACGCCATCGGTGGCCTGGACCGGATCCGCGAGGTCGTCGTCGACG
>JAKFEI010000554.1:0-8453 GCA_036675765.1 Nocardioides sp. | reverse complement strand
CCGCCGGACGTCGTACCGCGGGGGATCGCGATGAGCGCGGTCCCCACGGTCCTGGCGCTGGCAGCGCTCGCAACGGTGCTCGCTGCACCGGTGCAGAACGGTGTCAGTCGCAGGCTCGAGACCCGGGCAGACCAGACGGCGCTGGAGGTGACCAACGCCCCTCAGGCGTTCGTCGACCTCCAGCGCCGTCTGGCGCTGCGGTCCCATGCCGACCCCACACCCCCGGCATGGTCACAATGGTGGTTCGGTTCGCATCCCACCGTGCTGGAGCGACTGGCGCTCAGCAGGCTCCACGAGCGGTGACCAGGTCACCAGCGACTGTCGTTCGAGATCTCGAACAGGCCGAACACGCTGTCGCCGAAGAGGAGCACAGCAGTGATGATCACGCCGGCGATCAGGGCGATCAGGAGCGCGTACTCCACCGCTGTTGCGCCACGGTCGGACCGGCTGGCGGCAAGTGCGAACACGGGTTCCCCCCGGAATTGATGGGACAAAGCGATCGGCCGCGCCACCGTGGGTGACGCGGCCGATCAGAAGCTTCGGGTTTGCTCGATCAGCCGATGCTCTCGTTGACGTCGGTGAAGGCGTCCTTGAGGTTGTCGCCCAGGATGGCCACGATGCCGACGATGACGGCGGCGATCAGGGCGACGAGCAGGCCGTACTCGACGGCGGTGGCGCCGCGCTCGTCCATCTTCGCGAGGCGGGCGTTGAGCAGAATGGTGAGGTACTGGACCATGGGGGTTCTCCCTTGAACTGTGGTGCTTCGGTGTCCCCGGGGAGTGTTCCCCGATGAGAGAACTCTGCCCGAGTTCAACCAGCCGCGGATCGGGAGTTCGTCTTGTCGCACCTAGTCACTTAGGACTACCGGTCGACGCGTTCCGGAAGTCCCTCAGCGGGCCGACGGCTGGACCGTCGAGAGCAGTCCGATCCGCATCGCCGTGACCAGGGCCTGCGCGCGGTTGGAAGCGCCCAGTTTCTGGTAGATCCGGGCGATGTGCGACTTGGTGGTCGACTCGGACAAATAGAGCTTCTGGCCGATGGCGGCGGCGTTGAGGCCCTCCGCAAGGAGGAGCAGGACGTCGTGCTCCCGCTCGGTCAGCGCGGTCGATTCAGCCGACTGGCGACGCATCATGGCGCCCACGAGGCCCGCGCACACGAAGGCCTTGGGGGACACCGCGGCATGACGGGCCGTCTTGATCACCTCGGTCGAGGGCGCATCCTTGCCGACGAACCCGGAGGCTCCGGCCTGCATCGCTGCGAAGATCTGCTCGTCGCCCGAATGCATCGTGAGGACGATGAGGCCCACCGTGTCGCTCTCCTTGCGGATCGTGCGGACGACGTCGAGCCCGGTTCCGTCCTGCATCTGGAGGTCGGTGATCACCACGTCGGGCCGGAACTGCCGCCACCGCTCGATGCCCTCAGCGACCGAGCCGGCCGTGGCCACGACATCGAGGTCCTCCTCGAGGTCGAGCACTGCTCCGAGCCCGTTGCGGATCAACTCGTGATCGTCGATCAGCAGGACCGTGATCTTGTCGCTCATCGCGTCTCCTCTGTGGTGGTCAGGGCTGGTACGGCGCCGACAGGATTCCGTGTGCTCTTCACCGACACCGAGACGGTGAGGCCCCTGCTGGCATTGTCGCGAACCACGAGTTCCGCGCCGATCAGTCTTGCACGTTCCCGCATGATCTTGAGGCCGTGCGAGTCGCTGCGTGCGGTCTGGAGGCCGACGCCGTTGTCGGTGATGGTGATGATGGCGTCCGGGGCGTACACCTGGCACCGCACGTCGATCGCCGTGGCGCGCGCGTGCTTGACGGCGTTGTTGATGGCTTCCTGGGTGATCCGGAACAGTTCGGCCTCGACCTCGGGACGCAGTCGTGTCGGTTGCTCGTCGAGCCGGACCCGGATGGGGATGCCGGAGGACTCCGACAGGTGGCGGGCGACGCTGCTGATGGCTCCGCCCAGGCTCTCGTTCTCCCCGATGCTGGTGCGCAGGTTCATCACCGACTGCCGGACCTCGGCCACGACCTTGGTCACCCGCTCACGCAGCATCGCGAGTGCCTTGGCCTGCTGTTCATCGGCGGGCCGGGCCGCGAGCGCGTCGATGATGTAGCCGAGCGAGGCAATGTCCTGTGCGACGCCGTCATGCATCTCGCGGGCGAGCCGGTTGCGTTCGTCGGCAGTGGCCGCATCGCGGAACTGGGCGAACAAGAGGGCGGCGTCCAGCTTGACGGCGTTGCCGGTGAGCTGGCTGGCCACCGCAGCGAGGGGGAGCGGTTCGCTGGTGTCCGATCCTGAGGGCCGCAGGCCGGCGACGATCGCCTGGTCGCTGACCCGGAAGGCGAAGCCCTGCCCGATCTCCACCGGGCCGGACCTGCTCCCGGTGCTCTGGCGCACGTCGTTCGCCAGGGTCTCGCTGGCAACGGCATCGCCCGTTTCGAGTTCGACGGTCGAGGCGACGGGTGTCAGGGAATCCCCCCGGGCGACGTACAGGACCAGGCCGCGGTTCGGGATCTGGTCACTGACCTCGCTCAGCAGCTCGCCACCGAGCGCTCCGACGTCCAGCCCGGAGCTGAGGCTGCCGGCGAGGTCCAGGAGTTGCTTGAGGTGCTCCTGGGCGTCGCGATAGGGCGCGAGCGGGTCGGGGATCCGGTCCGACGAGAAGGTCACTGCGGCGATCAGGCTCAGGCCCAGGCCGGCCATGATCCAGGTGAAGATGCCGACGGCCTGGTCGGAGGTGATCTTCTCCCACCACATCAGGCCGAGTGCGACCACGGCGATCAGCTCCACCAGGACCGTGCGCACCATCGTGCGGAGGCCAGCGACGGCAGTGGCATACAGCGGTGGGACGACCAGGGCAGCGAGGACCGAAGGTGCGTAGTTCATGCCGATGGCACCCACCACGCCGAGCGCTGCCGCCTCGGTCGAGGGGCTGAGCGAGAATCCGAGGTCCCGCCGGATCGACGTCACGCCCTGGTAGCCCCAGATGGCCGTGAGCGCCGCGAGCACCAGCAAGCCCTGCTCCTGGTGGAACCAGAGGATCGGTCCACCGATGGCGAGCAATGCAAAAAACCGCGACGCCCCGACAACCGCGTAGGCCTGGTTGCTGGGCATGTCCTCAGCCTAGGCCCAGCTACTGCGCATTGAAGCTGTCCATCGCCGAGAGGACGGGTGGACCCATGACGACGACGAACAGGCACGGCAGGATGAACAGGATCAGGGGGATCATGATCTTCACCGGGACCTGCTGCGCCTTCTCCTCGGCGTACTGCCGGCGCTTCGTACGAATCTCGGACGACTGCACGCGGAGCACCTGGCCGACGGGGATACCGAAGGCGTCTGCCTGCACCATGGCACCGACGAAGGTGTGCAGGTCCTCGACCTGGCTGCGGGTGCCCATGGCGCGCATCGCCTCCGAACGTCCCATGCCCAGTTGCATCTCACGGAGCACCCGCGAGAACTCCTCGGAGATCGGGCCGGTGGTGTTGCGTGCGACCTGCTGGAGGGCGCCGTCGAACGCGAGGCCGGCTTCAACGCTGATCGTCAGCAGGTCGACGGCGTCAGCCAGGGTGCGCTTGATCTGGTCGGCGCGTTTGGCTGCGGCCTGGTACAGGTAGAGGTCGGGTCCGAAGAAACCCAGCAGGAGGGCGGCGACAACTGCGAGCAGCATGGTCGACACCGACAGGTTGAGAAGGGCGCAGTAGGCCAGTGCGCAGAGTGGCAGGACGACGGCGCAGATCACCTTGAGCGACACGACGCGGTCGACGGACCAGCCGCGGGGGTTCCCGGCGAAGTCGAGCTTGCGACGGATGCGTTCGGCCTTGTCGGCACCCGTGATCCGGCGCCCCAGGGTCAGTGCCCTGGCCTGCATCGGGTCAACGACGCGATCGGCGAAGGATCGGTCCGCCTCCGCAGCGAGCTCGTGGCCGGCCGTGCCGGACCTCTCGAGTGCCTGGAGGGCCCGCTCGAGGCCACGCGGCTGCTCCTTGGCAAAGGCAGCGGCGACGGCGGCGATGGCACCGACGAACAGAAGGAAGGCAAGCAGCAGCAACATCAGGTTTCCACCTTCACCATGCGTGACATCCAGAAGGTCCCGATCGCCATCCAGACGACCCCGAAGCCCAGCAGCGCGTAGCCACGGAAATCGGCGACGAGAGGATCCAGGAAGTCGCGGTTGGTCAGGAACAGGTAGAGAGCGAAGACTGGCGGCAGCGCGCACAGGATCACCGCGGACATCCGGCCTTCCGCCGACAGTGCCTGCACGTGGCGGCGAAGGTACTGGCGTTCGCGCATGGTCGCTGCCACCGTGGTGAGGAGTTCGGCGAGGTTTCCGCCGACCTGGCGCTGGATCCGGATGGCCATCACGGCCCAGGCGAAGTCCTTGCTCTGGAACCGCTCGGCGACGCCGTCGAAGGCGTCCTCAAGGGCCACCCCGATGCGGGCCTCGACCAGCACCCGCTTGAACTCGGAAGCGATCGGTTCGGAGCCCTCGCGGACCACTGTGTCGACGGCCTGGGCGAGGGACAGTCCCGCGCTCAGGGCGCCGGAGATCAGTTGCAGGACCTCGGGCAGCGCTTCATTGAACTTCTTGCGTCGCCTCCCCGCCTTGAATCGCAGGTAGATCGGCGGAAGGACCAAACCGAGGAGGACGAACAGGAGACCCACGATGATGTTGCCCTTGCCGAGCAGCAGTCCGACGACGCCGGAGGCGAGCACGACGCCGACGTGGACAAGCAGCCATTCGGAAGGCTTGAACTCGCTGCCCGCACCGGCGAGCCGCAGGCTCAGCCGCTCGTTGAGCGCGCTGTTGCGTTCCAGCACGCCGGCGGCGGCCGCCTTGGCCTGTTCGAGCACCGGCTCCCCGGCGGACTTCTCGTCCACCGACTCGTCACTGCGCGACATGCGGGTGCTGTAGGCCGTCACCCGGTCGGCGATGCTCATCGGGGCTGCAGGCGCCGGGACGAGCAGCATGGCCGCGGTCACGAGCCCGGCGCCCATGACGGCAAGACCGACCCACAGCAACCAGCTCGGGGCGTTCCAGCCGCCCTCGTTGGGCAGGGTCGGGATCGCGTCCGGGAGGTCGGGGGTGCTGGCTGCCTCGATGGGAACCAGTCCCCGCGCCACCACCGGCTCGCCCGAGGTCGGGAGCGTCACGACGACGTTCGCGACATCGGCATCGAAGTTGGCGGGCAGGGGAGCAGTGACGAGCACCTGGTTCGCGATCGCCTGCGCCTGGCTGGCGAACACGTCGCCCAGCGCCGTTCCCGTGGAGGTGATGACGTCACCCTTGCCGGCACGCGCAATGGTGCGCAGCGGGGCCAACTGCTGGTCGGCCAGGTCGAGGCCGATGATGTGGACGCTGGTCGCGTTGTCCTCGACGGCAGACACAACGGCGTCGAGATCGGCCGTGCTGCCGGTGTCGGCACCGTCGGAGAGGACGAGCACGGTCCGCTGGCCCGACGTGCCCGCTGCGGTGACAGCGGCCACCAGGCCGTCGTACAGGAGTGTGTTCTGGCGCAAGGCCAGGCCGTCGATGACCGTTTCGGCGGCGCCGCGGTCGGTCGTCGGCGCGAGGGCGACGTTCACCTCGGAGTCGAAGGTGACGATGCCGACCTCGACGTCCGGCGGCACGGTGTCCAGGTAGGTCGTTGCCGCCTGCTTGGCCGCCTCGAAACGACCGGACTCACGCATGGAGCGGCTGGTGTCGATGGCGAGCACGGTGGTCCGCTTGATCACCGACCCGCTGCTGGTGGCTGACGCCGTGGCGTCCAGGTCCGTTCCCTCGAGCGTGGCGCTGACGCCGTCGAGGTCCGTCTGGATTCCGGCCGGTACGTCGACCAGGATCCGGAGGCCGTCGGCTGTCGACTCGACGTGAGCGATCGAGCCGTCCTCCGCCGACGCCGGGCTCGCAGGGAGCAGCAGCGCGGCGACCAGGACGACGAGCAGCGCCGCGAGGCGATGGAGTGCCCGACGCCCCGGCATCAGATTCGGTCCGTTCGGAAGATCGTCGGATCGACGGCGACGTTGGCGTAGGCGAGCTTCTCGAGGAACTTCGGTCGAAGTCCGGTCGTTCGCAGACGACCGAGGATCCGGCCGTTCTCGTCGAAACCGGCAGAGTTGTCGAAGACGAAGATGTCCTGGAGGGTGATGATGTCGCCCTCCATCCGCTCGACCTCGGTGATGTGCGTGATACGACGCGATCCGTCCTTGAACCGGGTCTGGTGCACGATCAGGTCGACAGCGGAGGACACCTGCTCACGGATGGCCCGGATCGGCAGGTCCATGCCCGCCATCAGCACCATCGTCTCCATGCGGGCCAGCGTGTCGCGCGGGCCGTTGGAGTGCAGGGTGCAGATCGAGCCGTCGTGGCCGGTGTTCATGGCCTGGAGCATGTCGAGCGCCGAGGCGTCACGGACCTCACCGACGACGATGCGGTCGGGGCGCATGCGCAGGCAGTTGCGGACGAGGTCACGGATGGTCACCGCACCCTTGCCCTCGATGTTCGCGGGACGCGATTCCAGACGGACGACGTGGTCCTGCTTGAGCTGGAGCTCGGCAGCGTCCTCGATGGTGACGATGCGCTCGTCGGTCGGGATGAACGACGACAGCACGTTGAGCGTCGTGGTCTTCCCGGCACCCGTACCACCGGACACGATGACGTTCAGGCGTCCCCGCACGCAGGCGTCGAGGAAGTCGGCGGTCTGCGGGGTGAGCGAGCCGAAGTTGATCAGGTCCTGCACCGTCAGCGGATCCGTGGAGAACTTCCGGATCGTGAGTGCGGAGCCGTCGATCGCCAGCGGCGGGACGACGGCGTTGACACGGCTGCCGTCAGGCAGCCGGGCGTCCACCATCGGCGAGGACTCGTCGACGCGTCGGCCGATGCGCGACACGATCTTGTCGATCGTGCGGCGCAGGTGCGCCTCGTCGGCGAAGTGGGCATCCGACTTCGTGAGGCGGCCGTTCTTCTCGAGCCACACGCTGTCATAGCCGTTGACCATGACCTCGGAAACCTCAGGGTCGCGCAGGTGCGGATCGATCGGTCCGTAGCCGAGGATGTCGTCGGTGATCTCCTGGGTGACCCGACTGCGGTCGCCCGCGCTGAGCGGTCGGTCCTGGGCGCCGAGCACCTCGGACAACACGGAGCGCACCTTCTGGTCCAGCTCGTCCTGGTCCATCTCGGCGTCGTACAGGTGCGGACCGAGCTGCTTGAGCAGCTCGGCGTGCACGCTGCTCTTCAACTCCTCGATGCGGTCGGCTTCCTGCGCCGCCATGGTCCGGCGTGCGCCGGGGCGCCCTTCGGTGGCGGCGACGGCGGTGCGTGAGGACAGCGGGCCGGGTGTCTTGGCCTTGGCCTCCGCCTCGGCCGGCGCCGCGGGGGCGGGGGCGGGGACGTCGGGGGTGCCGACTCCCTCGACCGCGAGGTCGTCCTCGGTGGACGGTGCAGCGTGCTTTCCCTGGGCGGCGGCAGCAGCTTCCTGACGAGCCGCTGCGAGGCGATCGGAGAGGCTGGACATCAATTCCTCCCGCGGCGGAAGAGTCCGCGCGACCGCGTGTGATCGGTCTGGTCGGTGGTTCTGGACTGGGGTACCGGGACCGGTTGACCGGTCACGGAGGCGGCAAGCTGGGTGTACGCGATGCTGGCCGCGTGGCCCGGCTTGTGCGTGATGATCGGCGTGCCGGCGTTGGTGGCCGCCGCGATGTCGACGGCCGTGGCAACCTGCGCCGACACGGGCATCGACAGGATGCTCTCCACCTTCTCGACGCTGATCCCGACCTCGTCATCGGCACGGTTGAGCAGCAGGTGCCGGTGTCCACGGGCGATGTTCAGCATGTCCATCGTCTCGAGCGCGACCTTGACGTTCTTCAAGGTCGGTACGTCGAGCGTGGCGATGATCACGCACTCGTCGGTCTCGTCGAGCGCGGTGAGGGTCGCGTCGTCGAAGGACGGCGAGGTGTCGACCACGATGTAGTCGAAACCGTCACGCAGGGTGCGCAGGATCCGTGAGATCAGCAGCGGTGTGATCCGCTCGCGGACGTCGGGATGGGCCGGCGCGGCCAGCACGACCAGCGAGTCCTGTGCGCGCGTCAACAGGCCTTCGATCATGCCGAGGTCGATCGAGTCCTCGGCCCCGACGGCCTGCTCGATCGAGTGCGTCGGGAACAGCTGCATGGTGATCGCGACGTCACCGAACGCGAGGTCCAGGTCGACGAGGCACACCTTGCGGGCGCCGCCGTCGGTCAACGCGAGCGCCAGGTTCACCGATGACGTCGTCTTGCCCACGCCGCCCTTGGGGGAGAAGACGGTGACGATCCGCCCCAGCTGGCGTGCCCCGCCGGGGCCGCGCAGTGCCTGGTGCAACTGGTGAGCGCGCTCGATGGCTCCAGTGAGCGACTTCTGGTCGGCTGCGACCACGACGTCGCGGACCCCGGCGTGCATGGCACGCGTGAGGACATCC
>JAKFEI010000306.1:0-8502 GCA_036675765.1 Nocardioides sp. | reverse complement strand
TCCATCTCGGCGAACTCGGCGCCGGGCAGGATCTCCAGGAGGTCGCGCGGCGGCGTGTAGACCTGGTTGTGACGACCGAGGAAGCAGGGGTCGTGGTAGGTCACCTTGCGCGCGTGGGCACCGGCACCGTCAGCAACGGGCGTCAGCTTCCCCTCGCGCACGAGGCGGTTGAGCAGCTGCGTGTGGTGGATGACCTCGAGCTCGATGCCGAGCTCGCGGTACTCGTTCTTGAGGGTGTTCATGCAGTGCGGGCAGGTCGAGACGACCTTCTTCGCCCGGGCCTCGGTCAACGTCTCGATGTTCTGCTGGGCCAGGCCCTGGAACACGAACTCGTTGCCCGCACGGCGCGCCGAGTCACCGGTGCACGTCTCACCGTTGCCGAGTACGCCGAAGGAGACGCCGGCGAGGTCGAGCAACTCCGCCACGGCGCGGGTCGTCTTCTTCGCACGGTCTTCGTAGGCACCGGCACAGCCGACCCAGAACAGCCAGTCGACCTCGTCGAGCGTCTCGATCGAGTCACCGACGACCTTGACGTCGAACGGCAGGCCCTTGGCCCAGTCGAGGCGGACCGTGGGCGACATGTTCCACGGGTTGCCCTTGTTCTCCAGGCCCTTGAAGAGACCGTTGAGCTCGGACGGGAAGTTCGACTCGACGAGCACCTGGTAGCGGCGCATGTCGATGAAGTGGTCGACGTGCTCGATGTCGACGGGGCACTGCTGGACGCAGGCGCCACAGTTCGTGCAGGCCCACAGGGCGTCCTCGTCGATGACGAAGTCGCCACCCTCGGGGTTGTAGAACCACTCGCCCTTGTCCACGTCGGCGTTGCCGACGAGCGTCTTCTCGGCGGCACCCTCGACACCGGCGCCGGCGGCGTACGCCTGCTCGCGCAGCGCCATCATCATCAGCTTGGGCGACAGCGGCTTCTCGGTGTGCCATGCGGGGCACTGCGACTGGCAGCGGCCGCACTCCGTACAGGTGGTGAAGTCGAGGAGGTCCTTCCAGGAGAAGTCCCAGATCGAGCCGGCGCCGAGCACGGCGTCCTCGTCGAGGTCATCGACGTCGTCGAGCGTGATCGGCTTGCCGCCGACGGTCAGCGGCTTGACCGCGCCGAGCGCCGTGCCGCCGTTCTCCTCACGCTTGAACCAGATGTTGAACCAGGCGGTGAAGCGGTGCCAGGCCACACCCATGGTCAGGTTGGTCGAGATGACGATCAGCCAGATCATCGCGGACGTGATCTTGAACATCGCGATGGCGAAGATGATGTTCTCGAGCGACCCGACGGAGTCGTGGCCGGTCGGGTAGAGGTTGCCGACGTACTGCGCGATCGGGAAGTGGGCACCGGTCGCGTGCTCGGCGTGCTCGCCACCGTGGGCCTGGGCGAGGTTGTACTCGGCACCGCGGATGAACAGGATCGCGGCGCTCTCCAGGAGCACCATCGCCTCGACGAAGAAGGCCTGCCACATGGTGGAGCCGAAGAACCGGCTCTTGCGGCCGAGTTTCGAGGGCAGGTGCGTGAGGCGGTAGTAGATCAGCGGGATGATCGCGAGCGAGCCGAGGAGGCCGAGGATCTCGGCGGTCCATTCGTAGACGACCCACTTGCCGATGATCGGGATCGTCCACTCGGGGTCCCACAGTTGCGGGAAGGCTGCGGCGACCGCGGTCGAGAGGAAGAGGAACGCGGCGAACGCGAACCAGTGCAGGATGCCGACCCAGGTCCACTGGAGCATCCGCGTGTGGAGGAACGTCTCCTTGACCATGGTCACCGTGCGGCCGACCGGGTTGCCGGCGCGTCCGGGCGCGGGCTGGCCACGGCGGATCACGCCGAGCATCGAGCGGACGGCGCGGGCGGTCAACGCGATCGCGACGACCGAGACGGCCAGTGACACCACGATCGCAATGGTCTGGAAGGACATCTCGAACAGCTCCTCGTCCACAGGGGGCTCAGCGTGCGCACACGAGTGCGCCCGTCGAGCCTATTGCCACGGGCGGGTTTCGCGGATCAAAGGCAACCCTTACCCGCGCCGCCCGGAGCAGGCTCGCGCCGAGCATCCTACCGGGCGGTAACTTGCCTGGGACGTGACGATCGCCTCAGGAGAAGGTGAGTCCGGTGACCTTTCCGGACCCCGAGAAGGTGACGGTCACGGGCACCCGCGCGCTGCTCGAGGTCTTCGCGCAGAAGACGTACGACGTCCCGCGGCGCTGGTAGGGCTGACCGACGGCCTGCAACACCGACCGGGTCGTCATCCCGACCCTGACCACCTGCTTCACCGTGCTGGTGCTCTTGCGCAGCGCGGCGTTACGGCACGAGTCGGGCTTGATGCCGGACGTCCGCTCCCACATCTGCAGGTACGCCTCGGCGCCACGCGCCATGTCGTCGACGATCTTGACCCCGTCGCCGGCGTGCTGCTTCTCGGCAACCTTGCGCAGGTCCTCGACCCAGTCCGGGTACAGGCCGTACTGCGCGACGCCGTCGACGTTGATGTCCCAGGTCCGCTGGCCGGCCTGCTGCTTGCCGATCGTCACACCGCCGAGGCCGGTGAACGGGTAGCGGACCGGGTTGGTCACGCCGGCACCGCGGGGGCTCCCCTGCGCACCGAGGCCGTTGATGTCGGCGCCGAAGCCGAACCCGAAGTAGTAGCGCGGGTCGGCCCAGCCGAGGTGGCGCCGCCACTTCTCGACGAACCCGGTGGAGTCACCGGCGTACGGCGTGATGAAGCCGCCGGCCTTGTAGATCCGCGGATATGTGTCGGGCGTCGACCACGAGTGACTGGAGATCACGCCCGGGTAGCGCAGTTCCTCGATGACGTCCATCGACGCGGCCCGCGCCTTCACGGACAGGTGATCCGGGTCGAACACCATCTGCCGCTGGGCCAGGCCCTTGATCGTGTGCACCCCGAGGTCCGTGAGTCCGCGCTTGTTGCAGTGCGCCGGCTGCGGATAGAGAGGGATCCCCGGCAGCACGCCGAGGAGGCCGATCGCGCCGAACAGCGCGTCCTGCTGGCCGGCACTGATGTCGGGCAACGTGATCTGCGGGTTGTCAGCAGACTCCCCGTCCGCGGGCTCGCAGTGCTCCATCGCCCAGAAGGAGCCGGTCTCCAGGAAGTTGGCGGCGTTGACCACGACGCCGACCTCTCCGGCGTCACCGGCAACTCCGGCGAGCGCGTTGTCGAACTTGTTGACCAGCTCCATCTGGCGAACACCCAGCGTGTGCATCTCGTCGAGGTTCGCGTCGATCTCCGCCGTCGTACACGCGGGGAAGTCCTTGCCGAGCAGCTTCTTGTACGTGCAGCCGAACGGGATGGAGGTCTCGATCCCCATCACCACGGCCATCTTGCCGGCGTTGATGACCGCCCGGGCGGCGAACGGGTCCTTCACGATCCGGTAGAAGCCCTTGCCCGGGCCACCGAACTGGGCGTCGATGTAGGACTGCATCGTGACCATGTCGGCAGCCTGCAGCCGGATCGAGTCCATGTCGTCGCAGGAGTTCCGCTTGAGCGGGTAGAGCTGGCACAGCTTGTTGTTCTCGACGAGCAGGTTGACGAACAACCGCTGCCCGCCGCGCCAGGCCCGCTCGAGCCAGCGGTAGTACGTGCCCTCGTGGGTCAGCGACTCCGGCGCCGGCCAGTCCTTGAAGGTCGGCCAGCCGACGGGGTCGTGGGACGCCTCCCCGGACAGCACGGCCTCGAGCAGGGCGCCGTTGCCTCCGGTGGCGGTGTGGTCGGGACAGTCGACGAGGGCGTACGGCGCGCCGTACTGGTGCCAGGGCCGGCCGCAGTGCACCTTGCCGCCGAGGAACTCGAAGGCCATGCCGTGGGTGTGGGCATCCACGAACCCGCGCACTTCCTGGTACGACGACGCGCCGGCGAACGGGTCGCCGGAGATGTTGATCCCCGCCTCGGGGTATTCCGGGCAGCCGGTCGCGAGGGCCAGCTTGAAGGGCGTGCCGGCGCTGCTCCGGGCGAGCTTGCCGCCGGACACCACGGTGAGCTGCTTGTCGGCCGCGATCTGGAAGAGGAAACCGCCGGTGACCTTGGTGACCGTCCAGTCGGACGCCGGACCCGGCGTGGCCGCGACCGCGACCGATCCGTTCGACGCGAGGGTCACCTCGCCGACCTGCGTGTGCAGCAGGTAGCCACCCAGCCGGGTCGCCTTGAAGTAGAAGGTCGCGGCGGAGGTGCGAGGAACCGCCAGGGCACCGAGCGTCGTACCGGCCCTGGTGACGTAACGCCCGGACGCGGTCTGCAGGGTGTAGCAACCACCGGCCATGGCGTAGCGGTCCCCCGGCACGCCCAGCCGGGGCGGGTACGCCCGCACCTTCACCAGCGGCGGGTCCGGGAGCGCGCGCTCGCGCTCGACGTAGGCCTCGGAGGCGGACCGCTCGAGGGAGCTCGTGGGATCAACGACGTCGTCGCCGACCGCCAGGCCGCGGGACACGTCGTTCTTCGTGGCGGGATCGTTGTGGTCGTGCGGCGGCAGGACCGTGTCGTCGTGGGGCAGTCCCCGGTCGGACCGGGCCTGTTGCGCAGCCACGGCCAGGGTCGTCGTACCGCCACCGGACGCGACGGGGATGGCCAGGGCCGTTCCGATCACGGCGAGTGCAGCGACCACGGCGAGGCCGACGCGCTGTCCCGCACTGCCCGACCCTGGCTCCCGACGTCGTTGGATCGACACGGCTGATCTCCGTTCCTCGGGCACCTGGATGTGGCCGCACTCACACTGCCAACGAGCGACCGTAGCCCGTGCTACGGCGAATGTGAACCCCGTTCATGTTTGGTCAGGTCTGCCGTGGGCCGGGATGCCGTGGGCCGGGCAGGCATGATGGCGGCACGGATCGGGGAAGGGACCTCCATGACCAGCACCACGCGCGCCGTCGGCGCGCTCTCCGCGCTCGTGCTCACCGCGGCGCTCGCCGGCTGCAACGGTGACGGCGGCATGCGGCCCGCCCCCGATGCGTCGACCACGCCGAGCAGGAGTCCCTCGCCGGCCCAGCCGAGCAGCACGACCCCGGCGGGCGCCCCGGACCTGGCGCTGGCCGAGAGCGAGACCCGCGAGGACTCGGTCTACCCCGAGGTGGGCGACCCGCTCGTGGACGCCCTGAGCTACGACCTCGATCTCGACTGGGACCCGGCCAAGGACACGCTCACCGGGCAGGAGACGCTGGTCTTCCGCGCCACCGCGGACGCCGAGAAGATCCCGCTGGACTTCAACGAGGCGTTGACGATCTCGGCGCTGACCGTCGACGGCAAGTCAGTCACGCACGAGGTCGACGACTACCACCTGACCATCGACGCCCCGATCAGGGCCGACCAGCGCTACGAGGTCGCCCTCTCGTACGCCGGCGTCCCGCAACCCGCCCCGGCGCCCAGCGAGCGCTCCGACTTCGCGGCCGGCGTCGGCTGGAACATCACCGACGAGCACGAGACGTCGACCCTGCAGGAGCCGTACGGCGCCTTCACCTGGTACGCCGTGAACGACCAGCCGGCCGACAAGGCGTTCTACGACTTCAGCCTCACCGCACCCGACGCGATGCAGGGCGTCGCCAACGGCGTGCTCACGTCGTCGACCAAGGCTGACGGCAGGACGACCAACACCTGGCACCTTGCCGAGCCCGCGTCGTCGTACCTCGTCACGGTGGCGTTCGGGGACTTCCAGCGCACCGACCTGAAGTCGAAGAGCGGCGTCCCGATCCAGATCTGGACCGACCCCGACGGCGAGGCGCTGCCCGGCGGGCTGGACACCACGCCTGCCGCGATCGACTGGCTCGAGAAGATCCTCGGCCCCTACCCGTTCGACACGTTCGGCATCGTCGTCGTCGACAACGACAGCGGCATGGAGACCCAGACCATGGTCACGCTGGGCAACTCGGAGTACAGCCTCTCGCCGGCGGTCGTGGTGCACGAGGCCGCGCACCACTGGTACGGCGACACCGTGTCCCCCGCCGACTGGTCGGAGGTGTGGATGAACGAGGGCATGGCGATGTACCTGCAGGGCATGTGGGAGGCCGAGCAGGAGGGCCGCACCGTCGTACAGAAGATGGACGAGTGGGCCACCTTCGAGACCGCGCTGCGCGACACCGCAGGACCGCCGGCCGACTACGACCCGAAGAAGTTCGGCGACGGCAACATCTACTACGGCCCGGCCCTGATGTGGCAGGAGCTGCGGGAGAAGATCGGCGACACCAAGTTCTTCGCGATCCTGAAGGAGTGGCCGGCGTCGCAGGAGAACGGCAACGCCGACCGCGAGGAGTACTGGGCATGGCTCGAGGAGAAGACGGGCGAGGAGCTCACGTCGTTCTTCGAGGACTGGCTGCTCGGCGAGCAGACGCCGTCGCGCTGACCCTTCCCGCCAAGGTGGAACACGTTCTACTCTCTCGGGATGCGCATGCTCCGCTCCGTGCTGGCCTCGGGTGCCGCCACCGTCCTCGCCCTGACCCTGGCCGGCGCCCCGGCGACCGCTGACGTACTGCCGATCCCGTCGCTGCCGACGGACCTGTTGGTGCCACGGTTCACCGGCGCCGCGGTCACCCCGCAACCACTGGACGCACCACCGGTGCCCCAGAACCCGTTCCTCGCACCCAACGGTCGCAGCAGCATGCACAACGACGCCTACAGCACCGACGCGTACGCCGTCTCCGGCCCGACCGGCCAGTCGCTCACCGTGAGGTCAGCGTCGTACGGCGTCCGCGAATGCGCCACGATCGCCTTCGACTCGCACGACCGGATCGTCGGACTGTGCGGCGGGCTCGAGGGCTTCACGATGATGGTGATCGACCCCGTGACGCTGAAGGCGATCTCGCAGCTGCGGGTCTCGCAGCGCGACTTCACCAGCGGCGCGAACCCGCTGACCGACATCTGCGGCGGCACCTACTTCTTCCTCGACGGCCAGGACCGGGCGTACGCCACGACCACGCGCTCCTCCATCGCCGAGGTCAGCGTCACCGCCGCGGGCGGACTCGTGCAGGGCCGCGAGTGGCCGCTGGCCGGGCACCTTCCCGACGGCGACTGCCTCGTCGCCACGGGCGTCGACTGGTCCGGCCGGGTCTGGTGGTTCAGCCAGCAGGGCGTCATCGGCACCCTCGACCGCGCGACCGGGGCGGTCCACGAACTCGCCCTCGGCGGCGGTGAGGGCATCTTCAACTCGGTGTCGACCGACGAGACCGGCGGCGTCTACTTCGTCACGACACACCAGACCTACCGGGCCGACGCCGACAGCAACGGCGTCCCGCACGTCACCTGGGCGATCCCGTACGACCGTGGCAGCGTGAAGAAGCCCGGCATGTTGTCGCAGGGGTCGGGAACCTCCCCCACCCTCATCGGCGAGCGCTGGATCGCCGTGGCCGACAACGCCGACCCGCAGAGCCACGTCCTGGTCTACGACCGCCGCATCGGCGTGACCGATCGACTGCACTGCTCCGTACCCGTGCTCACGAACGGCGCAAGTACGACCGAGAACAGCCTCGTCGCAGCAGGGAACTCGCTGATCATCGAGAACAACTACGGGTACACCGGCGTGCAGGCCACGCTGCTCGGCAAGACCACGACCCCCGGAGTCTCGCGGGTGATGATCGAGGACGACGGCTGCCACGTCGCCTGGACCAACCCGACCTCCGCACCGACCTCGGTGCCGAAGGCGTCCCTCGGCAACGGCCTCGTGTACGTCTACTCCAAGCCGAAGCGCGCCGACCTGCTCGACGCCTGGTACGTCACCGCTATCGACATCCGCACCGGCAAGACCGCCTGGAGTCGCCTCACCGGCACCGGCATCCAGTGGAACAACCACTACGCGTCGATCTACCTCGGGCCCGATGGTGCGCTGTACGTCGCCACGCTGATCGGCCTGGTCCGTCTCGCCGACGGCTGAGGCACGCTAGTCCCAGAGGCACGAGAACGTCGAGGTGAAGATGTCGGCCAGGATGGCGGGCTTCACCTTGCCGCTGCCGTCCTCGACGAGCATCAGGTCCTCGTCGATCAGGCCCTGCTCCTGAAGGCCGTCGACACCGTGCTTCCCGACCAGTTGCCGGGCCGTGCACTCGGCGTCATCAGTGTCGAGGTCGCCCTCGTCGGCGAGGGTCCGGGCGATGTTGGCGATGGCGGTGTCCTCGCGGGAGCCGGTCAGGCCGTGTGGCGTGGTCGGGCTCGTCGGATTGTCGCTGCGGTCGGTGCCCGCGGTGCGGTCGCCGTCGTCGCCGCGGCCGATGAGCACAGCCAGCAGCGCGATGAGTACGACGAGCGCGGCGATGCCCGCGACGGTCGCAGCGATCACGGCAGCTGACCTGCGGGGCCGAACGGACGTCGTACGACGGAGCGACCGGAGGTCGTCGCGGAGCGCGGCGGCCGAGGGGTAGCGCTCGTGCGGGTTCTTGGCGAGGGCCGTGCGGAGCACCCGGTTCAGCTCACGATCGAACGCCGTGCGACCCGTCAGCTGCGGGATCGGCGCCCCGATGTGGGCCTCGACGACCTGGTAGTCGGTCGTGCCGACGTACGGCGCCCGGCCGGTCAACGT
>JAKFEI010000079.1:0-8576 GCA_036675765.1 Nocardioides sp. | reverse complement strand
ACGGCCTCGTCACTGCGTCCGAGCTCGATGAGGGAGACGACGGTGTGGAGCCGGTTCGCGGACTCGTGGTTCTGGGAGCGGAGCGACTCGGTCAACCGACGGACGATCTCGAGCTCGCCGGTGACCGAGCGCAGCTCGGTGTGGTCACGCAGGGTCACGACCGAGCCGACGTCCTTTCCGTCCCATCGCGCGGGCGCCGAGGAGACCACGAGGATGCGCTCGCCGGCGAGGTAGAGCTCGTCGGCCTCGGCGGTCTCGCCGCGCGCAGCAGCGACGAGGCCCGGCGCCAGTCCGAGCTCGGCCACGGCACGGCCGATCACGTCGTCGGGCAGGGCAAGCAGCCGACGGGCCTCGTCGTTGACCAGTTGGACCCGCCCGTCGCCGTCGAGGAGCAGCAGGCCTTCGCGCACGGAGTGCAGGACGGCGGAGTAGTACTCGTACATCCGCGCGAGTTCCTTCTCGCCGAGCCCGTGCGTGATCCGGCGCAGCCGCCGTCCGAGCAGCGCGGCGCCGAGGATCCCGGCGAGCAGCACCGCGCTGGCCCAGAGCACGATCGCCGTGATGTCGCGGCGGAGCCCACGGTTGATGTCGCTGACCGTGATGCCGACGGAGACGTAGGCGATGACGCGGTCGCCGTTCATGACGGGCACCACGGACCGCACGGACGGACCGAGGCTCCCGGTGTACTCCTGTGTGAAGACGTCGCCCTGCGGAGCGTCGCCGAGGTCGCCGGCGAACCGGTGCCCGATCTGCGACGGATCGGGGTGCGTGTAACGGCTCCGGTTCAGCGACATGACGACGACGAAGTCGGTGTCGGTGTCGTGGCGTACCTCTTCGGTCCACGGCTGGAGCAGCGCCGTGGGGTCGGTCCCGGCGAGCGCCTCGCGGACCGTGGGGGAGTCGGCCACGGTCTGGGCCACAGCCACCGCGCGCTCGGTGGCCCGGCTGCGTGCGTCGCGCCGGGCGTCGTACGCCGCCAACGCGATCGCGGTGACCACCAGCAGCAGGACGATCGCGACCTGCAGCAGCAGCACCTGGCGCGCGACCGACCGGTCGCGCAGGAGGCGAGGCAGGCGGGGCACGTCTGCAGTCTCTCCCATCGGCTGCCGTTGATCGTGGCGCGCGTCGCGAACACAAAGAACACAACGGTGACGGAGGTCACATCAGATCGGAGAGTGGCTGAAGACCCCGGTCGGGGTCCCCGGACCAGGAGGATCGATGAGTACGACGACGAGCACCAGCGCGGCAAAGGGCCACGGCTCCCGCGCCACCCACTACCTCTACCTAGCAGTGATCGTGGCGGTCCTGCTCGGCATCGCGACGGGCCTGCTGTTCCCCGGCTTCGCCGTCGAGCTCAAGCCACTCGGCGAGGGCTTCGTCAACCTGATCAAGATGATGATCCAGCCGATCATCTTCTGCACGATCGTGCTCGGCGTCGGGTCGGTGGCCAGCGCCGCGAAGGTCGGCAAGGTCGGCGGCATGGCGCTGGTCTACTTCCTCGTGATGTCGACCGCCGCGCTGACGATCGGCATGGTCGTCGGCAACCTGCTGCACCCCGGTGACGGACTGCACCTGACGGCCGACGCCGCTGCCATCGCGCAGGAGAAGGCGGCCGAGGGGCACGCCGACACCACCGCGTTCCTGCTGGGCATCATCCCGACGTCGCTGTTCAGTGCCCTCACCAGTGGCAGCGTCCTGCAGACCCTGCTCGTCGCGCTCCTCGTCGGTTTCGCCCTCCAGCGGATGGGTGCGGCCGGCGCCCCGGTCCTGACCGTCGTCGGTCACGTGCAGCGCCTGGTGTTCCGCCTGCTCGGCATGATCATGTGGGCTGCTCCGGTCGGTGCCTTCGGCGCCATGGCAGCCGTCACGGGCCAGGGCGGTGTCGACGCGCTCAAGAGCCTCGGCGTGCTGATGATCGGGTTCTACGTCACCTGCCTGCTCTTCGTGTTCGTGGTCCTGGGCACGCTGCTCAAGGTCGCCGCCGGCGTCAACATCTTCTCGCTGCTGCGCTACCTCGGCCGCGAGTTCCTGCTGATCCTGGCCACCTCCTCCTCGGAGTCGGCGCTCCCGCGGGTGATCGCCAAGCTCGAGCACGCCGGCGTCGACAAGACGACCGTCGGTGTCGTGGTCCCCACGGGCTACTCGTTCAACCTCGACGGCACCGCGATCTACCTGACCATGGCGTCGATCTTCATCGCCGAGGCGATCGGCAGCCCGCTCGCCATCGGTGAGCAGATCTCCCTCCTGCTGTTCATGATGATCGCCGCGAAGGGCGCCGCCGGCGTCACCGGATCCGGCATGGCGGTCCTGGCCGGTGGCCTGCAGTCGCACCGCCCGGAGATGGTCGACGGGGTCGGCCTCATCGTCGGCATCGACCGGTTCATGTCCGAGGCCCGGGCGCTCACGAACTTCGCGGGCAACGCGGTTGGCACCGTCCTGATCGGCCACTGGACCGGCAGCATCGACCGGGACCAGCTGGACCGCGTCCTCGCCGGTGACGACCCGTTCGACGAGACCACGATGGTCGACGACCACGCACCGGAGCCCGAGGCGCTGGAGCCGGCAAGCCAGATCAAGGAACCTCAGCCGGTCTGATCGAACAGGTCCAGGCTGTAGCGGGCGATGGTGGCTCTGGTGGCCGCCATCGCCCGCACCTGTTCCGTCGGCTCTGCGTCGAGCAGCTCGAACGGCAGGGCGGACAACCCGGTGAACAGCAACAACTGCAACGCATGCGCCCGGCGGACCACCTGCTCGTCGATGTCCACACCCTCCGCCGCCAGCCCGTCGACGTACGACGTCAGGCTGGCGGTGTCGCGTTCGACGAGGTCGTCGGCCGGCCGGAGGCCGATCTGCACGTCGCCCACCAGGAGCTGCCCGAGGTCGAACCCGACGGGCAGTGCGGTGAAGAACCCGAAGTCGATCATCGTGAAGTCGCTGTCGCCCGGCGCCACCAGCAGGTTGTTCGGGCAGGCGTCACCGTGGCCCGCGAGCACCGGCAGGGCCATCAGCTCGGCCGCCACGTCATCGACCGAGGCTGCCGCCTGGTCCAGGCGTGGGCGCAGGCCGGCGAACGTCTCCACCAGGAGCGGATGGTGCCAGAGGTCGTCGCTCCCGAGCATCGGGAGGACCTGGAACTTGAGTCGGCCCTCGACGTACTTCGAGACGTCCCACTCGTGCCCGCCGACGTTGGCGCGTTCACGGACGGCCCGGCTCCCGGCGAAGCGGCCGAGCAGGTTCGCGGCGCGGCGGTAGCGGTCGAGGTCCCACACCGCCTCGACCGTCGACACCACCTCCAGCCACACGGCGTAGGACAGGTCGTCGATGTCGTGGACGCCGACGGACCGGGGCATGGCGAGGCCGGGCGGCAGGTGGTCGACGAGGTCGGAGCGGTAGACGGCGCCCTCGGTCCGCCACGGCACCTGCTGGGCGGCCCAGGGCTGGACCTCGACCGGCACGTCGGCGAAGAAGGGGGAGCGGGACCACTCGTGGACCTGCTTCACGAAGAGCGCGAAGGGCCTGGTCTCGCCGGCCACGTCGGCTGTGCCGCGCACCCACCAGCGGCCGCCGGTCGTGATCGCAGGGATGTCGTACGAGACCAGCTCAGCGGTCGAATCGACCACTGCAACAGAGGAAACGGGCGCGCCCAGCAGGGCAGCCACCATGGTGGCGAGCGCCTCGTCGGAGACGTCGGCGGAGCCGAGTGCGGCGCGGTCGTGCATGAAGACCTCCGGAGGGGAGCGACGCAGATCACCGCATGTTAGGCCGGTCGGGATGCCCGGGTCCGTGCCTTGTGACAGATAGCGTGAGTCCCATGACTGACGATCCGGGGCCCCAGTCCCGGTCGTCGTACCTCCGAACGGCGTACACCCGGCTTCCCGCGCCGCTACGCACGTTCCTCCACGTCGTCTGGCGGCTGATCGTCACGACCGTGGGTTCGTGCCTGAAGTACCGCGTCACCGGGCTGGCCGCCGAGGGCGCGTTCTTCGCCGTCCTCTCCGTGCCGCCGCTGATCTTCGCCATGGCCGGCGGGGTCGGCTACGTGACCGAACACTTCACGCCCGGCCAGGTCGAGGAGGTACGACGAGCGGTCACCGACCTCTTCTCGCGATTCCTCACCGACACCGCCGTCAGCAAGGTGATCACGCCGACGATGGACGATGTCCTCAAGGGCGGGCGCTTCGACGTCATCTCGCTAGGGTTCGTGCTCGCGCTGTGGTCCGGATCGCGTGCCCTCAACGTCTTCGTCGACACCATCACGATCATGCACGGGCTCGGCGGCCACCGGGGGATCGTGAAGACGAGGGCGCTGTCGTTCGTCCTCTACATCCTGGCCGTGATCACCGGGGCGATCACCCTCCCGCTGGTCGTGGCCGGGCCGCGCCTGGTGCGCGAGTGGCTGCCGAACCGCGCCGACTTCCTGATCGAGTTCTACTGGCCCCTCGTCGTCGTGGTCTGCATCTGCTTCCTCGCGACGCTGTACCACGTGTCGGTGCCGGTGCGGACGAACTGGAGCTTCAACCTCCCGGGCGCGACCTTCTCCCTGATCGCATGGATCGGTGGGTCGTACCTGCTGCGCTGGGTGCTCACCGTGACCGCGCAGGACTCGCACTCGATCTATGGTCCCCTCGCGGCACCGATCGCCATCCTGATCTGGCTGTACATCGCCGCACTGGCGGTGCTGATCGGCGCTGGCGTGAATGCCGCCTTCGACGAGGTGTTCCCGCAGGAGACGACCCAGCGGGCGCGCCGGGAGCTGATGACGCGACTCCTGCGCCGTACGCCCGAGCCGGTGGACTAGGTTCGGGGCCGTGGGCGTAGAAGCACCAGTGTCGGCGAACGTCGGGCGGATCGCCCTGCCCGAACGCACCCGCTCGCCGTGGTGGGAGCTCGGACGCCGGATCCTGATGGCCTTCGGGATCATGGCCGGCACCGTCCTGCTCGTCTACTTCGACGGCGAGGGATACCGCGACGCCGGTGATGCGACGGCGGCCGATCCGCTCGGCACGATCTCCCTGGTCGACGCGATCTACTACACGACCGTCACGCTCAGCACGACCGGGTACGGCGACATCGCCCCGGTCAGCGATCCAGCGCGTCTGGTCAACGCGTTCATCATCACCCCGGCCCGTATCGCGTTCCTCGTGCTCTTGATCGGCACCACCCTCGAGGTGTTGGCGCAGCGCGGCCGCGAGATGTTCCGCATCGCTCGATGGAGGAAGAACATGGGACACCACGTCGTGGTGATCGGATACGGCACCAAGGGACGCAGCGCCGTCGAGACCCTGGTCAACAACGGGCTGCAACGCGAGCACGTGGTCGTCGTCGACCCCAGCCCGGTCGCGATGGCCGACGCGCACGCCGACCAGCTCGCCGTCGTCACGGGCGACGCGACCCGTCGCGGAGTGCTCCACCGGGCCGGTGTCGCCGAGGCCGACCAGGTCATCATCACCACCGGCCGCGACGACTCCAACGTGCTCGCCGCACTGACCGTGCGGCAGCTGAACCCGGACGCCTGGATCGTCGCGTCGGTCAGCGAGCAGGAGAACGCTCCGCTGATGCGCCAGTCCGGCGCCGACTCGGTGATCACGTCCTCCGACGCCGTCGGTCGTCTGCTCGGCCTGTCCACCTTGTCGCCGACCCTCGGGTCGGTGATGGAGGACCTGTTGACCTACGGCGAGGGCCTCGAGGTCGCCGAACGCGAGTTGCTGGTCAACGAGGTCGGCATGCCGCCCCAGTCGCTGCCGGACCAGGTCATCGCGGTGGTCCGCGACGAGAAGGTGTACCGCTACTTCGACCCCGTCGTGACCCTGCTGGCGCGGGGTGACCGGCTGGTCGTCGTACGTCCGGCCAAGGAACTGCCGTGGGCGCCCCGCCCCGGCACCCACAACGAGGACTTCGCCAACGACGAGGACTGAGCCTCTCGGCCAGAACCGGACACGACGTCGTCCCGGGACGGGACCAGGGACTATGTGGTCCTTCGGAACTAGGTGCCCGGGTGCCGATCGTTCAGACCTGTCTCACGGGTGGTAAAACCGGCTGGCGGAGCGCGACATTGCCCGGCGGACACGGCAGGGTGAGGGACGTGGGGAAGAACTACGGACCTTGGGTCAGGCACGAATGGTGCCCCAGCTGCTACCGGCGCACCGAGCAGACGCGCTGGCATCGCCGGCTCTTCGGCGAGCCGGCCGAGCACGGTGAGCACCGGATCAAGTGCAACGAGTGCGCCAGCGACGTGGACGTCGCCGCGAGCTGACCCGGCGAGGCCCCCCGAATGCTTTCAGGACATTCGGGTACCTGCGGTGGCAACAGTCAATCCGAGGAGGAACGACATGCACCGCAAGAGTTCCACGCAAGACCTGCGTGATCTCCTGGACACCGTGGCGCCGAAGGTCGAGTCGGCACTGCACACGGTGGCCGAGAAGGCACCGCCCGCCCTCGAACACGGCCGGGCCGCTGCTGTGGAGCACGGTTCTCATCTGGCAGAGGCCCTCGCCGACCGGCTCCCGGGCTCCGTCGTCGACAGGCTGCCCGACAGTGTCGTCGACCACCTTCCGATCAGTCGACCCCGGCGCGGACGCAAGTTGCTGCTGGTGGGACTCGTCGCTGCTGTGGCGGGAGCCGCCGCCGTCGCCGCGCGACGTGTGCGAGAAAGCAGCGCGGGGGAGCACCGCACTGCGGCGCCACGGCCCACGCCCGTCGACGACCCGTCCGACCCGCTCGTCGAACCCCAGCTCAACGGGCTCCGCGACTGAGTCACGGCGTCCCGGAACACGTGTCCCGCCGGACACGGATGCCCGGCGGGACACGGTCGCGCCCGGCGTGTGTGGGGACCGTCGGGCGCGGTTTGGGATCCCGCGGAGGACGCTAGTGGCAAGAGCGGCTCATCCGTGGGGGAATGCCAGAGTCTTGACCTTCTTCTCAGCCAGTTCTTGGGACGGGCCGGGAATTCAGCTGAAGTGACGGTCCCGAAATCGACGCAGGACGTCGCGTGACCCTTGCGCCGCAGCGATGATCGGACGCATCGGCGGAGCCAGCGACACGCGGGCACGACGGCGTGACCGATCGGCGTACGCCGGGGCGTCGCCCTCCCACCAGACCGGCTCCAGCATCCGGTTGACGAACTCCATCGCGGTGTCCATGGACGCGTGGCCCCACTCGATGGCTTGGTCCAGCGCGGCCGGAGTCGGTGCGAGGGTGACCGGCGACAGGGTCGGACTCATGCTGAGGAGCTGGTCGGCGTACGGCGCGTTGCGGACCATGCCGAGCTGCACGGCGCGCGTGATCGGCGTCAGCCACAGGTGCCGCGGATCCCACTGCGGGTGGAAGCAGTCGAGCGCGACGTAGAGCGCGTTGCGCGTGCCGATCCGGCCGCGCTGGACCTTGATCCACGCCTGCTCGACGGGCACGTTGCTGGCTGCCCCGCCGTCGACCAGTGCGGCCACCTCCTTCTCGGCGAGGAACCGGTCGAGCAGCGGACCCATCCTCGGGTCACTCGTCTCGTGGTGGAGGACGCCGGGGATGGCCGCGGAGAACGACATCGCGTCGAGCACGTTGAACTGGCGGGTCAGGTCGTCGTCGCCGAGGACCAGCGGCTTGACCACGCGCGAGTCGATGAAGGACGCGGCCTGGTAGAGCCGGCTCACGATGGCCGGCCCGAGCCCGATCGGGACGACCGGCAACGAGCGGAGCCGCACCATCGCCATCTCCTGGCGACGGAACCGGGCGGGCAGGCGGGCGAACAGCTGCTGGTGCACGCCCGCGACGACGGTGTCGAACGGAATGGCCAGGTCCTCCATCCGCATCTGCTCACCGTCGGGCCGTTCGAAGAGCGGCGCGGCGAACGCATCGAGCCGCAACGACAGCACGCTGGTCAGGCCGTGCTTGCGGCGCGCCGGCTCGGGCCCGAGGAGGGCCCGGTAGGTCAGCGATCGGGCGAACTCGAGGTAGTCGTCGAACGGGATCGGCGTCTGACGGGCGAAGAGCCCGCCGAGGACCGCGCCGATCGAGGAGCCGATGATGTAGTCGGGTTCGACGTCGCTCTCTGCGAGGCGCTTCATCGCGCCGATGTAGACGAAGCCGGCGCCACCGCCCCCGCCGAGCACCAGGGCCAGGCTCTTGTAGCCGACCTCAGCGTCGAGCTCGGCGGCGCTGAACTCACGGGCGCGGTTCTCGATGAGCACGCGCCGCTGTTCTTCCTGCTGCTCCTCGAGCTCGTAGTACGCCTCACGGGCGCCCGCCAGCCGCTTCGCGGCCGTCTGCTCGCGTCGTAGCGGGCCGGTGAGCCGGTCGAGCACGACGTCGCGCCAGGCTGCGAGATCCCCGCTGACGTCCACGTCGCCTCGACCGCGTGTGCCCTGGGGCCCGGCGGCTCCCGGCTCGAAGACGGTCAGCCGCGCGAAGCTGATCAGGTAGCGGAGGCGGCGTACCTCGACCTCGGTCATCACGTCCGGTGCTTCGAGGTGCGCACGCACCAGTGCGCGGTCGAACTTCTGGAGTGCGAACGTCGGGTCCTTGGCGGGGTCAGGCGCGACGGGCACCCCGGTGACCGGGTCATCCAGACCCGGCGGGAACAGCGG
>JAKFEI010000390.1:0-8603 GCA_036675765.1 Nocardioides sp. | reverse complement strand
GCCCAGGTCGACCTGAGGCAGGCGTGGCTCAACCTCAAGCGCCAGAACAACGCGGACTTCCTGTACTTCGGCTGGGAGCGTGATTCCAACACCGGCAGCGGCTTCATCGCCTTCGAGTTCATGAAGAACGGACTGCCGTCCGGTTGTGCCGTCTCGTACGCCCCGGCGACCTGCAACCCGTGGAAGAGCGGCACCGAGGCGGGCAACGTCAAGGTCGGCCGGAGTGCCGGCGACTTCCTGATCCTGTGGGACCAGAGCGGCAGCAGCGCCGTACTGTCCAAGCGGACCTGGACGCAGGCGAACGCCAACGCGCCGCTCGTCCTCGGCGCGCCCGTCGGCCTGCCGCCCGCTCAGGCAGCAGGCGTCTACAGCGCGGACAAGACCCGTGGCGAGGCGGCCATCAACCTCACGGCAGCGGGCCTGACCGACGGCCAGAGCTGCACGACCTTCGCCAACGTCATCCCGAGCACGGTGACGGGCAACTCCGACACGGCTGACTACAAGGACACGATCCTCAAGAAGATCGACCCGCTCAGCAGTTGCACGCCGACCCTGACCACCGCCCCGGCGGACGGCGCGGGCGTCGCACTCGAGGAAGGCACCCTCTCCGTCGGGGACGGCGTCGCCCAGGTCACGGACATCGCCACCGTGGGCCTGACGGGCGGCAATGCCACACCGACCGGCGCGGTCTCGTTCTGGCTCTGCAACGCCGTCGACCACGGAGCAACGTGCGGGGCCGGCGAGGGCGAGTCGATCGGCTCGACCAACCTGACCGGCAACAGCTTCCCCGTCGATGTCACGTCTCCGACGGCGTACATCACGGCCGCCGGCACCTACTGCTGGCGCGCCACCTGGAGCGGCGATGCAGCGAACGGCATTCCCGCGGTGTCCGAGAACGAGGAGCCGGGCGAGTGCTTCGAGGTCTCCGCAGCCACGCCGGAGCTGACCACCGAAGCGGGTCCGGACGTCAACGCGGGCGGAACGGTCAGCGACACCGCGACATTGTCGGGTACGGCGACGCAGCCGGTCGGCGACGGAATCAGCACCACGGTGCCCGTGGGCGCGGAGGACGCGGGCGGCACGATCACCTTCGATCTCTACGGGCCCAGCGACACCGGGTGCGGGCAGGGCGAACCCGTCTACACGACCTCGGTCGACGTGGAGGGCGACGGTGAGTACCCCACTCCGGATCCGCAGTTCGAGCCTTCGGACGTCGGCACCTACCACTGGGTCGCGAGCTACAGCGGCGACGACCCCAACACCAACGGCGTCGACCACAACACGGACTGCTCCGTGGACGACGAGATGGTGGATGTCACCGACGTCCCGTCGACGATCGAAACCGCCCAGACCTGGGTGCCGAACGACTCGGCAACCGTGTCGGCGACAGCCGGCGGCGACCTGGACGGAACAGTGACCTTCGATCTGTACGCCACGTCGGACTGCACGGGTGCTGCTGTCTACACCGAGGACGTCGACGTTGCTGGCGATGCTGACGGCGTGACCGTCGGTACGACGAACGAGGACGCCTTCGCTGCCGGCGACTACTCCTGGCAGGTGACCTACGACAGTGACAACCCCGCCCAGCGGGACATCGACGCAAGTTGCGAGGAGACCTCCTCGCTGACCGTCGATGACGGTGACCCGGTCTCGAGTGACTGAGGCCTGACCAGCCCCGCGCTCCGGGACCCGCAGCATCGTCACCCGACCAGTACCCACGAGACTGGTCGGGTGACGACTGCCCGCAGCAAGGACCGCTGGCTCTTCGCGACCCTCGCCGCCGTCACCACCGTCACCGCGATCGTCAGCAGCCTGGGCGCACCGTTGGTCCCCAGCATCGCCAGTCGGTACGACGTCTCGATCAGCACCGCGCAATGGATCCTGACCGCCACCCTGATCACCGCGGCGGCCGCCACCCCGGCGCTCGGACGCTGGGGCAGCGGACGCCTGCGGCGACCGGTCATCCTCGGCGCGCTCGGTGTCGTCCTGGTCGGCACCGTCCTGTCCGCCGTACCCCTGGGGATCGGCCCGCTGATCGCCGGTCGCGCCCTGCAGGGCGTGGGACTGGCGCTGTCGCCGCTGACCATGGCCGTCGCGCGGGACGTCTGGTCGGGAGATCGGCTCGCCTCACGGCTGTCGTTGCTGTCGATCGCCACCGTGGCCGGCGCCGGCCTGGGCTATCCCCTCACCGGCTTCCTCGCCGAGTACGCAGGTGTCAGCGGTGCATACGCGTTCGGCGCCGTCCTCGTCGCGATCAGCCTCGGCCTTGCCCTGCGGCACCTCCCGAAACACGCCGAGGGGGTGCCCCAGGCGGTCGACCTGCCCAGCGTGGCCCTGGTGGGCGTCGGCATGGTGTGCACCCTGCTCGCCGTCAGCGAGGGCGAACGGTGGGGCTGGCTGTCGGCGCCGGTGCTGCTTCTCGCCGCGGGCGGCATCCTCCTGCTGGCCGGCTGGATCGTCCGCACGGTCCGCGTGGCACGCCGCGGCGGCCAACCCCTGGTCGACCTGCGCCTTGCTGCCCGCCCCGGCGTCCTCGGCCCCAACGTGGTCGGCTTCGTGCTCGCCTTCGCGATGTACGGACTCCTGACCGTCGTCGTCCTCCTGGTCCGCAACGACGGCAGCGACGGCTGGGGCCTGGACCGCGGGCCCCTGAGCGCCGGACTGGTCCTGGTCCCCTACGCCCTGATGAGCGTCGGTGGGAGCCGGGTCGCGCTCCGCATCGCCCGCCGGTACGGCGCGCACGTGCTGCTGCCCCTCGGCTCCACGATCTTCGCCTCGTCGCTCGTCATGCTCACCCTCGAGCACGACACCTTCACCCTGGCCCTGGTGGCGATGGCCATCGGCGGACTCGGCAGCGGCTTCACCTTCTCGACGCTGCCGATGCTGATCGTGCCGCACGTCCCTCCGTCCGAGACCGGCAGCGCGATGGCCTTCAACCAGCTGCTCCGCTACCTGGGCTTCGCGGTCGGCTCGGCCACCAGCGTCGCCCTGCTCGCGGTGTACGGCGGCCACGAGACTGCGTTCCGGGCCACCACGCTCACCATGGCCGGTGTGTGCCTGGTCGCCGCGGCCGTCGTACCGCTGGGGCGCCGGAGGCGCTGACCACTCAGCGACCGAAGATCGGCTTCTCCTTGGCCAGGAACGCGCGCACGCCCTCGTTGAAGTCGGGGCCGGTGTAGACCTCGCGCAGCAAGGCCTCCTCGCCCTCGGGCGATGCTTCGAGCGCCTCGGCGTAGGTACGGAGTTGCTGCTTGGTGACCTCGAGGGTCACCCGCGACGCCTGGGCAATGCCGTCGACGAGGGCCGCGACCTCCAGGTCGAGGGCGGCCGCGTCGGGAACCGACGCGAGCAGCGCACCCGCGGAATGGGCGCGGTCGGCGGAGACCAGGCGGGAGGCCAGCAGCATCTCCCGGGTGAGCGACTCGCCGAAGACCGCCTGGCAGCGGTAGAGGACGGTGCCGGAGAGCGCGTTCCCGAGCGTGCGGGCGATCGGGTAGCCGAACTTCGAGGCAGTCGTCGCAACGCGCAGGTCGCAGTGCGTGGCGACGGCGAGCCCGCCACCGACACACACGCCGTCGATCGCGGCGATGGTGACCTGGGGCAACGTCCAGAGCCGCTCGAACATCTCGCGGATCCAGTTCTCGTAGTCGACGGCGTCGGCTTCGAGGAAGTCGCTGATCTCGTTGCCGGCAGCGAATGCCTTGCCGCCTGCACCGCGCAGCACCACGACCGCAACGGACCGGTCGGCGGCGGTCTGCTCCCACAGCTCCCGCATCTGCGTGTACATCGCCGTCGTGAAGGCGTTGCGGCGCTGGGGCCGGTTGAAGGTCACCTCGAGCACGCCGGTGCCGAGGCGGTCCCGTTCGATCAGCAGGTCGTCAGTCACGGCCCGAGGGTACGGCGCGCAGCAGCGCGTCCCGTACCGGCGTCCGGCTGGTGAGGACCCCCAGCGCCACCCCGATCGTGTTCGCCACGGCGTCGCGCCAGTCCATCATCCGGTCGGCGGTGAGCGTGCCCTGCCCGATCTCCATCGCCACGCCGTAGAACACCGCGAATCCGGCCGCCCAGAGCAGCGGTCGCCCGGGTCGGAAGAGCTGGACCCCCGCCGCCGCCACGAGGAAGTACGTCGACAGGTGCATCCACTTGTCGCTGGCCGGGACGTCCGGGCCGGATCGGGGCGCGCCGAGCGAGGCGTACGCGACGGCGACCAGCAGGGCGATCCACAACCCCAGCCAGAGCCATGGCAGGCGAAACGCCTTCACCGGCGCCTGCCGACGAGGCCGCGCCCGCGCTCGCTGACCACGAGGGCGGCGAGCACGCCGGCGATCGCACCGAAGAGGTGTCCCTGCCAGGAGACTCCCGGCTGGCCGGGCAAAACGCCCCACAACACCCCGCCGTACACGAGCAGCACGGCCACGCCGATGCCGATCTCGAGGGGATTGCGGTCGACGAAGCCCTGCACGACGAGGTAGGTGAGCCAGCCGAAGATCAGGCCTGATGCGCCGATGTGGACCGAGTGGTCGCCGGCCAGCAACCAGACCGCGAGTCCGCCGGCCAGCCAGATCACCGCCGTGGCGACGAGGCCGCGCGCGACGCCGGTGACGAGGGTGAGGAAGCCCAGCACCAGTGCAGGCACGGTGTTCGCCACGAGGTGTCCCCAGCCGCCGTGCAGCAACGGCGCCGCGAGGATGCCGAGCAGGCCCTCGTCGGAGCGGGGCCGGATGCCCCAGCCGTCGAGGCGGTGCGAGGCGGCCACGTCGACGCCCTCGATGACCCACAGCACGGCGACGAACCCGGCCGCACCGACCGCTGCCACCTGCCATGCCGGTCGTTCGCTGCCCTGGATGCTCATGGCATCAGTCTGCCCGGAGGTCGAGGAGGTTGCTCAGCAACCGTCTCGAGTCCCCCACACCGCGACCCAGTACTGCACACCGAAGGGCAGGTCGTCGTAGAGCAGATCCGCCTCGGCAAGGGTCCTTCCCGCGAGCTCACCGAGTGCCGCGACATCGGCCCACAGCTCGTCGGCCAGCGCAGGATCCGCCGAGGCCAGGTCAGTCCGCAGCGCGGCGTCGAAGTCCTCGGCACGTGCGTCGAAGTGCCCCGGCGCCTTCTCGGTACGACGAGCCGAACCGTTCCCGACGACGA
This sequence comes from Nocardioides sp., assembly GCA_036675765.1. GTDB lineage: Bacteria > Actinomycetota > Actinomycetes > Propionibacteriales > Nocardioidaceae > Nocardioides. The sequence continues at coordinate 3,458 of JAKFEI010000390.1, read as the reverse complement.
GGACCCCCGTCTCGTCGGACTCGACAACAGCTGCACCGACGGCAGCGACCAGCGCAGCCCCGACCCGTCCTCCCGACCCACCCGACCCACCGGAGGCGACGACGCGCACCCGCGGCCCGAGCCGACCCACGGCCGCGAGGCATGCCGCGCGCAACGGCGCGACGGGGTCCTCGAGCGACGCATGGGCAGGAAGCAGCGCGAGCACGCCGGGCACCAGGGCCATCGGCACGACCGGGGCGTTCACTGCAGTCCCCGGATCGCCCGCAGCGGCGGCCTGCGGCCCGCGATCGACCACACCATGTCGACGGTCTGCCGGGTCTCGACCACCTGGTGCACGCGGTAGATCCGGGCGCCCGCCAGCGCACAGACGGACGTGGCCGCCAGCGTCCCCAGAAGCCGGTCCCCCACCTCCATGCCCAGCGTCTCGCCGACGAAGTCCTTGTTGGACAGGGAGACCAGCACCGGCCAGCCGGTGGCCACCATCTCCCCCAGGCGCCGGGTGACCTCGAGCGAGTGGAAGGTGTTCTTGCCGAAGTCGTGGGCCGGGTCGATCACGATCGACTCCCGTGCGACGCCTGCGGCCAGCGCGCGCTCGGCGTAGGCCACGGTGTCGGCAATCGCGGAGGCGACCACGTCGTCGTACTCGATCCGGTAGGGGCGGGTCCGGGGCGTCACTCCTCCGGTGTGCGTGCAGATGATCGCCGCGCCCCACTGCGCTGCGACGTCAACGAGCTCGGGATCGGCCCCACCCCACGCATCGTTGAGCACGTCCGCGCCGGCTTCGCACACAGCAGCGCCCACCTCGGCGCGCCACGTGTCGACCGAGATCACGAGGTCGGGCCACTCCGACCGCACGCGGGCCACGAAGTCCACGACGCGCGCCTTCTCCTCGGCCGCGGAGATCTCGACGCCGGGCGCCGCCTTGATGCCACCGATGTCGACGATCTCGGCGCCCTGCGCGACCACTTCGGCCACCCGCGCGAACGCGGCGTCCTCGGCCCAGGTCGCACCCTTGTCGAAGAACGAGTCGGGCGTCCGGTTGACGATGGCCATCATCAACGCGTCGTCGTCGCCGAAGGTGTGGCGACCGAGGGCAAGCGTCACAGCAGGTCCTTTGCCGGGGGACGTTCGATGATCGGTACGACGTGCTCGACGGGTGCCAGCCCGCGCAGGTACTGCCGCAACACCGCCTGGTCGGGGGCTCCCCAACCAGATTCGTCGTCCTTTACCCGTTCTGACGGCGAATTCGGTTGGTACGACGCGCCGACATCCACGCGCGCCAACGCTGCCGCGATGATCTGCGTCGCCATCCCGCCCAGGTCGCGCAACGCCTGGTGCCGGTGTGCCCGCACCCCGAGGTCGACCTGCGCGAGCGCTTCCACCCCGCCCGCACGCACGGTGTCGACCAGCGCGGCCAGTTCCACGGCGTAGCCCGACGGAACCGACAGCCCGGCGAACCACGACCGTCGTACGGCCCACTCACCGGCCAGCGGCTGGACCAGTCCCCCGAGCTCCGGGAACAGCAACGCGATCAGCGGGCGCGCGACCAGTTCGGTGACCCGCCCACCTTCGAGCGGACCGTCGGCGCCGGGGCGGTCGTAGAAACCCTTGACCAGCTGCACCTCGGGCGAGCCCAGCAGGGGCCCCAGGAGTCCCGGCACGAAGTGGGTGTCCCAGTCGTGGAGGTCGGCGTCCATGAAGACCAGCAGTTCACCACTGGTGACGAACAACGACTTCCACATCGCCTCGCCCTTGCCGGGGTGGGTGCCCAGGTCCGGCCGGATCTCCGCGGACCGGTGGACGCGGGCGCCGGCCGACTCGGCCACGGCGAAGGTGTCGTCGACCGAGTCGCTGTCGATGACCACGATCTCGTCCACGAGGGCCACGGTGTCCATCAGGGCCTCGCGGACGCGCGTCACCACGGCACCCACGGTCGCGGCCTCGTTGCGGGCCGGCACGACGAGGCTGACCCGCTGTCCCAGTGCCCTCTTCTGACCCAGCAACCCCTCGAGGCTCCAGTCGTCCCAGTGGGCGGCGCGGATCCCCATGTCCGCCAACCTACCGGCAGTGAAGGTTCACCATCTTTGCTCCCCATCGGTCGGAAGACGGTGTTACGGTCAGAGCCATCTCGGGAACTGGGCGCTCCCTCCCCCCTGGAGTTCACATGTCCTTCCGGCGTTGGCGTCGCAAGATGCGATGTCTGTTCAAACACGGCCCACGCGGCTGCCCTCACATCGAACGGCACACGCGTAGGTCGAAGCACCGACCCCCATTGCGGCCCGCGCCGCTTCCCCAGCCACAGTCCGCGGACGGCCCCGGCCGCCACGCGATGCACTGACGACTCCGCCGTCAGCGCGCCAGAAAGTTCCGGATCGCCTGCGCGAGGGCCCGGGCGTACCGGTTCCTGCCCTGCGCGCTCTCGACCAGCGCGGCGTCCCCCGGGTCGCGCATGTTGGCGAGTTCGACCATCACGGTCGGGATGTCCGAGTGGTTGAGGGTGCCCAGGTCGGTCCGGACATCGATCCCGTTCTTCCCCTGGTACGACGACGCCGGGAATCCCGCCGCCTCCAGCGCATCGCGTACGTCGACCGCGAGCTTCCGTGACGGCTTCGCGATGTCGTCGGTCCAGCCCTGGAGCACACCCGGCCGGATGACGTGGAACCCGCGGGCGCCGTCCACCGTCACACCGTCGGCGTGGATGCTGACACGAAGGTCGGCCGTGCGCCCGGGCTCGCCCGGGTTGCCGATCGTCCCGCGTACGTCCACGCACGGACCCCAGAGGTCATCGGAGTTGCTGGCACGGGTCAGGACGACCCGGGCGCCGAGTCCCCGCAGGATCCGCCGCGCCGCCACGGCCACCTTCCACGTGAACGTGGCCTCGGGGTAGCCCGCGTTGGTGGCCGCACCCGTCGTGTTGCACTCCTTGTCGAACCCGCCGGCGTCGACGGGCCGGGAGATCTCGGAGCCATGGTGCCGGTTGCCGAGCTGGTGGCCGGGATCGAGGACGACGACCTTCCCTGCCAGCGGCGCCTTGACGGCGGGGGCCGGCCCGGAGGTCGAGGAGGTTGCGCAGCAACCGTCTCGAGACCCCGTGGCCTCGGGCGGTGTCGGGTCGGCATCACCCGTGCACCCCGCAACAACGGCTGCGACGAGCACCAGCGCGACGACCCGGGCACCGCTCACGCGTACCCCAGCACGTCCTTCCGCTTCTCCCCCCAGGCGAGTGCGGACGCAATGGCTTCATCGAGGGAGAGCTCGGTCTTCCAGCCGAGCAACTCGGCCGCCTTGTCCGCGTTGGCGAACGCACCGGCCGCGTCGCCCGGACGGGCCGGAGCCTCCGTCAGCGGGATCGGCTTGCCGACAACGCGCTCGACAGCAGCCAGCAACTCGCGCACGGTCACGCCGTCGCCGCCACCGATGTTGATGTAGGTGTACGTCGAGTCGACCTTCGCGAGGGC
>JAKFEI010000061.1:0-8672 GCA_036675765.1 Nocardioides sp. | reverse complement strand
GCGACTCGCCGAGCAGCGGCATTCCGTCGGTGGTGAAGGAGAAGAGGCCGTTGATGCCCTCCTCGATCTTGGTCTCCGTGGTGGCGGGCAGCAGCACCTGCGTCTCGGCCCAGGCCGGCTCGAAGTCCTCCGGGGTGAAGTCGAGGACGGACGGCATCTTGCCGACCCGACCGGCCTCGTCCATCGAGCGGATCGCGGTGGCCTCGATCGGCATCGGCTCGTGGTGGTAGTAGCCGATGCTCAGGCCGTCGAAGTTGTCGCGGTAGTAGAGGCCGTGCTCCTGGTGGCGCAGGATCGGGCGGACGGCCTCCTCGACCTGGCCCGCGACCTCCGGGATCGGCGTGGTCCAGGCCAGCTGGTGCGCCAGCGGGGTGAGCGGCAGGTCGAGACCGACCAGCGCCGCAACCTTGGGGCCCCAGATGCCAGCGCAGGAGACGACCACGTCGGCCGCGAGCTCGCCGTGGTCGGTCACGACCCCGACCACCCGGTCGTCCTCGACGCGGATGTCGGTGACCTCGTGGCGGGCGAGGAACTTCACACCGCGGCTCTTCGCACGCTCGATCTGCGCCTCGACGGCCCACAGCGCCTTGGCCAGGCCATCGGTCGGACACCACAGGCCACCGAGGATCCGGTCCGGGTCGACGAGTGAGTGGAGCTCCACGCAACGGTCGACGTCGACGATCTCGGCGTCGACCCCCCAGGAGGTGAGCCATCCGTGCCGACGGTGCAGCTCGGCGAGGCGCTCGGGCGTGGTCGCGACCTCGAGCCCACCGACCTGCAGGAAGCAGGACTGGCCCTCGTGCTCGAGCGCGACGAACTTCTCGACCGTGTAACGAGCGAGCTCGGTGAGGACCTTCGACCCACTGGCCTGGAAGACCAGGCCGGGGGCGTGCGACGTGGATCCACCGGTTGCGGGGAGGTCGCCCTGGTCGAGGACGACGATGTCGCTCCACCCCAGCGCCGAGAGCTCGTCAGCGAGCGCCGCTCCCACGACTCCGGCTCCGATGATGATGGTTCGACGTCCGACCACGACCTGGCCTCCTGTTGCGTATCTTGCATTGCATTGCGTTAGAAGGAACAATGCCGTGTGATGTAGATGACGTCAAGAGGGGTCGCGGGACGAATCCCGGGGAGGTCCCCGGGGCCGTCCGCAGAGGCCGCCGATCACGCCGCCACCGCCGATCCAGAAGGGCACGGGCGATGAACCAGCTCCACGCACAGCAGCCAGCGGCGCCACCGCGGGTGGTCCTCGTCGACCACGACGACTCGTACACCTGGAATCTGGCGCACCTCGTCGCCCTGGTGACCGGCAAGTTCCCCGAGGTGGTCCACCACCGCACCGCGACGGTCGACGACGTCCTGACCTTCGACCACATCGTGCTGTCGGCGGGCCCTGGCCACCCCGAGGCCCGCGAGGACTTCGGCATCGGGCGCGACATCCTCCGGGCCGCCCGCGTGCCCGTGCTCGGCATCTGCCTCGGCATGCAGGGGCTGGCCACCACCTGGGGTGGTCGCGTCGAGCGGAACAGGCCCGCGCACGGCCGGGTCAGCGCCATCCTCCACGACGCGACCGGCATCTTCACCGGCCTGCCGTCATCGTTCCCCGCCGTGCGCTACCACTCGCTGGCGGTCACCGCACTGGGCGCCGACCTGCGCGCGACCGCGACCTGCGTCGACCCGGACGGGACGGTCGTGACCATGGCCATCAGCCACCGCACCCGCCCGCTCCACGGCGTCCAGTTCCACCCGGAGTCGATCCTGAGCAGCTCCGGCGAACAGCTGATGAGGAACTTCCTCTCGATCAGGCCCCGGGGCGCACGGTGACGAGCACGACCTCCACCCGGTTACCGGCAGACCCCCGTCCTGCCGACCTCTTCCCAGCGATCGCAGCCGAGCACGACCGTTGCTTCTGGCTCGACGGCAACGCCTCGCGGAGCTGGTCGGGCCGGCGCACCATCATGGGCTGGTTGACCGAGGACGACCCGTCGCTGTCGTACTGCGCCTCCCGACGCGAGGTGACGCGCCACGCCTCCGGCACGTCGACGGTCGTGGGCAGCGACATCTTCGACGTGCTGGAGTCAGAGATCGCCGAAGGTCCCGACGACGCGTTGTGGGTGGGGTACTTCGGCTACGCGAGCCGACCCGACCTGCCCGCCGGCACCACCCCCGGCGCAATGCCGGACGCCGTGTGGATGCGGGCCCGCCACACCCAGGTGGTGACACACGACGGCCCCAGTGAAAGGGACAGGGCCGGGCGCGCAGCAGCTCCACCGCAGGCTCCCCCACCGCCCGCCGAGTACCTCGCGGCCTTCGAGACGGTCAGCCAGCACCTCCACGCCGGCAACACCTACGAGGCGAACCTCACCCATCGCCTCGAGGTCGCGGCGAGCATCCCGCCCATCGCGGCGTACCTCCAGCTGCGACAGCTCAACCCCGCGCCGTACGCAGGATTCCTCCAGCACCGGGGCCAGTGGCTGTTGAGCTCGTCCCCCGAGCGGTACGCGACGATCGGCGCCGACCGGATGATCGAGACCCGGCCCATCAAGGGCACGACGCCACGTGGCGCCACGCCCTCGCTCGACGCAGAGTCCCGCCGCCGTCTTGCCGAGGACCCCAAGTTCAGGGCCGAGAACCTGATGATCGTCGACCTGCTCCGCAACGACATCGGCTCGGTCAGCAAGCGAGGTACGGTCGAGGTGCCGGAGTTGATGCACGTGGAGTCCTACCCGTCGGTCCATCAGCTGGTGTCCGCCGTACGGGGCGAGTTGCGCGACGACGTCAGCTCCGTGGCTGCCCTGCGAGCACTCTTTCCACCCGGCTCGATGACCGGGGCACCGAAACGCCGGACGATGGAGGTGATCCACGAGGCGGAGACCAGTGCGCGCGGCGTGTACGCCGGAGCCTTCGGCTGGATCGATCCGGCCGGTCGCGCCGACCTCGCCGTGGTGATCCGGAGTCTCACGACGACCGGCGACGGAACCTGGACCCTCGGGACCGGCGGCGGGATCACCGTCGACTCGCAACCGGACGAGGAGTACGCCGAGGCCACCTGGAAGGCGGCTCGCCTGATCGCGGCACTGCGGACCGACCTGCCCTGTTAAATCCGCGTTGCTCTCTGTGCAAAGTGTTGCACATCACAGAACGCCATGCTTTCATCGTTCTACCCGGGCGGGGGTCAACCAAGGACAACTCGAGAGGCCCCGATTCCATGTTCAAGCTGCGAAATGGAGGAGGCACCGGCGACGGTGCCTCGACGCAAATGGCAGAGAAACCGACACTCCCACCCGTTTCCGACGACGGGTCTCCGACCAGCGCGACAGGCTCGCACCCGGCACTGGACCAGTGCCTCGGCGAGGGCATCGAAGCCCACCAGGGCGGCCTCGACAAGGTGGTCTTCGGCGTGACTGCCGCCATCGCGGTCGGCTTCCTGGTCTGGGGCTTCGTGAGCACCGAGTCCATGGCCAGGCTCTCCGGGGACTCGCTGTCGTGGATCATGACCAACACAGGTTGGCTGTTCGTGACCACGTCGTCGACCTTCGTCGGCTTCGTGCTCTGGCTCGCCCTCGGCAAGTTCGGGAACATCCCCCTGGGCCGCGACGACGAGGCTCCCGAGTTCCGCACCGTGTCGTGGATCGCGATGATGTTCAGCGCGGGCATGGGCATCGGCCTGATGTTCTACGGCGTCAGCGAGCCGATCAGCCACTTCGTGACCCCGCCCCCGGGCACCGGCGAAGCCGGCAACCCGGAGGCCATCCAGAACGCGATGGCGACCACGCTGTTCCACTGGACCGTGCACCCGTGGGCGATCTACGCGGTCGTCGGCCTCGCCATCGCGTACGGCGTCTTCCGCAAGGGCCGCAGCTTCCTGATCAGCTCGGCGTTCGCGCCGCTGCTCGGCCGGCACGCGAGCGGTCCCGGCGGCAAGGTGATCGACATGCTCGCGATCTTCGCGACGCTCTTCGGCTCCGCCGCCTCGCTCGGCCTGGGTGCGCTCCAGATCCGCAGCGGCCTCGAGATCGTCGGAGGCATCGGCAGGACGGGGAACGCCCTCCTCGTCGGCATCATCGCGGTCCTCACCGCAGCCTTCGTCCTCTCCGCGGTCTCGGGTGTCTCGAAGGGGATCCAGTGGCTCTCCAACATCAACATGGTGCTGGCGATCTCCCTCGCACTGTTCGTCTTCGTCGTCGGTCCGACCGTGTTCATCCTCAACCTGATCCCGACCCAGATCGGCACCTACTTCCAGGAGGTGGCGATGATGTCGGCGCGCACCTCGGCCGAAGGTGCCGACACGGGTGAGTGGCTGGCCGGGTGGACCGTCTTCTACTGGGCCTGGTGGCTCTCCTGGACGCCCTTCGTGGGCATGTTCATCGCGCGCATCTCGCGCGGCCGCACGATCCGGCAGTTCGTCACCGGCGTCCTGCTGGTCCCCAGCCTGGTGAGCATGGTGTGGTTCGCCATCTTCGGCGGCGCGGCGATCGACCTGCAACAGAAGGGCACCGACATCGCCGGCGCCGGAGGCGTCGAGACGCAGTTGTTCACCACCCTCGAGGCGTTCCCGCTCAGCACCGTCGCGAGCGTCGTGGTCATGGTCCTGGTCGCGATCTTCTTCGTGTCCGGTGCTGACGCCGCCGCGATCGTGATGGGCACGCTGTCCGAGCGCGGAACGATCAAGCCGAGCAAGCCGACGGTGGTCTTCTGGGGCGTGGCGACCGGTGCAGTGGCCGCCGTCATGCTCCTCGTCGGTGGTCCGGACGCCTTGAGCGGCCTCCAGACCATCACCATCATCGCCGCGCTGCCCTTCGTCCTCGTGATGGTCGCGCTCTGCGTCTCGCTGGTGAAGGACCTCCGCAACGACCCGATGATCGTCCGGGCCAGGTACGCCTCCAAGGCCATGGAGCAGGCCGTCGTCCACGGTGTCTCCGAGCACGGCGACAACTTCGTCATCCGGGTCAGCAAGGACCCGACGGTCGAGCAGGAGATGATCACGGACGCGGTCATCGCGGCCGAGACCACCTTGTCGCAGAACGGCAAGCCATCGCCGAACGGCGTGGTCCGTGCCGTCGAGACGCCGTCCGCCGGAGTGACGAAGCCCTGATCGCGCGAGATCCCCAGGCAGCCAGGCTGCCTGGGGATCTCCCGCTCGCGGCGAGGCCGGCGTCAGCCGCACCGCCTCACGACGGGATCGGCACCGCGTCGAGCAGGGATCGCCAGCGACCGAACAGCGATGCCTGATTCATGGCCAGCACCGCGACGGGGTCGCCGGCGCGGCGGTACACCGCAAGGAGGTTTCGCTTGCGGGTCGTTCCCTCCTCGATGTCGACGGAGTCGGCATCCATGGCATGGCCGGCGAACTGGATGCGCACGCCGTACTGGTCGGACCAGAGGTAGGGCACGGCCATCGGTGTCGGCGCCCCACCAGCGCTGCCCCTCAACAGACTGGTGACAGCAGTGGCCGGCCGCTCGAGCGCGCCGGTCCAGTGCTCGACACGATGGCTCCTGCGACGACGGACGTCGTACCACGAGGCGCAGTCGCCGACCGAGACCACGCCCGGCACACTGGTCCGACCACGTTCGTCACACATCACGCCGTTGTGGACCGCTACCGGTGAGCCCGCGAGCCACTCGACATTCGGCGCCGCGCCGACACCGACCACGACGACGTCAGCAGGGTATTCGGAACGATCGGCGAGCCTGACCGCTTCGACCCGGCCGCGCACGACGATCTCCGCGACTCCCACCCCGCAGAGCAGACGCACGCCGTACTGGCGGTGCAGGCCGGCGACGAGCGCACCCATCGTTGTCCCGAGCGGATCGGCCAGCGGTGTCCGCGTCGCCTCGATGATGGTCACCTCGCAGCCCAGCGCGCGGGCCGTCGACGCGACCTCGGCGCCCATGAAGCCGGCACCGATCACAACGAGCCGCGCGCCGGGCCGGAGCTCGGCACGCAGGGCGATCGCGTCATCGACGGTGCGCAGGACGTGAATCCCTGCGCCCACGCCGGCCCCAGCCAGGACCCGCGCTCGAGCACCGGTGGCGATCACGACACCGTCGGCGGTGATGCGCTGTCCGTCGTCGAGCAGGACCTGCCGCGCACTGGCGTCGAGACCGACCGCCGCCCTGCCGAGCATCCAGTTCGCACCGAGGTCGTCGTCGTCCTCGAGCAGGATGTCGTCGAGGCCGACCTTGCCGGCCAGGAAGTCCTTGGAGAGGGACGGACGGTCGTACGGACGGTGGATCTCGTCACCGACCAGATCGAGTCGGCCGTCATAGCCCTGGGCACGCAGCGCCCGCGCCGCCTGCAAGCCGGCAAGCGACGTGCCGACAACGGTGATCGCCTTCATCCCCACATCCACTCATGAAGCGCATTGCGCAACTTGTTGTAATAGACGCAACAGTCTGGAACCTTTGCGGAGCGTCGTCAAGGGTCGACGATGATCCGGGTCACAATCGACCGCCATCTCCGGGCTTTCGTCGAGGGGATCGCCTACGGTTGCGCCATGAGCAACGACGTGCAGCCCAAGAAGCGAGGCAAGGAGGGCGGCGAGCCCTCAGGCGGCGTCCAGTCCGTCGATCGCGCAGTGACGGTCCTGGAGATCCTTGCTCGCGAGGGCAGCGCCGGCGTCAGTGAGGTCGCGGCCGAGATCGGCGTGCACAAGTCCACGGCATTCAGGCTGCTGGCCGCACTCGAGGAGCGCGATCTGGTCGAACAGAACACCGAGCGCGGCAAGTACCAGCTCGGCTTCGGCGTACTCCGCCTGGCCAGCGCGATCCCCGGCCGGCTCGACATGGTCAAGCAGGCGCAACCGGTGCTCGACGACCTCGCCCTGCTCCTCGACGAGACCATCAACCTTGCCGTCGTGCGCGAGCACTACTCCGTGCACGTGCAGCAGGCCCTCGGCAACGCGGCGGTCGCGAGCCAGAACTGGGTCGGCCAGCTCACGCCGCTGCACGCGACATCGAGCGGCAAGGTCCTGCTCGCCTTCATGGAGCCCGAGCAGGTGGAACGCATCCTGGAGGTGGCCGGCCTGCCGGCCTACACGGAGAACACCGTGACCGACCGCAGAGTGCTCGACGACCAGCTGGCCAAGGCCCGCATCGATGGCTTCGCAACCGCCATCGAGGAGCTGGAGACGGGCCTCAATGCGGCCGCCGTCCCGGTCCGCGACCACAACGGCACCGTCATCGGCTCACTCAGCGCCTCCGGCCCCGCCTACCGGTTCACCGAGGAACGCATCGCCGATGTCGCTGCCGACATCCGCACCGCGGGCGAGCGCATCAGTCAGCGGATGGGCTGGCTCGGCTAGGCAGGGGCCCGCCCCCATGGCATGACGATCGGGCAAGGATCCTGCGGTCCAGACCTACGCCCGATCCGTGGCGAACCGACCGCGCAACGCGATCGGGCGAAGTGTCGAGTACGTGGAAGCGGGCGCTGCTCAGCTCCAGTCCACACTGAAGTACTGCGTCTCCTGGTACTCCTCGATGCCTTCGTGGGCGCCCTCGCGGCCCAGGCCGCTCTGCTTCACTCCGCCGAAGGGTGCTGACGGGTCGGAGACCAGGCCGCGGTTGATTCCGATCATGCCTGCGTCGATCCGCTCTGCCAGTTGGAGGGCGCGCTTGAGGTCGCGGGAGTAGAGGTAGCCCGCCAGCCCCATCTCGCTCTCGTTGACGAGCGTCAGCAACTCGGCCTCCTCGGTCCACGTGACGATCGGGGCGACGGGCGCGAAGATCTCCTCCTGCACCAGTCGGGCGTCGGGTGCGACATCAGCGACCACGGTCGGCGCGAAGAAGTAGCCGCTGAGGTCGTCGGGTACGGCAGCCCGGGCGACGACCCGGGCGCCGGCCGCGACCGCGTCGTCGACGAGCCCCGCGACCCGGTCCACGGCGCGGTCGTTGATCAGCGGTCCGATCTCGGTGGCGGGGTCGGCGCTGCGTCCGACCACCAGCGCGGAGACCCGCCCGGCCAACCGGGCGGTGAACTCCTCGGCCACCGCCGCATGCACGTAGAAGCGGTTGGCGGCGGTGCAGGCCTGTCCCCCACCGCGGAATTTCGCGATCATCGCGCCGTCGACAGCAGCGGCGACGTCGGCGTCGTCGAGCACGATGAAGGGCGCATTGCCACCCAGCTCCATCGACGCATTCAGTACGCGGTCGGCGGCCTGGCGCAGCAGGTGCCGGCCGACTGCGGTCGACCCCGTGAACGACACCTTCCGGACCCGCGGGTCGGCCAGCCAAGTGCCCACGACATCCTCGGGCTCGGTGGTGGGCACGACGTTGACCACGCCGTCTGGCACGCCGGCCTCGGCGAGCAGCCGGGCCACAGCGAACGCGGTGAGTGGCGTCTCCGCTGCCGGCTTGAGTACGACGGTGCAGCCGGCCGCGAGCGCCGGGGCGATCTTGCGCGTGGCCATCGCCGCGGGGAAGTTCCAGGGTGTGACCAGCGCGGCGATGCCGACCGGTCGCCGGGTGACCACGGTGCGCACGCCACCTGCGGGGGCGGAGCCGTAGCTGCCGTCGGTGCGCACAGCCTCCTCGGCGAACCAGCGGAAGAACTCGGCGGCGTACCCGACCTCGGCGCGGGCGTCCGCCAGCGACTTGCCGTTCTCCGCGCAGATGAGCGCCGCAAGGTCCGTGGCGTCGCGGTGCATCAGCTCGAAGGTGCGGTGCAGGACCAC
>JAKFEI010000300.1:0-8691 GCA_036675765.1 Nocardioides sp. | reverse complement strand
CAGGCCGCTGAGCCACAGGGCGAGGACGATCGGCACGAACCAGACCCAGTGGTGGTCCCACGAGATCGGTGAGGCCAGCACCATGCCGAGGGCGGCCATGCCCACCGCGAGAGGGCGGGCCGCCGGCGACGTCGAGCGCCACAGGAGCCCGGCTGCGACGAGCGAGAGAGCCGCGACGGAGCCCGCGACCACGAACCACAGCGAGGTCGATGCCTCGTGCCCGAGCAGCCGGCTCAGGGTGCCGAGCACGGACTGGTTGCCGGCGTACTCGACACCCCCGATCCGGCTCGGGTCCCACAGGATCTCCGTCCAGTAGGCCACCGACGCGCTGGGCGCGAACGCTGCGCCCACGAGGACCGTGGCCGCAAAGCTCCCGAGGGCGACGCCGGCGCCGCGGCGCTGCCCGATCACCAGGAAGAACGCCACGAAGAACAGGGGCGTCAGCTTGATGCCGGCGGCGATCCCGACCAGCCAGCCCGCGTGCCGCCGTTCGGGGCGCAGGACGTCGGCCAGGATCGCGGCCATCAGGAAGAGGTTGACCTGGCCGTAGGACAGCGTCGACCAGACCGGCTGGCCCAGCAGCGCCACCGCCGTCACGATCGGCAGCACCATCGCCGGGTACGTCGACCCACCGGCCTTGAGCGTCGCGTCGATGGCCCACGCCAGCACGAGCACACACGCCGCCGACCAGAGCGCGGCGGTGAGCCACAGCGGCAGCACCGCCACCGGCAGCATCAGCACCGCGGCGAACGGCGGGTACGTGAACGGCAGGTCCGCGACATGGAAGCGGACGTCGTACAGGTCGCCACCGAACAGCGCGCTCGCGCCGAGCTCGTAGACGCGCAGGTCGATGAACCAGTCCCACCGCCAGGCCAGCAACGCGCACCACAGCCCCACACCTACGGCGAGGGCGAGGACCAGACGACGGGCGGACCGGGGGGATTCCACCCGGCCGAGGCTAGGCGTGCCGAGCCGCTTGCCCCGCCTCCTGGAAGGCGAAGTACCGAGACTTCACCGGCCCGTCGCCGACCTGAAGGGCTGCTGACGCATGCAGTCCAACCGTTGGTCGGCAAGCCACTCACCAACGACCGGCTACCCACGTGGGTGTGAACCACAGCTGTCGCGCACGACCAGCTTGGTCGCGAGCACGGTACGCCGCCGACGAGGTCGCTCACCGTGGATCAGCTCGGAGAGTACGTGCATGGCCTGGAGTCCGATCTGTCGCGCGGGGACCTCGACCACCGTCAGCGCCGGGTCGACCAGTGATGCGAGGGGAGAGTCGGTGTATCCCACGATCGCAAGGTCGTCCGGGACCCGCAGGCCCCGCGCCTTGGCTTCGGCCATGGCCCCGAGAGCGAGGTTCGAGCTTCCGGCAAGGATCGCCGAAGGTGGATCGGGAAGCTGCAGCAGCCGGGCCATCGCGCTGCGCCCGGCCTCGACAGTGAAGTCCGAAACCTCAGCCACGAGCTCGGGAGACGGTACGACGTCGGAGCCCTCGAGCGCGCGCGCGTAGCCCCGATGGAGCTCAGCGACGTTGTGCCAGACCAGTGGCGCCGTGACGAAGCCGATCCGGTCGTGGCCATGCAGACGAAGGTGTTCGGTCGCCGCGTACCCCGCCTGGTCCCCGTCGAACACGAGGCTGTATCCACGCCGGTCCGGCTGGTCGACGTAGACGATCGGCAACGAGATGTCGTCCTGTCCCGCCAGCCGGTCCCGCGGCAGGTCGCCGGTCGAGACCGCGATGATCCCGTCCACTCCACGGGCGACGAGGCGCCGGATCATCGTCTGGGCAAGGCTGGGCGAGTCGCGGGTGTCCACGATCAGCACCAAGGTCCCCCGCTCGCTGGCGACCTCCTCGATCCCGCGCAACAGGGGGAGGTAGAACGGATCCAGCCCTCCGATGAGCACGGCAATCGTATTTGCCCCGAAGGCGAGAGCACCGCCTGCGGCGACCCTCGGCGATGACTCCACCACCACGGTGCCGACGCCGTGGCGCGTCTGCACCAGCCCGTCTGTCTCCAGCTTGGCGTAGGCGGCACGGACCGTGTTCATGTTGACGCCGAGTTCGCTGGCGAGAGTGCGCACGGGCGGCAGACGGTCACCGGGCGCGAGTTCACCGTCCGCCAGCTGCAGCGCGATCCGGGAGCGAATCTGCTCGGCAATGCCCAGCCCGGTCCGTGGGTCGAGTTCGAAGGTTGACAGTTCGTCCTCCACGTGCTTACTGTTTCAGTGTTATAGAACAGTGTACATCATCCCAGGGGATCAGCACTGCAACTGTGCCAGCACCCCGTGGTCAGTCAGTGAGGAACCCACCATGAAGAAGCTCAAGATCCGGAGACGGAGTGCACTGGCCGTCGGGCTGACCATCGGCCTGGCCGGCGGCATCGCCACGGTCGCCGGTGCGGCCATCCCCGGCGCCGACAAGGTCATCAGGAGTTGCTACGACCCGAGGTCGGCGTACGTCCGGGTCATCGACACCGAGGCCGGACAGACCTGCACGACCGCGGAGAAACCCCTCAACTGGAATCAGACCGGTCCGCAGGGTCCCGCCGGACCCACCGGCTTGACGGGTCCCGCTGGCCCGAAGGGCGCTACCGGCGCCACCGGGCCCACCGGCGCCACCGGGCCCACCGGCGCCACAGGAGCGCAGGGTCCCGCTGGTCCCGCTGGTGGGTATCAAAGGGTTGGTCGCGGTGAAGCATGTGCCGGTACCTGCACCAGCGAGTGGTACAACACCTACCTCGAGGCCTGGGCCGGCTGCCCCTACGGCATGACGCTGGTCGGCGGCGGATTCGAGATGAAGCCCGGTAGGTACAGCACCGGAAAGGTCTATCCGGTCGAGGTCCAGAAGAACGCACCGTACCCGGGCTACGACTACTGGGTCGTCGGCGTCACCGTCCCGCAGCAACTCACGTTCATGGACCTCAAGGTCTACGCGATGTGCGTCGCCAAGTGACAGGTCCCAACGGAACGACAGGGGCGCAACCCTGAAACGACGAAGGTCGACTTCCCGCCGGGAAGTCGACCTTGTCCATTCGATTGGTGGAGCTGAGGGGATTCGAACCCCTGACCCCCTGCATGCCATGCAGGTGCGCTACCAGCTGCGCCACAGCCCCAAACTCAGTTTCCCCGCCGGAGCGGATCAACCTGCGGAATACTAGCCAACCCTGCCCGAGGAGGTGAAATCGGGGTCAGAGGTTGTACGCCGCGAGCAGCCAATCGCCCGTCGGTCGCTGCTCCAGGACCACGCGTCCACAGTTGCCGATCGCGCGCAGATCCCGTGCGGTCGTGAGCGGCCAACCCAGGAAGGCAACGAGTCCCGCGCGGGCAGCCGCGCCATGGGTGACCGCGACACCCGTCTCCCCCGGCTCCAGCGCAGCGGCCAGGTCGTGGAGCGCGGCGCTGATGCGATCGGCCACCTCGGCCGGTGATTCCGCTCCGGGGATGCCGACCCATTCGTCGCGGCGGAACCGCTCGTACGCGACCTCGTCGCGCGCGCGGAGCTCGTCATGGGTCAGCCCTTCGAAGTCCCCCAGGGTGAACTCCCTCAGCCGGGCGTCGTACGACGGCACGAGGCCTGCTTCCTTGGCGACCTCGTCCGCAGTCATGCGTGCGCGGGCCAGGTCGCTGGACCAGACCAGGGTGGGCTCCAGCGCCGCGATCAGCGGAGCGACCGAGCGTGCCTGGTCGACCCCGACGTCGTCGAGCTCGACGTCGATCTGTCCCTGGATCCGGTGCACGGCATTCCACGCCGTCCGGCCGTGCCGGAGCAGCACGATCCGACGGGCAGGCGTCTCGATACGCGCTCGTTCGTCCCTCACGAGCGCTACTCGACGACCGAAGGGCCCGTGATCTCGGCCGGCAGCTCGATGACCGGGCAGTCGCGCCACAGACGCTCGAGGGCGTAGAACTCGCGCTCCTCGCTGTGCTGGACGTGGATCACGATCTCGCCGAAGTCGAGGAGCACCCAGCGGCCGTCGCGGTGGCCCTCACGGCGGATCGGCTTGGAGCCGAGCTCGCGCAGCTTGTCCTCGATCTCCTCGACGATGGCGCGGACCTGGCGGTCGTTGGCACCGGAGGCGAGCAGGAAGGCGTCGGTGATGGCGAGCTGCTCGCTGACGTCGAAGGCGAGCTGGTTGGTCGCGAGCTTCTCGGCAGCAGCGAGCGAGGCTGCGCGGATGAGTTCGACGGCGTGGTCGGTGGCGGTCATGAGTCTCCGGACTGATCTTGGTCTTGGTGTGACACGGGGCGGGGATAGAGCCCGTGCTTGGTGATGTATTGCACGACGCCGTCAGGCACGAGGTACCAGACGGGCTGGCCCCTTCGTTGCCTCTCGCGGCAGTCGGTCGAGGAGATCGCCAGTGCGGGGATCTCCACCATGGTGACGCGCTCGGGCGGAATCTTTGCCAACGTCGCGGGGTCCATCTCTGCACCCGGGCGGGTACAGCCGACGAAATGGGCCAGTTCGAAGAGCTCTTCGGCGTCGCGCCAGCTGAAGATGTCGGTCAGCGCGTCAGAGCCGGTGATGAAGTAGAGATCGGCTTCGGGGCGCTCCTTGTGGAGGTCGCGCAGCGTGTCGATCGTGTACGTCGGCCCCGTGCGGTCGATGTCGACGCGGCTCACCGTGAACCGCGGATTCGCGGCGGTGGCGATCACTGTCATCAGGTAGCGATGCTCGGCCGGCGACACCGCGCGGTCGGCCTTCTGCCACGGCTGACCCGTGGGCACGAAGACGACCTCGTCGAGGTCGAACCAGCCCTGGACCTCCGACGCAGCCACGAGGTGGCCGTGGTGGACGGGGTCGAAGGTGCCGCCCATCACCCCGAGGCGGATGCGCCGTCCGGGGTCCGAGGCCGACACCGGGCGGTCAGCTGTGTTCGCGGCCGCCGCCGAAGGCGACCAGACCGATCAGCAGGAGCAGCAGGAGGGCCAGGACGCCACCACCGATCAACCACGGGTTGACGGCGGGCTCACCGTGCTCCTCGGCGGCACTGGCGACGGCGAGAGCGAGGGTGCTGATCTGGCTGAGCATGGACCGGATCCTATCGAATACCGGACCGAAGGTCCGCACGGTGTCAGTCCGGGGTCAGTGCAGGGCGAAGTCGACGCCCAGGAAGAGCAGCGTGAAACGGATCGTCCGGCCGACGAAGACCGTCGGGATGAAGGCCCACATCGGCATCTTGAGCAGCCCGCCGACCGCGGCCATGACCAGCAGCGGTGGAATCCCGACTGAGGCCGCCACGAACATCACACCGATGGCGTACCAGGGGCGCCCCTGCATCCGGGCGACCCACTTCTCGTAGCCGGCCTTCACCTTCGGCGAGGACAACTTCTTCTGGGCCCAGGCCGAGTCCGCCCCACGGCGGGCCGCTTCGTACCAGACCACCTTGCCGACGGTCGCGCCCGCGCCGGCCGCGATCCCCAGGGCGATCGCGGTCGCCGTACCACCATCGGCGGCGCCGGCGCCGACGATGTAGACCTCCATCGGGAGGAATGGGAGCAGGGCCGAGGCAATGCTGAAGGCAAACGTCGTCAGCCACAGGATCATGCCGGCCCCCGCATCACTGGTCCGGGGCCTGCTCGCGCGCGGGGATCGGAATCCCCAGCTTCAGCAACCAGCCCAGCGAGACACACTTCAGGACCAGCAGGCCCACCGCGATCACGATGCCGAGCCACACCCAGCCGGTCACCAGCAGGATCACCGCGAAGGCGCCGGAGTTGGCGGCCTTGCCGATCCGCGACCAGTTCCAGAGGTAGATCCGGCGGTCGACGACGTGGAAGTAGTTGGGGCTGCGGATCGGCCAGGCGAGGAACGCCAGCGAGAGGTACATGTCGATGACCATGAACTCGAACAGGTAGATCGCGATCGGGATCCCGATCCACGTCATCGGTTCGTCGCTGAGATAGCCGGTCGGCTCCAGCCAGATCAGCCCGACGTACAGCGCACCGCAACTGAGCCGGTCGCACATCATGTCGACGACCGCACCCATCCGCGTCTCGCAGTCGAACCAGCGCGCCCACTCGCCATCGATGCTGTCGCCGACCCAGTAGACGACGAGTCCCACGACGATCAGCGTGAGGCTCTCGTCGTACGCCGCCCAGACCGCGATGGCCAGGGTGATGACCGTACGGATGAACGTGATGATCGTGGCTCCGGTGAAGAGCCGTTCAACGGACGGATCCGCGTAGATCCGGTCCGGGGAGCCTGCCATGCCGCGAAACCTACCGCGCGCCCGAAGAACGTCCGACGACACACCCCCAGTAGTTCCCGGGATTCATCGACCGTCCACCTCCGTTGCCTAGCGTCGCAAGGGTGATCTGGATGGCTGTCGCCTTCGCGCTCGCGAGCGCCGTGACCACGTCGCTGTCGACCTCCACCCAGCACCTGGCCACCGGAAGGGCGCCCGCCAGCACGGGGGCAGCGGGCCTGATGCGCTTCCTCGTACGACGTCCCGAATGGCTGCTCGCACTGGCGCTCGGGCCGGTCGGCTTCACCTTCCACGTGCTGGCACTCGACAACGGACCCATCGCCCTCGTGCAGCCGATCGCCATCATGGGCATCGTCTTCGCGGTGCCGATCCGGGCGGCCCTCGCCCGCACCTGGCCGGCACGCGCCGAACTCGGAGCCGTGGCGGTCACGGCGCTGGCCATCGCCGCGCTGCTCCTCGCCTCCGACGTGCGCCAGGCCCCCAGCGGGCCGGACCCGTTCACCCTGCTCGTGGCGTCCTGCGCATGCGGGATGGCCGCCCTCGCGGTCCTGGCGGTCGCCGGAGCACTCACCCGGCCGGTGGCGCGTGCTTTCGTGCTGGGCTGCGCGTCAGGGCTTCTCTTCGGCCTGATGGCGGTCCTGATCGAGGCCTGCCAGTGGCACCGCGACCAGCACGGCTGGGTCGGACTCGCCACCACGTGGCTCCCCTACGCCCTCGTGGCATCCGGGCTCGGCGGCATCTCCGTCAACCAGCTCGCCTACCGTTCAGCCCGGCTGTCCGCCTCGATGCCGGTCCTGAACGTCGTGAACTGCCTGCTCACACTCGGGTTCGCGCACGTCGTCTTCCGCGAGGTGCCCGACCACACCCCCGGGTCTGCCCTGGCGTCGATCGCCGCGCTGCTGGCGATGGCGTGGGGGTTGTGGCGACTGTCCCGCCTCGAGGAGCTAGCGGATGTGGCCGTCGCCGATGACGACGTACTTCGTGGACGTCATCTCGGGCAACCCCATCGGACCGCGCGCGTGTAGCTTCTGCGTGCTGATGCCGATCTCGGCACCGAAGCCGAACTCGCCGCCATCCGTGAAGCGGGTGGAGGCGTTGACCAGCACGGCGGCGGAGTCGACCTCCGCCACGAACCGGCGCGCCGCACCCTGGTCCTCGGTGACGATCGCGTCGGTGTGACCGCTGGACCAGGTGCGGATGTGCTCGAGTGCCGCCTCCAGGTCGGGTACGACGCGAGCGGCGATGTCGAGCGAGAGGTACTCGGTCGCCCAGTCGTCGTCGGTGGCCGGGACGACGCCGTCATGGGCCGAGAACACGTCGTCGCCGTGCAGGACGACGCCGGCGTCCTGGAGCGCCTCGACCACGCGGGGCAGGAACTCGGCGGCCACGGATGCGTGCACGAGCAGCGACTCGGCCGCGTTGCAGACGCTGGTGCGGTGCGTCTTGGAGTTGAGGACGATCGACAGTGCCTTCTCGAGGTCGGCTGCCGCGTCGACGTACACGTGGCAGTTGCCGACGCCCGTCTCGATCACCGGCACCGTCGACTCGTTGACGACCGACTGGATCAGGCCGGCTCCCCCGCGAGGAATGAGCACATCGACCAGCCCACGTGCCCGCATCAGCGCCTTGACGCTGTCGTGCGTGTCGCCGGGAACCAGCTGGATGACGTCGGGGTCCAGGCCGGAGGCCTCGACCGCGTCACGGAGCACGGCCACGATGGCGGCATTGCTGGCGCGGGCCGAGGAACTCCCCCGCAGCAGCACGGCGTTCCCGGACTTCAGGCAGATGCCGGCCGCGTCAGCAGTGACATTGGGACGGGCTTCGTAGATCATCCCGACCACGCCGAACGGCACCCGGACCTGGCGCAGCTCGAGGCCGTTGGCGAGCACGCCGCCGCGCACCACCTCGCCGACCGGATCGGCGAGGCCCGCGACGTCGCGCAGGCCCTGGGCCATGTCCGCGAGGCGCGCCGCGGTCAACCGCAGCCGGTCGATGATGTTGGCGGGGGTGCCACCCTCTTCGGCCCGCGTGACGTCGTCGGCGTTGGCCGTGAGGATCTCGGCGGACCGGGCCAGCAGCGCATCGGCCATGGCCTGGAGCGTGGCGTCCTTGGCCGACCGGGTGGCGAGCGCCAGCCCTCGGCTGGCTACACGCGATCGTTGGGCGACGGTAATGAATTCGGAAGTACTGCTCACCGAACCGAGCGTAGTTCCTGAGACGCCGTCACGCGGACGACGTCTCAGGTCCTATCGACATGTCAGGCGCAGGGACGACGCTTCGGCTCGATGCCGGTCCGGTGCGTGACGTTGCGGTTGTCCCACATCGCACGCCAACGGAGGTTGTAGGTCCTGAGCACGACCGGGTCGTGGATCTCGTAGGTGACCTCGTCGCTGCCCAGCGCGGGCGCCGACCAGTTCTCCGAACCGGTGAAGACGACCTTCGTGGCCCGGCCCTTGTAGGTGCCGTCGACCGTCATCACCTT
>JAKFEI010000462.1:0-8696 GCA_036675765.1 Nocardioides sp. | reverse complement strand
ATGCCGAAGAACAAGACGCACTCCGGTGCCAAGAAGCGGTTCAAGGTGACGGGCAGCGGCAAGATCCTTCGTCAGAAGGCTGGCATGCGCCACAACCTGGAGAAGAAGGCCTCCAAGGTCACCCGCCGCCTCAGCGGAACCACCGAGGTCGCCAAGAACGACGTCCCGCGCGCGAAGAAGATGCTCGGTCTCTGACCGCCCTTCGCACTGATCACTGAAACAAGGAGCACAAGATGGCACGCGTCAAGCGCGCAGTGAACGCGGCGAAGAAGCGTCGTACCACCCTCGAGCGGGCCAGCGGTTACCGCGGCCAGCGCTCGCGGCTGTACCGCAAGGCCAAGGAGCAGGTCACCCACTCCCTGGTCTACAGCTACAACGACCGCAAGAAGAACAAGGGCAACTTCCGCCGCCTGTGGATCCAGCGCATCAACGCCGCTGCCCGCGCGGAGGGCCTGACCTACAACCGCTTCATCCAGGGCCTGAACCTGGCGGGCATCGAGGTCGACCGCAAGATCCTTGCCGACCTCGCCGTCAACGAGCCGTCGACCTTCAACGCCCTGGTTGCCCAGGCGAAGGCCGCCCTGCCCGAGGACGTCAACGCGCCCAAGGTCTCTGCTTGATCTTCGGAGCCTGACGATGGTTCCCCTGACCGCGGGTAACACCAGGGTCAAGGAAGCACGGAAATTGCACCGCCGTTCGGAGAGATCCGAACGGCGGTGTTTCCTTGCCGACGGCCCGAAGGCCGTCGAGGGGGCGCTCGGCGTCCCGGACTGCGTGATCGAGGTCTTCGCGACGCCGACTGCCGCCGAGGAGTACGCCGACCTGCTCGGCGCGGCACCTGTCACGCTCGTCGACGACCGGGCGATGGGTGGGCTCAGCGACAGCGTCAGCCCCGCCGGGCTCGTCGCCGTCTGCAACTTCCTCGACGTCCCGTTGGCCTCGCTGGTCTCGCTGGTCGAGGAGGTCGCGCTGCGACCGTCTCGAGACCCGCTCCCGATGCTCGCCATCTGCGCGGACGTCCGCGACCCCGGCAACGCGGGCACCGTCATCCGGTGCGCGGACGCGGCCGGTGCGGCGGGCGTCGTACTCGCCGGCGACGCGGTCGACCTGCACAACCCGAAGACCATCCGGGCGTCGGTGGGCAGCGCGTTCCACCTCCCGGTCGCCCTGGAGCGGGATCCTGCTGCAGCCGTCGCCGCAGCCCGCGCGGCCGGCTACCAGGTGCTGGCCGCCGTCGGCGGGGGAGAGCTCGATCTCTTCGCTGCCGATGACGTGCTGGTGAAGCCGACGGCGTGGCTCTTCGGCAACGAGGCGTGGGGCCTCCCCGACGAGCTGGCGGCGCTGGCCGACCACCGGGTGAGCATCCCGATCCTGGGTCGCGCCGAGTCGCTCAATCTCGCCACCGCCGCGGCGGTCTGTCTCTACGCCAGCACCCGCGCCATGATGGCTGGGTGAGCGATCCCCTCGACCTGCTGCCCGACGGCGTCGTCATCGCCGACGGCGCCGGACTGGTCACGGCACTCAACACCGTCGCTGCGCAGATGCTCGACGCCGATGCGGACAAGGCCATCGGCCAGCCGCTCGACGACGTTCTCGCGCTGACCGATCACGACGGTCTCGCCTGGACCGACGTCAATGCGCCGTTCGGCGGCCTGCCGACGCGCACCGGCGTCCCGGAGCAGACCTGGCTGTTGCCCAACGGCACCGAGGTCCTCGTTGCGGCGCGGCTCCATCGCCCCGGGCGTTCGGGCGTCAATCCCATCCGGTCGGTGGAGGCGGTGGCGATCTCGCTGCGTTCCGGCCGCGGCCGGGCACGCCTGGACCGGGACCGCTCCGATCTCGTCGCGACGCTGGCCCACGAGCTCCGCTCGCCACTGACCGGCGTCAAGGGATTCGTGCACGCGCTCCTCAACCGCTGGGACAAGCTGACCGACGAGCAGAAGCTGCTGATGCTCACCACGGCCGGCGCCGACGCCGACCGGCTGAGCCGGCTGATCACCGAACTGCTCGACGTCGCCCGCATCGACACCGGGCGGCTGCAGCTGCACCGTCGTCCCACCGACCTCGCGGCCAAGACGGAGCAGGTGCACCGGTCGCTCGCGGTGGTCACCTCGACGCCGATCGAGGTCGTGTCCGATCCGGACCTGCCGCTGGTCGATGCCGACCCCGACAAGGTGCTGCAGGTCATCACGAACGTCATCGAGAACGCCGTGCGGCACGGCAGCGGGACGGTGCGGGTCCACGTCGGCGTCTGGTCGGTCGATCCGTCGTACGTCGCGGTCACGGTGACCGACGAGGGTGACGGGATCCCGCTCGATCTCCGCAAGCGGATCTTCACCAAGTTCTGGACCGCCGCCACCGGTGGGGGATCGGGCCTGGGCCTCTACATCGTCGCCGGGCTCGTGAAGGCCCACGGCGGGACCGTCGTCGTCGACGACCGACCCGGCGGCGGAGCGAGCGTGCTCACCGCGTGGCCCGTGGCTGTCCACGCCTGAGTGCACAATGGCCGGATGGTCGACCTGAACCAACCCGCCGACGCCCTGCGGACCTATCTGGGCCGGGCCCGGGAGGCCCTGGTCTGGAAGCTGGACGGACTCAGCGAACGAGAGGTCCGACTGCCGCGCACGCCGACCGGTACCAACCTGCTCGGCATCGTGCTGCACTGTGCGAACGTCGAGATCGGCTACTTCGGACCCACCTTCGGTCGGGATTGGCCCGACACCGATGATCCGTCGTACCTCTCCCTCGACGTCTATGACGACGATCCGCAGGCTGACTGGTGGGTGCCTGCTGAGGTCAGCACGGCCCACGTCCTGGACTTCTACCGTCGCGTGGCCAGCTTCGCTGATGCGGCATTCGACGAGTTGCCGCTCGACACCCTGGGCCGGGTGCCGTGGTGGCCCGAGGAGCGGGCAACCACGTCGCTGCACCGGATCGCGATCCACGTGATGAGCGACGTCGCACGGCACGCCGGCCAGGCCGATGTGCTGCGCGAGGCGATCGACGGGACCACCGGAATGCTGCCGGAGGCGACCAACATCCCGGACGCATTCGACTGGCCGGGCTACGTCGCACGGCTCACTGCGATCGCCGATCAGTTCCCATAAGCGTTACCGGTTCGCGGTGGAGCACCCCCGGTTCCTAGACTTGCCCCCTGATGTCTGGACCGAACACTGACTTTGACCCCGTGGAGGTCGCCGCCGTGAGCCCTGCCGAGCTCGAGGCTGCGCGCGACGCCGCTCTCGCCGCGATCGCTGCTGCCCCCGATCTCGAGGCGCTCAAGGCGGTGCGCAGCGAGCACGCCGGTGACCGCTCGCCGCTGGCCCTCGCCAACCGCGAGATCGGTGCTCTGCCACCCCAGGCCCGCAAGGAGGCCGGACAGCGGATCGGGCAGGCGCGTGGTGCGGTCAACCAGGCCCTCGCGGCACGCCAGGCTGTGCTCGAGGTCGAGAACGAGGCCCGGATCCTCGTCGAGGAGGCCGTCGACGTCACGCTGCCGACCGACCGCGACCCGGTGGGTGCCCGGCACCCGCTGACCACGGGTGCCGAGCTGATCGCCGACATCTTCGTCGCGATGGGCTGGGAGGTCGCCGAAGGCCCGGTCATCGAGGCCGAGTGGCTGAACTTCGACGCCCTGAACCTCGGTCCGGACCACCCGGCCCGCACCATGCAGGACACGTTCTGGACGGCGCCGGCCGACAACCACCTCGTGCTCCGCACCCACACCAGCCCGGTGCAGGCGCGCACGATGCTCACGCGCGGCGTCACCGACGAGGCACCGATCTACGTCGTGTGTCCCGGCCGCGTCTTCCGCACCGATGAGTACGACGCCACGCACTCGCCGATGTTCCACCAGGTCGAGGGCCTCGCCATCGACAAGGACATCTCGATGGCGCACCTCAAGGGCACCCTGGACCACTTCGCCGCCCAGATGTTCGGCGAAGGCATCACGACCCGGTTCCGGCCGTCGTACTTCCCCTTCACCGAGCCGTCCGCCGAGGTCGACCTGATCTGTTTCGTCTGCCGCGGCACGGGCCAGAACGACGGGGGCAGCGACGCCTGTCGCACCTGTCGTGGCGAGGGCTGGATCGAGTGGGGCGGTTGCGGCATCGTCAACCCGCGCGTGCTGCAGGCCTGCGGCATCGACTCGAGCAAGTACTCCGGCTTCGCGTTCGGCATGGGCATCGACCGCACCCTGATGTTCCGCCACGGTCTCGAGGACCTGCGCACCCTCTTCGAGGGTGACGTCCGGTTCACCACTGCATTCGGAAGTGAGCTCTAGTGAAGGCCCCCGTTTCCTGGATCCGCGAGTACGTCGACCTGCCGGATGAGGTGACCACCGAGGTACTCACCGACCGGCTGACCGCGCTGGGGCTCAAGCTCGAGGGGATCCACGCCGCGGGCGCGGACATCCAGGGCCCGCTGGTGATCGGCCGCGTGCTGACCCGCGACCCCGAGCCGCAGAAGAACGGCAAGGTCATCAACTGGTGCACCGTCGACGTCGGTGCCGCCAACGGCTCGGGCGACCCGCAGGGAATCGTCTGCGGTGCCCACAACTTCGAGCCCGGCGACCTCGTGGTCGTCGTACTCCCCGGCGGCGTGCTGCCGGGTGGCTTCGCGATCAGTGAGCGCAAGACCTACGGCCACCTCTCGGCCGGCATGATCTGCTCCGCCGCCGAGCTCGGCCTGTCCGACGACCACGACGGCATCATCGTGCTGCCGGCCGATGCCGGTGCCCCCGGTGACGACGCGTTCGGCCTGCTCGGTCTCGGCGAAGAGGTCATCGAGTTCGAGATCAACCCCGACCGCGCCTACGCGCTCTCCCTGCGAGGCGTTGCTCGCGAAGCGGCTCTCGGCTTCGGCCTGCCCTTCACCGACCCTGCCGAGCGCGCTGTGCCCGAGGTCGACGGAAAGGCCTACCCGGTCGTCGTCGAGGACCCCGCCGGGTGCCCGGTGTTCACGACCCGCGTGGTGACGGGGTTCGACCCGGCCGCTGCGTCGCCGGACTTCATGAAGCGGCGCCTCGAGCAGTACGGCATGCGTTCGATCTCCCTCGCTGTCGACGTCTCCAACTACGTCATGATCGAGCTCGGGCAGCCGACCCACTGCTACGACCGCGACAAGCTGACTGGTCCGATCCGGGCCCGCCGCGCCCATGCGGGAGAGAAGATCACCACGCTGGACGACGTCGTGCGCCAGCTCACCGTCGAGGACCTGGTCATCGCCGACGACAGCGGACCGATCGGCATCGCCGGTGTGATGGGCGGCGCGGACTCCGAGATCAGCGACACGACGACCTCCATCGTCATCGAGGCCGCACACTTCGACCCGACCACGATCTTCCGGGCACAGAAGCGCCACAAGCTGCCGTCCGAGGCGTCCAAGCGCTTCGAGCGCGGGGTCGACCCGCTGCTCCCGGCCGCTGCCGCCGACCGGGTCGTCGAGCTCCTCGTCGAGTACGGCGGCGCGACGGCCGAGCCCGGCTTCACGCTCGTCGGCACGGCCCCCGAGCGCCCCACCATCCAGGTGGCCACCGACCTGCCCGCTCGCCTCAGCGGCATCGACATCTCGGCGATGACGACGGTCGAGCACCTCCGTGCCATCGGCGCCGTCGTCACCGAGCACGGTGCCGACACGATCGACGTCACCGGCCCGACCTGGCGCCCCGACATCAACGAGCCCTACGACCTGGTCGAAGAGGTCGTCCGGATCGTCGGCTACGACCAGGTGCCCAGCGTGCTGCCGCGACGCGCGACCGGCCGGGGCCTGACTCGCACGCAGCGCCTGCGTCGCCAGGTCGGCCGCACCCTCGCGGGTGCCGGTTGCGTCGAGGTCGTGAGCTTCCCGTTCGCCGGTGAAGCCACCTTCGACAAGCTCGGGCTCTCCGCCGACGACCCGCTGCGCAACACCGTCGGCCTGGCCAACCCGCTGTCCAGCGAGGAGCCCGGCTACACGACCACGCTGCTGCCGGGCCTGCTCGAGGCCGCCGGCCGCAACGTCGGGCGCGGCACCACCAGCGTTGCCCTGTTCGAGACGGGCACCGTCGCGTTCCCCTCCGACAACGGTCCGGCGCCCATCTACGGCGTGCACACCCGTCCGTCGGAGGCCGAGCTCGAGAAGCTGCTCGAGGCCCTGCCCGTGCAACCGCAGCACCTCGCCGTCGTACTCGCTGGGGAGCGGACGCGTTCGGGTTGGTGGGGTGCCGGGGTCGACGCCGGCTGGGCCGATGCCCTGGCCGTCGTGCGCCGCCTCGCCGACGAGATCGGCGTCAGTGTCGAGGTCAACGCAGCGGCCCGGATGCCGTGGCACCCGGGGCGATGCGCCCTCATCACGATCGACGAGGTCGAGCTCGGCCACGCCGGCGAGCTGCACCCCTCGGTCTGCAAGGCGTTCGGCCTGCCGCCGCGGAGCGCGGCCCTGGAGATCGACCTGGACGCGCTCATGGCCGCGGCCCCGGACGTCACGCCCGGACCGAGGTTCTCGACCATGCCGGTCGCCAAGGAGGACGTGGCGCTGGTCGTCGAGGAATCGGTGACGGTCGCGGAGGTCGAGGCCGCACTGCGCGAGGGTGCGGGGGAGCTGCTCGAGTCGGTGCGGCTCTTCGACGTCTACACCGGCGAGCAGATCGGTGCGGGCCACAAGTCCCTGGCCTTCGCGCTGCGGTTCCGGGCGCCGGACCGGACGTTGACCGAGGCCGAGACCAGCGCTGCCCGCACGGCCGCGGTGAACGCCGCCAACGAGCGCACCGGAGCCGTCCAGCGCTGAACGGATGTACCCCATGCACCTTTTCATGCATGACTGTGTATATTCATGCACATGAGCAAGGTACGGGTCGCCGTCGCAGGCGCCAGTGGGTACGCCGGCGGTGAGGTGTTGCGCCTCCTGCTCGGTCACCCTGACGTCGAGATCGGCGCGCTCACCGCGGGCAGCAACGCGGGCGAGACCCTCGGGTCGCTGCAGCCGCACCTGCTGCCGCTCGCCGACCGGGTCCTGGAGCCGACGACCGCCGAGGTGCTGGCCGGACACGACGTCGTGTTCCTCGGTCTGCCCCACGGCCAGTCGGGCGCGCTCGCCGAGGAGCTCTCGGCCGCTGACGCCAACGTCGTGGTGATCGACTGCGGGGCCGACTTCCGGCTCGAGGACGCCGCCGACTGGGAGCGGTTCTACGGCTCCCCGCACGCGGGCACCTGGCCCTACGGGCTGCCCGAGATCCCCGGCAACCGCGACGCCCTGCGTGGCGCACGGCGGGTCGCCGTCCCCGGCTGCTATCCGACCATCTCGTCCCTGACGCTCGCGCCGGCAGTGGCCGCAGGCCTGGTGACTCCCGACGTGGTCGTCGTGGCCGCGTCCGGGACCAGCGGTGCCGGCAAGGCCGCGAAGACGCACCTGCTCGGCAGCGAAGTGATGGGCAACGCCAGCGCGTACGGCGTCGGCGGCGTCCACCGGCACACCCCGGAGATCACCCAGAACCTCGGCAAGCTCGTCGCCGGAGGACCGGCTGCCGTCAAGGTGAGCTTCACGCCGCTGCTCGTCCCGATGTCGCGGGGCATCCTCGCCACCTGCTCGGCGCCGCTCGCCCGCGAGGTCAGCGCCGAGGAGGCCCACGAGGTCTATGCCAAGGCGTACGCCGACGAGCCGTTCGTGCACGTCCTGCCGGCCGGCCAGTGGCCGCAGACCCAGTCCGTTCTCGGCTCCAACGCCGTCCACATCCAGGTCACGGTCGACCCCGTGGCCGGCCGCCTGGTCGCCGTCGGCGCGATCGACAACCTTGCGAAGGGCACCGCCGGCGCCGCCGTGCAGTGCATGAACCTCGCCCTCGGACTCGACGAGACCACGGGCCTCACCACGGTAGGACTGGCACCATGACCGAGCAGACCGAAGCGACCGACCAGACAGACGAGGCAGACGAGGCCCCCGCGACGTCGTACGGCATCTCGAGGTTCCCCGAAACCCTCGCCGTCGTGCGTCTTGCTGCCGGCGCCGAGATCCCCGAGTGGGCCGAGTCGTCGTCGATCTTCTCCATCACCGCGACGGCGACCGAGACCTCGCTGGTCTGCGCGGGCCGGAGTGTCCCCAAGAAGGCGCGGCACGAGAAGCCGTTCACCGCGTTCAGCGTCGACGGCCCGCTCGACTTCGGCCTCGCCGGCGTGCTGGTCGCGCTGTTGACCCCGCTCGCCGAGGACGGGATCAGCGTCTTCACCATCTCGACGTTCGACACCGACTGGATCCTGGTGCCGGCCTCGCAGGCCAACCGTGCCGAAGAGGCGTGGCGACGATCGGGGCACACCGTTGCCCTCGCCGTCCCCGCCAAGTAGTCACACACCTGCAAAGGCCATCACCATGAGCGTCACCCACCCCGCCGGCTTCGTTGCCGCCGGTGCTGCCGTCGGCATCAAGTCCACCGGCAAGAAGGACCTCGCCCTCGTCGTCAACCAGGGCCCCACCTTCGATTCCGCCTCCGTCTTCACGAGCAACCGCTGCAAGGCCAACCCGGTCCTGTGGAGCGAACAGGCCGTCCAGGACGGCACCGTGCGTGCCGTCGTCCTGAACTCCGGTGGC
Organism: Nocardioides sp.; assembly: GCA_036675765.1. Classification (GTDB taxonomy): domain Bacteria; phylum Actinomycetota; class Actinomycetes; order Propionibacteriales; family Nocardioidaceae; genus Nocardioides. The sequence continues at coordinate 137 of JAKFEI010000462.1, read as the reverse complement.
GCCAACTGCTACACCGGCCCGGAGGGCTTCATCACCACCCACCGGGTTGCTGAAGAAGTCGGCACGCTGCTCGGCATCGGCGCGATCGACGTCGTCGTCTGCTCGACCGGCCTGATCGGCCTGGCCAACGACCGCGA
>JAKFEI010000070.1:0-8836 GCA_036675765.1 Nocardioides sp. | reverse complement strand
CCGGGGCCACACGTCACTCGCCGCCCACCGTCTCGTTGATCGCTCGTGGCCAGCAGCAGTGATTCCCGCGTCGGCAAGAGCCGACTGCTGAAGGCACCGCTGGCAGACCTGAGCGGGCGTGACCCGGCCTTCATCCGGCGGATGCTGCCGCGGCTGTGGCTGGTGGCCAGTGTGTGGTTCCGGGCCGACGTCGACGGCTTCGAGAAGGTGCCCGACGAGCCGGTGCTGTTCGTCGGCAACCACAGCGGCGGGGCCGGCGTACCGGACACGTTCGTGTTCCTGCTCGCCTACAACACCTACATGACCGTCGAGGGCCGACCGCTGTTCTCGCTCGGCCACGAGATGGTGACCTCGCTGCCCGGAGTCGGCGGCTTCGCCCGCAAGTTCGGCGTCGTCACCGCCACCCCGCGGGCGGCGGCCGACGTGTTCGCGCAGGACGGTTCGGTGCTGGTCTATCCCGGCGGCGACGTCGAGGCACTCCGCCCGTGGCGGGACCGCCACAAGATCGTCTTCGACGGCCGCAAGGGCTTCCTCCGCCTCGCGCACGAGAACGGAGTCAAGATCGTGCCGGTCGTGGCGACCGGCGGCCAGGACACCTTCTTCGTCCTGAACGACGGCCGGAAGACCGCGAAGCTGCTGCGCTTCGACAAGTTGCTGCGGGTCAAGACGCTGCCGATCTCCTTCAGCATCCCGTGGGGCTTCCTGCCGGGCGACCTGCCGCACATCCCGCTGCCGGCGAAGATCCGGATCCAGGTGCTCGACCCGATCGACCTGTCCGAACGATTCGGTGACGAGCCCGACTGGGACGAGGCATACGACTACGTCACCAGTGTGATGCAGGCCGGTCTCTCGACCCTCGCCGCGAAGACCGTCCTGCCGGTGCTCGGGTGACCGCGTGAGTTCCACGGCCACCGTCACCGCCACGGTCGCTCGCCCGCGCGACCTGGTCTCGGCGATCGCCACCGACCCCCAGCGGGTGCTGCCGCTGATCAGCGGGTTCGGCCGGTTCCGGTTCCTCGGTGAGCTCGACGAGACCGGTCATGAGGAGTGGGAGGTGTTCCTCGACGTCGGCACGCTCCACATCGGCGGAGCCGTGGACGTCGACCGGACCGCCGACCACCACCTGGCGTGGACTGCCCGACGCGGCACCCGCCACACCTTCGACCTGCTCGTCGAGCCCGACGGCGCCGAGCGGTCGCTCATCACGATGACGATGACGATCACCCTCTCCGGCCTGGTGATGTCACGGATCGCGGAGCAGTTCGCCCGCGGCATCATGCACCGGCACCTCGACGCCGCCATCCAGCAGCTGCGGCACCACCTGGAGTGGGAGCAGGGCTGAGGCCCCTCAGGCCGAGGCTTCCCAGACGAACCCGTCGGGGTCGGTCGCCGCGAAGCCGCCGAGAACGAGACGGTGCGAGCCAGAGCCGTCCTCCGGCACGCCCACGTCCTTGGCCAGCGCACGCCGGCCGTAGAGGGCGAGCTTGACCGGGCCGGAGCCGGCCTCGAACTCGACGTACTTGCGGCCATAGCTCTTTGCGACCTTCAGGCCGTGCTCGACGTAGAACCGCTTGGTCGCGGCGACATCGGTCGCGCCGAGCAGGAGCACCAGGTCGTCGTACTTCTTCTCGGCGGGGGCGGTGTCCTTCTTGTTCGAGGTGGCGACCTTCCAGATCGTCCCGTCGGGAGCCTGGACGACGCCGCCGTACCCCCAGAACGACTTGGTGGTCGGCTTCAGGACCGTCGCCCCGGCAGCCACCGCGGCGTCGATGAAGGCGTTGACGTTGACCGGCTGGGCAACGGTGAGGGAGAGCGAGAAGCCCCGGAAGCCGCTGGTCGCGGTGTCGGTGGCGTCGGTGTCGTCGGTGGCGCGGAAGTCGATCTGGGTGTCGAAGCCGAACGCGTCGGCGTAGAAGGCCCGGGCGGCGGCCGGGTCGGCCACCTCGAGGGTGAGGGCGGACAGTGTGGTCTGGGTGTCGGTGGTGTTCATGTGGACGACGTTAGGTCCGGTCCGCCCCACCCTGCTTCTCGATTCCTGACCGACTGGTGGGGCTCAGGGACGCAGCAGGACCTTGCCCTTGCGACCGGGCTCGCCGTTCGCGGCGGCCGCGACCCGGACTTCGTCGAACGAGTAGATCGTGTCGACGGGCAGGGTCAGCTTGCCCTGCGCGATTCGCTCGATGAGCTCGCCGAAGAGCGCGCGGCGCTGCTCGGCGGGCATGGTCTGGCTGACCGTGCTGCCCCAGAAGCCCTTCACCGTGGCCTGCTTGAAGATCAGGTCGCCGGACGACAGCTCCATCGTGGGCGACTCCATGGCGCCGAACACGACGAGCGTCGCGTTCTCGGCGAGCAGGGAGAGGACGTCGCCGCTGGCGGGTCCGCCGACGGAGTCGACGCCGGCCTTGATCGGCGCACCACCGGTGAGCGCTCGGACCTGGTCGGCCCAGCCGTCGGCGTCCGTGGCGACGACGTTCGTGATGCCTTGGTCGCCGAGCTCCTCGACGCCGGCGGCGCGACGGACGAGCCCGATGACGTTGATGCCGCGGGCGGCTCCGAGCTGGGCGACCATGCGGCCGACCGCTCCGTTGGCGGCGTTCTGGACGACCCAGTCACCCGGGGCGAGGTCCAGTGACTCGAGCAGGCTGATCGCGCTGAACGGCATCGAGACCAGTTGCGCTGCGACCTCGTCCGGGATCCCGTCGGCGACGGGGATCAGTGCGCCCGCCTTGGCAATGAAGAGTTCCGACCACGCGCCGAACGTCCCGCCGCTCGCGACCCGCTGGCCGACCTGGAACCTGTCGACGCCCTCACCGACGGCGTCGATGACGCCGACCGCTTCGGTGCCGGCCCGGGCCGGGAGCTCGGGCTTGAAGCCGTAGGACCCACGGATCGTCCAGAGGTCGTGGTTGTGGATCGCGGCCAGCAGGGTGCGCACGCGCACCTCACCGGGACCCGGTTCGGGCACCTCCACGTCCTCGACGCCGAGGACCTCCGCAGGATTGCCGAACTCGTGGTGGATGACAGCGCGCATGGAGCCATTGCAGCACGCAGGGAAAGCCTCAGTCACTGGCGACGAGTTGCGACTTGATCTCCGTCTTGAGCACCTTGCCGACCTTGGAGCGCGGCAGGTCCGGCCACACCTCCACCTGCTTCGGCGTCTTCACGCTCCCGATGCGGGCCTTCACGAACGCCTGCACCTCGGTGACGTCGACGTCCTGGCCCGGTCGCAGCTGGAGTACGGCGGTCAGCCGCTCGCCCCACTTCTCGTCCGGCAGGCCGATCACCGCGCAGTCCGCGACCGCCGGGTGCGCCATCAGCGCCTGCTCCACCTCGGTGGAGTAGACGTTGAACCCGCCCGTGATGACCATGTCCTTGGCTCGGTCGACGATGAAGAGGAAGCCTTCGTCGTCCGGGTCACTGCTCAGGTACCCGACGTCGCCGGTGTGGTGCCAGCCGTGCGCTGAGGCCTCGGCGGTCGCCTCGGGATTCCTGTAGTAGCCGCGCATCACCAGCGAACTGCGGACGACGATCTCCCCGCGCTCTCCGGGCCCGAGCAGTCGGCCCTGCTCATCCATGATGGAGACCGTCACCAGCGGGGCTGGTCGCCCTGCCGATGACAGCCGTTCGTGGGCGACTGTTCCGTCGCTGCGGAAGTGATCGCGCGGCGACATCATCGAGATCATCATGGGCGCCTCGGTCTGCCCGAACAGTTGCGCCATCACCGGGCCGATCCGGGTGAGCGCCTCCTCCAGGCGACGCGACGACATGGGCGCGGCGCCGTACCAGAAGCACTGCAGGGACGAGAGGTCCGTCGCCTCGAGCGCAGGGTGGTCCAGCACCATGTAGATCAGGGTCGGCGGCAGGAACGTGTGGGTCACGCGATGCTCCGCCACCAGGCCCAGGAACCCGGCCACGTCGGGCTGGCGCATCACCACGATCGAGCCACCGCGGGCGAGCACGGGGAAGCAGAGCACGCCAGCGGCATGAGTCAACGGCGCCAGGGCGAGGTACGTCGGCCGGGCCGGCGCCTCGGGCCACGGGTAGCCGATCAGGGTCAGCGCCGTCATCGTCTCGATATTGGTCCCGGTGAGCATCACGCCCTTCGGCCGACCGGTGGTGCCGCCGGTGCCGACGATCAGTGCGAGGTCGTCGTCCGCCGGTCGGTCGACCACTTGGTCCGTTGGTCGAGCCTGTCGAGACCCGAGGAACTCCTCCCACCCCATCGCCCACTCGATGTCCGCGTCGAGACACACGAGCGTGGCGACCCGCGGCAGGTCGCCACGGATCTGGTCCACCAGGGGTGCGTACGACGCCTGGAACACCAGTACCGAGCACTCGAAGAGGTCCAGCAGGTCGCGGTTCTCATCGGCCTCGTTGCGCGGGTTGATCGGGCACCAGACCGCGCCGGCGAGGCTGATGCCGAACACGCAGGTGAAGGCGACGGGGTCGTTGGACGCGAGGATCGCGACCTTGTCGCCGGGGGCCACGCCCCGACCCGCGAGGGCGGACGCGATCCGTCCGGCGAGGCTCCGCACCTCGCCGTACGTCAGCGTCCGTCCCTCGCAGACCAGGCAGGGCGCGTCGACTCCCAACGACGCGCCCTTGTCCAGGTAGTCGACCAGTCTCACGTCAGCCGTCGATGGTGAGGACGGGTTCGGAGACCAGGCCGAACGCCCGCAACTGGCCGAGCAGTTCGCGGTGGCCGAACGCCTTGCAGGCCGAGGCGAACCCGACCCTCTTCGGTGGTTGCTGCAGGAGCGAGTACGCCGCGTAGGCCTGCAGCAGGCCCGTCTGCTTGTAGTTCTGGTTGCCGTGGATGACGCAGTGCGCGCGGCCCAGCGGACCGGAGGCGTGCACGGAGTCGAGCGACTTGTTGAGCCGCGGGTTCTCGCGCGGCGGCATCTGGTTCATCACCTGGGCGGCGGTCGCGGTCAGTGCGGCATCGCGGTCCTCGGGCGACATGTCCTTCGTCGCCTCGAGTGCGCCCGCGACGATCTGCGGGACACCGTTCATCAGGGCCGCGTTGAAGACACCGCCCTGGGCCTTGCAGTTCGCGACTCGCGGGTCGTTGCGGTACCAGACCGGGTGGGATGTCCCACCCCACGGCAGCGAGAGAGCGAGCTCGTGCTGACCCGGCACGACCAGCGACACGAGTCCCTGGGTCGGGTCGAACTCGGCGTACTGGTTCTGCTGGAGGAAGTGCGCCTTCGACGTCGCGGCATTGACGAGGATGGTCTGCGTCGACGCGATGGTGGGCGAACCGCCCCAGAACACGGCGATGTCGAGGGTGTCGAGCCCCGGCTTCTCCAGGCACAGCTCGGCAGCGATCTCGCCGGTCGTGTACATCTGCGCGATGCCGGGCGACAGGAGGAGTCCAGCGGCGGCGAAGTCGGCGCCGTACTTCTCGTCGCAGGTGATCAGCCAGTCCTGCTCGCCGGTGGTGTCGACGTAGTGCGTGCCGGCGGCCAGACAGGCCTCGACGACCTCGGGGCCGTACTTGGAGAACGGGCCGACGGTGTTGCACACCACCGCCGCACCCTTGAAGAGCTCGGTCAGGGAAGCGACGTCGTGGCCGACGGCGACGACTTCGTAGTCGGCGGTCTCGATGCCGGGGACGTTGGCTTCCATCGAGGACTTGAGGCGTCCTTCGTCGCGTCCTGCGGCGATGAACGGGACGCCGAACTCGCGCAGGTACTCGCAGACGAGGCGGCCGGTGTAGCCGGAGGCGCCGTAGACGACGACGGGCTTGCTGGTGCTCATGTCTTCACATCCCCATTCCGCCATCGACCGGGAGGCCGATGCCGTTGACGAACTTCGAACGGTCGGAGGCGAGGAAGACCACCGCATGGGCGATGTCCTCCTCGGTGGCGAGACGACCCGACGGAGTCAGGCCGACCACGCCGGCCACCGCTTCCTCGGCCGACGGGAAAAGGCCGAGTGCGGTCATCTCGTTGGCCAGTCCGGCACCCATTTCGTTGGGCACCAGGCCGGGGTAGATGCAGTTGACCCGGACGCCGAGCCCGAGCTTGCCGCTCTCCATCGCGGCGACGCGGGTGAGCCGGTCGACCGCCGACTTGGAGGCGGAGTAGGCGGACAGCGCCGGGAACGCGATCGTGGCCGCGACCGACGCGATGTTGATGACGACACCGCCGCCCTCGACGTGACCCGCAGCGCCACCGGGGCCCATGGAGCGGAAGGCGTGCTTGATGCCGAGCGAGGTGCCGACGACGTTGACGTCGAAGATGCGGCGGACGACGTCGGGGTCGAGGTTGATGAAGAGCGACGCGATCTCGATGCCGGCGTTGTTGACCACGATGTCGAGGCCACCGGCCTGGGCGATGGCGGTGGCGACCGCGGCCTCCCACGACGCGTCGTCGGTCACGTCGAGGTGGACGTAGGACCCGCCGATCGCCGCGGCGACCTCCTGGCCCTTCTCGTCCTGCAGATCGGCGATGACGACCGTGGCACCGGCCGCTGCGAGGGACTCGGCGAACTTCTTGCCCAGTCCCTGGGCGCCTCCCGTCACCAGTGCAACGCGTCCGGACAGTTCGGCTTCGGTCATGGGGAGCGACTCCTTCGTCGGGGAGGTGATGCGGACCACACAACTCCGATGCCTTGACGCTTGTCAAGATTTTTCTGGACAAACGTCAAGAAAAGTTCGGGCAACTGTCCAGATCCGGCCGTCGAGCCGGTAGTGTCAGGCGACATGACGACCGCCACGGCTCGTCGTACGCCGGCCGACAAGCACGACGAACGACGACGCGCCCTTGCTGATTCAGCGCTGCTGACCCTCGGCGAGCTCGGCTACGCGCGCGCCAGCCTGCGCGAGATCGCGAATAACTCGGAGTTCTCGCACGGCGTCGTCCACTACTACTTCCAGGACAAGCTCGAGCTGATCGTCTACTGCGTGCGGCAGTACAAGGCGACCTGCGTGCACCGGTACGACGGCGTGGTGGCCGACGCAACGACCGCCGACGGCCTCGTCGCGGCCTTCGCCGACAAGCTCGTCGAGACCGTCGTGGACGAAGCCCCGATGCACCGCCTCTGGTACGACCTGCGCTCGCAGAGCATGTTCGAGGAGAGCCTGCGCGAAGCGGTGCTCCAGATCGACCAGACGCTGGAAGACATGATCTGGCGGGTCATCAGCACGTACGCCGACCTGGCCGGCCGACCGCCGTCGCTGACGCCGCGCGTCGCCTATGGCCTGCTGGACGGGCTGTTCCAGCAGGCCCTGCTCGGCCACCTGTGTGGCCGCGAGGGCGTGCTCGACGAACTGCGCACCGAGGTGCTCGAACTGATGCCGGTGCTGCTCGCCCCTCAGTCCGGCGCGTAGGCGAGCCCGCCGGCCGCCATCGCCGCGGCCATCCGGTCGAGCGCGATCGGGCCGACCCCGTGCAGCGCGGCGAGATCGCGTCGGGTCCAGCCGCTGACGGCCTCGAGGGTGTGCAGGTCGACGGCCCGCAGGGCGCGGGTGGCGGGGGCGCCGATCGTGCGGGGGAGTGGCGTTCCCGTGCGCCGGGGCGCCCGCTCGCGGGGGCCGTCCTCGTGGTCCAGGACCGCCTCGCCGCGCGGCGACAGGCGGTAGCCGATCGCGAGCGACTCGGTGAGCCCCCGCTCCTTGAGCTTGCGTACGTCGACCTTGAACTCCGGCGTCGGACGCCCCATCTGTTCCGCCAGCTCGGGGGCGCGCACCTCGGGGTTCGCGTCGATCAGCCGGAGCGTCGCGCGGGTCCAGGGGCCGATCCGCGAGGCCGCGTCGAGGCGGTCGAGCCGGGCCAGGATGTCCACCAGTTCGTCGGCGGTCGGCACGGACTCGCGCAGGACCTCGCGGGGGTCGGGCCCGGCGTACCGGAGTCCGACCCGGAAGACCTGGCCGTCCTTGCGGACGCTGAGTGCGTCCTTGAGGGCGGCGAGCGATGCTGCGCCGCAGCGGCGCGCGTCGTCCGCCCGCAGGGCCGAGAGCGCGACCGGGTCGACACTGGTCACCTCGAGCAGGCCGACCGCGGTGCGCAGGCAGGTGCCGACCTTCACCCGGGCCCGGTCCCAGCGGCGGAAGGCCAGGTCGATGTCGCCCGCACGGATGGCGTCGAGCTCGCCCGGTCGTATCAGCACGATCGGAGCATAGGCACCGAACGTGTGTGGCGGGAGAGGGCCCGGGTACGTTCCCGCCATGAAGCGCTGCGCATGCGGCCGTTCGGTCGAACAACCGTGGCGGCAGCGGGACACCCCGGTCAGCCCCGCCTCGTTCCTCGCGGGCCTGGTGCTGCTCGGGTTCGGGGTGGCGGCCGTCGTGGTCCCGGAGACGCCGCACCTCGTGGGCTGGGGCGTGCTCGGTGTTCTCGGGCTGGCCGTCGTCGTGGGCGCTGCGACCTCCCTCGCCCGGGGGCACCTGCACCCCGGATGCGTCGTCGCCCGGGGCCTGTGGCTCGGTGTCGCGTGGCCGGGCCTGCCGCTCCGTGTGGTGCTGAGCCTGCCGTTCTGATCCCGGACAGGACTTGACCGGCGTCGCCGAACGGTGATTACATCGCCGTATGGCGATGAATCAGGTCGAGCCGACCAGCGAGGTCGAGGCGCTCGTCGCGGCGGCCTGCCTGCTGCACGGTCTCAGCGATCCCAACCGGCTCGCGATCCTCCAGCACCTCGCCCTCGGCGAGCACCGCGTCATCGACCTCACCGACCACCTCGGACTCGCCCAGTCGACGGTCTCCAAGCACCTGGCCCTGCTGCGCGACTGCGGCCTGGTCGTGTCACGGCCCAGTGGCCGGGCCTCGATGTTCTCGCTCGCCCACCCCGAGGCGACCGCCGAGATCCTGCGCGCCGCCGAGCGCCTGCTCGA
>JAKFEI010000219.1:0-8964 GCA_036675765.1 Nocardioides sp. | reverse complement strand
CCGGCGTTGCTCATGACGGCCTTGACGTCGGCGAAGTCGACGTTGATCAGACCGGGGGTCGTGATCAGGTCGGTGATGCCGGAGACGCCCTGGAGCAGGACCTGGTCGGCCTGCTTGAACGCGTCGAGCATCGAGACGTTGCGGTCGGAGATCTGCAGCAGCCGGTCGTTGGGGATCACGATGAGGGTGTCGACCTCTTCGCGGAGCCGCTCGATGCCGTCGTCGGCGGACTTCTTGCGACGGGCACCCTCGAAGCTGAACGGACGGGTGACGACACCGATGGTCAGCGCGCCGAGCGAGCGCGCGATGCGGGCCACGACCGGAGCACCACCGGTGCCGGTGCCGCCGCCTTCGCCGGCGGTCACGAAGACCATGTCGGCGCCCTTGATGACCTCTTCGATCTCTTCCGCGTGGTCCTCGGCTGCCTTGCCACCCACGTCGGGGTTGGCGCCGGCGCCCAGGCCGCGGGTGAGCTCGCGACCGATGTCGAGCTTGACGTCGGCGTCGCTCATCAGCAACGCCTGCGCGTCGGTGTTGATGGCGATGAACTCGACGCCCTTGAGGCCGACTTCGATCATCCGGTTGACGGCGTTCACGCCGCCGCCACCGATGCCGACGACCTTGATGATGGCCAGGTAGTTCTGTGCAGCTGCCACGGCGGCTTCACCTCTCCAGGTGTGTGATCGGAATCGACGGTGCGCTTCGGAAAACTGTCACCCTCAGGTAGAGGGTTATAGTTATGTCAACCTCGTCGTGTCCATGACAGTAGGTACGCGGGCGACCCTCGCGGCGCAGACACGCCGCGCCTGCACGGGATCGGGAAAAAAGATCAGCGCGTGGTCGGGGAACCCGGCACCGAGACGTCGTACGTCCGGGCCTTGACGTTGAGCAGTTCCAGCAGGACCGCGGCCTTGTCGCCGGACTGGTCCGCACTCCCCCAGCGGACCAGGCGGCCGTCGCGCAGGTGGAGCAGGATCTCGTCGACGGTGCGTACTTCGGCGTACTCGACGAGGGCGGAGACCTCGGGGTCGAGCGAGGCGACGACCTCGGCGCCCTCCTGCAGGGCGTCCTTGTTCGCGCCGGCTCCGACCTTCACCCGGGGCAGTCCCTTGCGGGCCCGGTCCGGTGCAGGGAACGCCGTGCCGTCGGCGTCGAGCGCCGCCTCGCGCTTGCCGAGGTCGAGGACGGCGATCGGGGTGCGCTCCACGATCTCGATGCGGACCTGGTGCGGCCACTTGCGGGAGACGTCGACGCTCTTGACCGCGGCGAGGGACCTCATCCGCTTCTCGATCGCCTCGAGGTCCACCTGCACCAGCGGCCCGCCGGTGCGCACCTCTGCGGTTTCCAGCACCTGCTTCTCGGTCAACAGGTCGTTGCCGACGACCTGGACGCCGTCGGCCCGTAGCCACGACGAGAAGTAGAGGGCATAGACGCCGAGGCCGGCCAGGAGCACGAAAGCCAGCGCAGCGGCGATGTAGCGCCAGGTCAGCCAGCGACGCGAGCGCTGGCGGCGGGCGAAGGCCTTGCGGGCACGCGCCTGGGCGTCACCGCGGCGCAGGCGCGGTGCTCGTCCCCTGCCGGCCATGCCTCAGCCCCGCCCGGCGAGGACGGCGAGGAGTTCGGGAGCAAGCACGGTGACGTCCCCGGCGCCGAGGGTGAGCACGAGGTCACCCGGACGGGCGATGTCGCTCAAGGTCGCCACGACCTCGGCGCGCACGGGCGCGAACCGGACCTGCCCCGCGGGCAACGGGACAGCGTCGGCAACCAGGGCGCCGGTGACCTCGGGATCGGGGTCCTCGCGCGCGACGTAGACGTCGAGGACGACGACTTCGTCGGCAGCACCGAGGGCCTGGCCCATCTCCACGCCGAAGATGCGGGTCCGGGACACGAGGTGCGGCTGGAAACAGACGACCAGGCGCTCGCCTGGTCCCACCAGCGACCGGGCCGCCTCGATGTCGCCCCGGATCTCGCTCGGGTGGTGGGCATAGGAGTCGTAGACCCGGACGCCTGCGGCCTCGCCGACGAGCTCCATCCGGCGCTTGGCACCACGGTGGCGGGCCAGGCCGCGGATGAGGGCGGCCGGATCCGCGCCGAGGTCGAGGCCTGCGGCCAGCGCCAGCAGTGCGTCCTGGGCATAGTGCGTTCCGGGGACCGACAGGGTGACGGCACCGAGGTCGTTGCCGGCGGCCCGGACCTCGAAGGTCGCACCGCCGCCCACGACGGCGAGGTCGCTGCCCTGGATGTCGGCGCCGTCGACGAAACCGGCCGTGGCCACGCCCCCGGCCGCGGCGAGCGCTGCCGAGCCGGGGTCGTCGGCGTTCACGACGGCCGAGGACGACGCTCCCGCAACGAACGTCGCGAACGCCGCGGCGTACGCCTCGGGTGTGCCCCAGTGGTCGAGGTGGTCGGCGTCGACGTTGGTCACGACGGCGATCTCGGGCGTGTAGACGAGGAATGCCCCGTCCGACTCGTCGGCCTCGACGACGGCGACGTCGCCCGTACCGAGTCGTGCGTTGGTGCCGAGGGTCTCGACCTCCGCGCCGATGACGAACGTCGGGTCGAGGCCGGCCTCCTGGAGCGCGACGGTGAGCATCGCGGTCGTCGTGGTCTTGCCGTGCGTGCCGGCGATCGCGACGACGCGCTTGCCGATGAGCACCGACTGCAGCCCGGCCGAACGGGGCCAGAGCCGCAGTCCCTGCGCCTGGGCGGCGACGATCTCCGGGTTGTCCTCGCGGGCAGCGGTGGTGGCCACGACGGTGTCGACACCGTCGACGTGCGCGGCGTCATGGCCGACGTGGACGGTGATGCCTTCGGCCCGCAGGGCCTGTACGACGACCGAGTCGTTGGCGTCGCTACCGGTGACCGCGACACCCTGCTGGTGCATGAGCCGGGCGATGCCGGACAGCCCGGCGCCGCCGATGCCGACGAAGTGGACCCGGCCGAGCTGCTCGGCGGGCAGGATCTCGGCGGGGACGGGGATCTTCACCGGGCAGCCCCGGCAGCGCTCGCAGCCACGTCGCGGATGATCCGCGCGAGCTTGTCGTCGGCGTCGCGGGGCACCAGGTCGGCCGCAGCCGCACCCATCCGGGCCAGGCGCGCCGCGTCGGTGACCAGCGCCGGCACCGTGTCCGCGACGTAGTCGGCCGTGAAGTCGGCGTCCTCGACGAGGAGCGCTCCCCCGGCGTCGACGACGGGACGGGCGTTGAGGGCCTGTTCACCGTTGCCGATCGGCAACGGCACGAAGATCGCGGGCACGCCGCTCGCGGACGCCTCGACGACGCTCGAGGCGCCGGAGCGACACACCATGAGGTCGGCCGCGGCCAGCGCGAGATCCATCCGTTCAACGAACGGGAGGACGACGTAGGGCACCCCGGTGGCCACCGGCTCCCTCCAGGTGGCGTCGCTCGCGCCCTTCGGGCCGATCACGTGCAGCACCTGGACACCAGCGGAGCCCAGCGCCGCGGACGCGCCGCTGATGGCCTGGTTGACCCGGCGCGCGCCCTGGGATCCACCGGTGACGACGAGGGTCGGGCGATCGGCCTCGAGGCCGAAGAACGCGCGCGCCTCGGCCCGGAGAGCCGTGCGGTCGAGGGTCGAGATCATGCGCCGGATGGGCAGGCCGACGTACTCGCCCTTCTTCAGGGGGGTGCCGGGGAAGCTGACGGCGACGCGGGTGGCGAGGCGCGAGCCGACCTTGTTCGCGATGCCGGGCAGTGCGTTCTGCTCGTGGACGACGAGCGGGATCTTGCGTCGACGCGCGGCGACGTAGGCGGGCATCGAGACGTAGCCGCCGTAGCCGACGATCACGTCGGGCTGCACCTCGTCGATGATCTCGAGGGCGGCCTTCACGGCCGCACGGAGGCGCCTCGGCACGAGGAACAGGTCCTTGCCGGGCTTGCGCGGGAGCGGGACGGGCGGCACGAGGCGCAGCGTGTAGCCGGCCGCGGGGACCACCTTGTTCTCCAGGCCGCGGGGCGTGCCGAGGCACGTGATCTCGACATCAGGATCCAGGCGGCGCAGGGCGTCCGCCGTCGCGAGCAGGGGCGAGGTGTGACCCGCCGTTCCACCACCGGCCAACAGAACGCGCACGCGAGAAACCTACCCGCGCGCCGAGAGTCCGGCCGACCTGGCCCGACGACGCTGGGCGAGCGCGCGCGCCGCGGCGGGCTCCCGCCGGGCGAATCCGATGACCAGGCCCAGCGCACTCAGCGTGGGCAGCAGGCTCGAGCCGCCGTAGGACACCAGCGGCAGCGGGATGCCGATGACGGGAAGCAGGGCGAGGACCATGCCGACGTTGATGATCATCTGGCCGAGCAGCCACACCACGATGCCGAAGGTGCAGTACCTGACGAACGGGTCCTTGGTCTCGCGTGCGACCCGCAGGCCGGCGTAGGCGATGACGAGGAACAGCGAGATCACCAGCAGCGTGCCGACCAGGCCCAGCTCTTCCCCGAGGACGGCGAAGATGAAGTCGGTGTAGGCCTCCGGCAACTGGCCCCACTTCTGCTGGCTGGCGCCGATGCCCTCGCCGAAGATGCCGCCGCTGGCCATGGCGTACAGGCCGTGGGCGGGCTGCCACCCGTTGCCGTGGAAGTCCTTGAACGGGTCCGTGAAGTTCGCCAGCCGCTGGAGGCGTTCACCGTCGGTGGCTGCCAGGCCGAGCGCGAGCACGCTGACACCGGCCAGGGCCAGGGCGAAGAGCTTGTTGGGGGCGCCGACCACCCAGAGCATGCCGATCAGCAACGCGAAGAAGACCAGCGCCGTACCGAGGTCGCGACCGACGACCACCAGCGTGGTGGCCAGCACCATGCCGGGGACGACGGGCACCAGCATCTGGTGCAGGCTCTTGAGCCGGCGTTCCTTGTTGGCGTAGATGTGCGCCGCCCAGATCACCAGCGACAGCTTGGCCAGCTCCGAGGGCTGGATCTGGATCGGCCCCAGCGCCAACCAGTTGGTGTTGCCGTTGGCCTCGACGCCGAGCTTGGCGGTCAGCGCCAGCAGCAGCAGCGAGATCGAGAAGGCCGGGTAGGCGAGTCCGCGGACCCAGCTGGTCGACACCCGGGACGCAATGAAGGCACACGGGACACCGATGCCCACCCACATCAGCTGACGCTTCACGACGGCGTACGAGTCGCCGGTCTCGCTGTAGGCCCGGACGCTGGAGGCGCTCAGCACCATGATCAGGCCGATGGTCAGCAACAGGGCGGTGGCACCCAGCAGCAGGTAGTACGTCGTCAGGGGACGGTCGAGGGCATCCTTGAGTGCGCGGGTCCAGCTCGGCCGCCGCGTCGCGAGTCGGGGACGACGTCGTACCAGGCCCTGGAACGAGAGGCGGGTGCTCTCGGGGTTCGCGGTGGTGATGACGCCCCCCTCAGTCCCTCGTGTCAGTCCCTGGTGATGAACTCCCTGACCGCCTCGGCAAACGCATCGCCGCGGGCGGCGTAGTCGGTGAACTGGTCCATCGACGCGCATCCCGGCGCCAGCAGCACGGTGTCGCCCGACTGGGCCATCCCGGCAGCCAACGCAACGACACGCCTCATCAGGTCGTCACTTGACTCACCAACTACCCCACCAGTTTCAGGGCTGTTGGCGTCGATCACGGGCACATCGGGTGCGTGTCGCGAAAGCGCGTCGGCGATCACCTGCCGGTCCTGACCGATCAGGACCACGCCGCGCAGCCGCGATCCGACGGAGCGGACGAGGTCGTCGAAGCTCGCGCCCTTGGCCAGGCCGCCCGCCACCCACACCACGGGCGCGAAGGCCGCGAGCGAGGAGGCTGCCGCGTGCGGGTTGGTGGCCTTGGAGTCGTTGATCCAGGTCAGGTCGTCGTGCTCGGCGACCACCGCGATCCGGTGGCCGTCGGGACGGAACGCCGTCAACCCGTCGCGTACGGCGGTCCGGCTGACGCCGTGGGCCAGCGCGAGCGCCGCGGCGGCGAGTGCGTTCGCGATGTAGTGCGGCGCACTGGAGGCGAGGTCGTCGATGGTGCACAGCTCGGCCGCGCTGGTCGAACGCTCCTCGATGAACGCGCGGTCGACGAGGAACTCGTCGACGACACCGACCATCCCGACGCTCGGCAGGCCGAGGGTGAAGCCGATGGCCCGCGCACCCTCCTCGACGTCGGCATCGCGCACGAGCTGCTCGGTGACGGGATCGCTGGCGTTGTAGACACAGGCCCGCTGCACGCCCGTGTAGATCCTCCCCTTGTCGCGGGCGTAGCCGTCCATGCCGCCCGTGCCGTCGTACCAGTCGAGGTGGTCCTCGGCCACGTTGAGCACCACGGCGCTCTCGGCGGCCATCGTGTCGGTGGTGTGGAGCTGGAAGCTCGACAACTCGACGGCGATGACGTCGTAGGGCTCCGGGTCCATGACGGCCTCGGTCAACGGCAGTCCGACATTGCCCGCGGCGACGCTGCGCAGCCCGGCGGCGCGCAGGATGCTGTCGAGCATCTGCACGGTCGTCGTCTTGCCGTTGGTGCCGGTGACACAGATCCAGGGCGCCGGGGAGTCAGGGTCGCGAAGCCGCCAGGCGAGCTCGACCTCGCCCCAGACCGGGACGTTGCGTTCGCGGGCGGCCACGACGATCGGCGCGTCCGGGCGGAAGCCCGGGGAGACGACGAGGAGGTCGACCTCGCCCTCGGGCAGGGTCGCGGTCGCGCCCTCGTGGATGTCGATGCGGGCACCGAGCACCTCGAGCAGCTCGGCGCGTTCGAGGATCGCGGGCCGGGCCACCTCGGCCACGGCGTGCACGTCGGCACCGAGGTGGAGCAGGTTGTCGACCGCAGCCGCACCGCTCGTGCCGAAGCCGGCGACGACGACGCGGACTCCGTCCCAGGCGTCCTTGCGACCCAGGTTGGACACGTCGCGACTCACAGTCTCGAGACCCACTCGGCGTAGAAGATGCCGAGCCCGGTGGCGACACACAGTCCGGTGATGATCCAGAACCGGATCACCACGGTGACCTGCTCCCAGCCGAGCATCTCGAAGTGGTGGTGGATGGGTGCCATCCGGAAGATGCGCTTGCCCTTGGTGAGCTTGAAGAAGCCGACCTGCATCATCACCGACGCGGTCTCGAGGACGAACAGTCCTCCGAGGACGACCAGCAGGAGCTCGGTGCGCGTCAGGATCGCGAAGCCGGCGAGCGCGCTGCCCAGGGCCAGGGAGCCGGTGTCGCCCATGAAGATCTTGGCGGGCGAGGCGTTCCACCACAGGAAGCCGAAGCAGGCCCCGGTGATGGCGGCCGCGATGATCGCCAGGTCGAGCGGATCTCGCACGTTGTAGCAGGAGGCGCTCGGCTCGTCCTGGCAGAACTGGTTGTTCTGCCAGATGTTCACCAGCGTGTAGGCGCCGAAGACCATGACGCAGGCGCCCGCGGCGAGGCCGTCGAGCCCGTCGGTGAGGTTGACGGCATTGCTGAAGCCGGCGACGAGCAGCCAGATGAACAACAGCGCCAGCACCGTCGGGAGGACGAACCAGTCCAGCTCGCGCAGGAACGACACCTTGTCGCTCGCCGGGCTCCGGCCGTTCTCGTCCTCGAGCCACGTCGACAGCGCCAGCCAACCGAAGACCAGCGCGATCACGGTCTGCCCGGCCATCTTGGCCTTGCTGCGCAGGCCGAGGCTGCGCTGCTTGGAGATCTTGATGAAGTCGTCGAGGAAGCCGACCAGGCCCATCCCGACGAAGAGGAA
Organism: Nocardioides sp.; assembly: GCA_036675765.1. Classification (GTDB taxonomy): domain Bacteria; phylum Actinomycetota; class Actinomycetes; order Propionibacteriales; family Nocardioidaceae; genus Nocardioides. The sequence goes on along the minus strand of JAKFEI010000219.1, from coordinate 1,277 downwards.
CAGCAACAACAGGGCCGACGCGCTGGGCGTGGTCAGCGTGATCAGCTTCGCCGCGAAGTAGCCGATGACCGCAGCCAGGATGATGACGACCCCGCCCATGGTGGGGGTGCCGCGCTTGGTGTGGTGGCTGGTCGGGCCGTCGTCGCGGATCTCCTGGCCATAGCCCCACTGCGTGAACCAGTGGATCGCCACCCGCGTGCCGAGCAGCGAGATCAACAACGAGATGCCGCCTCCCAGAAGGATCGCTCTCACTGCATGGGCCCCTTCAGGATGCTCTCTGCCACCAGCTCCAAGGCGGCGCCGCGCGACGCCTTGACGAGGACGACGTCCTCCGGTCCGGCATTCTGCCGCACCCAGTCCACTGCGTCGTCCCGGCCCGCCGTGACGATCACCTCATCGACCGTGTTACCGGGCCCCTCTGTCGCGCCCGCAGCGATGCCGCGGGCGGCTGCGGTCACGACGACGAGGACGTCGACGCCGAGGTCCGCTGCTGCGCGTCCCACCGCATGGTGGCCGTCTTCGTGCTCGTCACCGAGCTCCTTCATCTCCCCCAGGATCGCGACCGTACGACGGCGCGGACCCCCGTTCCCCCGGCCGATGGCGACCAGCGCCTCCAGCGCGGCACGCATCGACTCCGGGTTCGCGTTGTAGGAGTCGTTGATCACGACGAGTCCGTCGGCGCGCTCGGTGACCTCCATCCGCCAGCGCGACGCCGCGGCAGCGGTGCCGAGGGCAGCGGCCACGTCGGCGGGAGCGAACCCCGCGCCGATCGCCATCGCAGCAGCAGCGGCGGCGTTGAGCACCTGGTGCGCGCCGGACTGCAGGAGCGAGACGGCATGCCACTGGTCGTCGTACCCGAGGTCGAAGGTGGGCCGTCCGAGCGCGTCGAGGGTGAGGTTGCGCCAGGTCACCGCGCCGGTCGTGCCGAAGGAGACGATCCGGGCGGAGGTGCGGGTGGCCATGGCCGCCACGAGGGGGTCGTCCGCGTTCAGGACGGCGACCCCGTGGTCGGGCAGGGCCGCGATGATCTCGCCCTTGGCCCGGGCAATGACGTCCTGGCCGCCGAACTCCCCGACGTGGGCGCTGCCGACGTTGAGGGCGGCGGCGATCCGTGGGGGCGCGATCTCGCAGAGGTAGGTGATGTGGCCGACTCCGCGGGCGCCCATCTCGACGACGACGTGACTGGTGGTCGCGTCCGCGCGGAGCACGGTGAGCGGGACGCCGAGCTCGTTGTTGTTGTTGGCGGTCGTGGCGACCACGGCCTGCTCGGAGGTGAG
>JAKFEI010000553.1:0-8990 GCA_036675765.1 Nocardioides sp. | reverse complement strand
AGGACTCGATGCGCACCACGATCGGCAGGCGGACCCACGGGACTCATCGCTGGGCGGGAGCCCTCGTTGCGCTCGTCTGTGCTCTGCCACTGGTCGGCCTGAACGCTGCTCCCGCCTTCGCTGCCAAGCCGGGCCGGGCCGGCATCTCGTGGGTGAACGCGCAGAACCTCAACCGAGGACCGTCGGTGGCCGTCGAGGTGCAGTGGCCGCGCGTGCGCGGCGCGACGTCGTACCAGATCGAGTTCGCGCTCTCGTCCGGGGCGATCTCGAGCACCGAGGTCCAGGGCTCCAGCGCCAAGCGGACCGTGCGGGTCCGCGGGACCAGCAGCAGCGTCCAGAGGGGCGTCGCCACCGGACTCCGGCCCGGGTCGACGTACTGCTTCCAGATCCGCGCTCGCAACCGCAGCGGCTTCGGCCATCGCGGAGGCCTCCATTGCAAGGTCACGGTTCGATCGAACCGGCCAGTGCCGCCGAGCTCGATCCCGATGGCGATCGGGACCTACAACACCTGCAGCAGCGCCTGCAACAGCACGCTGGGCGCGTGGAGCTCCCGCGGCCCCCGGGTGCGCGACAGGATCCTCCAGATGAACATCGGCGCCACCGGCCGACGTGTCGACATCGTCGCCATCCAGGAGGGCAACCTGGCCACGCCCTACCTGACCAGCGCGCTCGACGGCACCTTCACCCGCGGTTGCCAGACCGGTGACGGCACCGGCAACCCGTCCCACGACCTGCAGTCCCTGTTCGTCCGCGACGCCACGTACGAGGTCGTGCCGGGCACCGCCGGCGGTGTTTCCTTCGCGCGGTACGACGACCCCGTCCACGGCGCGTGCTGGGTGAAGGTGCGCGAGAAGACCTCCCAGCAGGAAGTCGTCGTGGTCAGCGCGCACCTGTGGAACGGCGACGACACAGCGGGCGACGCTCGACGAGCCGCGGAGACCGACCTGTTGGCCGACACGGTCAAGGCGGCTTTCCCCAGCTCGCCCATCGTCCATGCCGGCGACTTCAACTCGACCCGCAGCCACGCCAGGGACACCCCGCTGACCCGGATGTACGCCGACGGCCAGGATGACGCCTACGACCAGGCGGCTCGCTACCTCTCCCGGCCGTACCGCAACTCCGCATGCGGGAAGAGCACGACGCCCCGCACGTCGTGGAGGTGGGGCAATCACCTCGATCGGGTGTTCGCTCCGGCCCACGCGCACGTGGCCACCTGGGAGGTCGACTACCGGATGGACGGCTCCCGCTACCTCGCGCCGCTGCCCTCGGACCACCATCCGGTCCTGGTCTCGCTCCTCATCACTCGACGGTGACGGACTTCGCCAGGTTGCGGGGCTTGTCGATGTCGTGACCCAGCTCCAGCGCTGCGTGGTACGACAACAGCTGCAGCGGAATCGTCAGCAGGATCGGGTCCAGCTCGCGCTCGCTGCGCGGTACGTCGATCCGCTGGACCACGCCCGACAGGTCACCCAGGTCCACGCTGGCGTGGGTGACCACCGTGAGCGGGCCGCCGCGGGCATTGATCTCGTGCAGCGCCGCGACGTTGCGCTCGACGAGCTCGTCGTCGGGCACGATCGCGATCGTCGGCAGGGACGTCGAGATGAGTGCCAGCGGACCGTGCTTGAGCTCGCTGGTCTGGTACGCCTCCGCGTGCCGGTAGCTGATCTCCTTGAACTTCTGGGCGCCCTCGCGGGCGACCGGGAAGCCGCGCACCCGGCCGATGAAGAACAGGCTCTCGGCCTGCGCCAGCGAGTGGGCGACCTTCGCCAGCTGGTCCTCGGTCGCGAGGATCTCCTCGATCTGGCCGGGGATGGCCTTCAGCGCGGCGATCAGGCGCTGGCCGTCGGAGATGGACAGGTCGCGCACCCGCCCGAGCTGGACGGCGAGCAGCGCGAACGCGAGGTACATGTTGGTCAGCGCCTTCGTCGACGCGACGGCCACCTCCGGCCCGGCGTGCAGGTAGATGCCGCCGTCGACCTCACGGGCGATGGCGGAGCCGACGACGTTGACCAGCCCGATCACCCGGCCGCCCTTGCGTCGTACCTCCTGGACGGCCAGGAGCGAGTCGATGGTCTCCCCCGACTGGCTGACGACGACATAGAGGGTGTCGGGGTCGATGATCGGGTTGCGGTAGCGGAACTCGCTGGCCGCCTCGGCGTCCGCCGGGATCCGCGCCAGCTCCTCGATGAGGGCCGCGCCCATCTGGCCGACGTAGTACGCCGACCCGCACCCGAGGATCTTGACCCGCCTGATCGCGCGCAGGTGGCGGGCGTCCATGTTGAGGCCGCCGAGGTGGCCGGTCCCGAAGCGCTCGTCCATCCGGCCCCGGAGCACGGCCTCCGCGCGGGCGGGCTGCTCGAGCATCTCCTTGTGCATGAAGGAGTCGTGGTCGCCGGCCTCGTAGGACTCCGGGTCGATGTCGACCTCGTTGGCGCTGCGGTGGGTGGCGGACAGGCCGGATGCGTCGAGGCGGTACGTCTTGAAACCGCCGGCGGTCACCGTGGCCATCTCGCCGTCCTCGAGGTGGGCCACCGTGGTGGTGTAGCGGATCAACGCCGCCAGGTCGGACGCGATGTGCATCTCGTGGTCGCCGACGCCGATGAGGAGCGGGCTGCCGTTGCGCGCCACGACGATGCGGTCGGGGAAGTCGGCGTGCGCCACGGCGATGCCGTAGGTGCCGTCGATCCGGCTCAATGCCTCGGCGACCCGGGCCTCCAGGGTCGACGCGGTGGAGCGGCCGATCAGGTGGGCGAGCACCTCGGTGTCGGTGTCGGAGGCCAGCTCGATGCCCTGGTCGCCCAGCTCGGCACGCAGGGCCGAGGCGTTGTCGATGATCCCGTTGTGGACGACGGCGACGCGGCCGTCGACGCTCGTGTGCGGGTGGGCGTTGACGTCGTTGGCCGGCCCGTGGGTCGCCCAGCGGGTGTGGCCGATGCCGACCTTCCCGGAGAACCGCTTGGGCAGTCCGTCCGACAGGTCGCGGACCCGGCCGGCCCGCTTGGCCACCTTCACACCGCTACCACCGACGACTGCCACTCCGGCGGAGTCGTAGCCGCGGTGCTCGAGCCGGGTCAGCCCTTCCAGGAGCAGCGGGGCCGCCTGCTGGGTGCCGATGTATCCGACGATGCCGCACATGTGTGGTTCCTTTCGGTTGTCGAGGAGGTCGCCCAGCGACCGTCTCGAGACACCTATCCATAGATGATCCGGCGCAGCTGGCGCTCGGAGAGTTCGGGGGCGGCCACCACGTGGCCGCTCAGTTCGTCGCGGAGTCGGGTGAAGATCTCGGCGTTCTTCGCACCGAAGGTCTTCAGCTCGGCGTGCCGGCGGCGGACCAGGTCCTCCACCGATTCGGCGTGGAAGGACAAGACGTCCTCCACCAGGCGCTCGGCCTCCGATGGGGTCAGCCCGCTGGACTCCTGGACATGGCGCAGCAGCCGCGGGTCGACGTACACAAGGTTGAGACTGCAACCCGGCTCACCAAATCTCAAGTTCCTGCCCGTTTTTGGGCAAGATCCCGTCAGTCGGCGTAGGTGACCGTCGTCACCAACCCGGGAAATGGAGGGTTCTTGACCACTGGAACGAGCGATCCGCCCCTCGGGTGGAGCGGAATGGGTCCTTTTTCGGCGTTTTCTGGGCTCGGAGTGGGGAACGTGCTATCTTGGTGAACACAAGGTGAACAGGAGGTGTCCCATGACCAACACCGAGACGACGTCCAGGCTCGAGATGCGCTGGGTGCCCGTGACGGCAGCCGACGGCCGCACCCGCATGGAAGCGGTGTGGATCGAGGTCGGCCAGCCCGCCATCGCGCACAGCCACGCTGCCGCCTGACCCAAACCAGAGGAAGCCGCCCCCTGCGGGGGGCGGCTTCCTGCTTTTTGCGAGGCTCGTTGAGCGTGGAGCTTTGTGGCAACGTGGCCCAGGTCACCCCTTGCGAGGGAATGGTTGACATGTCACCATTGGTTCAAGTCATTGATACTTCAACTAATCGACTCCAGGAGCCCTTCATGACCGACAACGCAGCCCTCTCCGACATCACCGGCGACTACACGCTCGACCCGGCGCACAGCCGCCTCGGCTTCGTGGCCCGCCACGCGGTCGTCACCAAGGTCCGCGGCCAGTTCGGCGAGTGGTCCGCCAACGCCCACATCGACGCGGCCACCCCGGCCAACTCGTCGGTGACCGTCACCATCAACGCCGGCAGCGTCAGCACCGGCAACGCCGACCGCGACGGCCACCTCGCCTCCCCCGACTTCTTCGACGCCGCCACGTTCCCCGAGTGGACGTTCGTCTCGACCGACGTCTCCCGCGACGGCACCGACTGGGCCGTCACCGGCGACCTGACCATCAAGGACGTCACCAAGCCGGTCACCATCAACTTCGAGGAGAACGGCTCCGCCAAGGACCCGTTCGGCAACATCCGCGTGGGCTTCGAGGGCGACGTCACCGTCAACCGCAAGGACTGGGGCCTGACCTGGAACGCAGCGCTCGAGACCGGCGGCGTGCTCGTCTCCGAGAAGATCAAGCTCGAGTTCGACATCTCGGCGATCAAGAACGCCTGAGAACAAACCGCAGCCAACCCACCGGGGCGAGTCCGCAAGGACTTGCCCCGGTGGGTTTTTGCTACTCCCGAGTACGGACAGCCCCACGCGGTGACGGCTCGCGCGAATAATCTTGCGCCGTCCGGGACCACCCTGCGCCCGGCCGCCTCTTCCTCACCACGGGAGTCTCATGTTCACCAAGGTCCTTGTCGCCAACCGCGGCGAAATCGCAATCCGCGCCTTCCGCGCCGCCCACGAGATCGGCGCCCGTACGGTCGCCGTGTTCCCGCACGAGGACCGGTGGAGTGAACACCGACTCCGCGCGGACGAGGCCTACGAGATCGGTGAGCGCGGCCATCCGGTACGCACGTACCTGGATCCCGACGCGATCGTCGCTGCGGCGCGGGCCTGCGGCGCCGACGCCATCTACCCGGGCTACGGCTTCCTCTCGGAGAACCCGGCCCTGGCCGAGGCCTGTGCGGACGCAGGCATCACCTTCGTGGGGCCTTCGGCCGAGGTGCTGACCCTGACCGGCAACAAGGCGCGGGCGATCGCGGCAGCAAAGGCGGCAGGGGTGCCGACCCTGCAGTCGGTCGACCCGTCGACGGACGTCGATGCGCTCGTGGCTGCAGCCGAGGCGATCCCGGCGCCACTGTTCGTCAAGGCAGTCGCCGGCGGTGGCGGCCGCGGCATGCGCCGCGTCGACGACCGGGCCCAGCTGCGCGAGGCGATCGAGACCTGCATGCGCGAGGGCGAGGGCGCCTTCGGTGACCCGACCGTGTTCATCGAGCAGGCCGTGGTCGATCCGCGGCACATCGAGGTGCAGATCCTCGCCGACGGGACGGGCAGCGCCGACGGGGTGATCCACCTCTTCGAGCGGGACTGCTCGGTGCAGCGACGCCACCAGAAGGTCGTCGAGATCGCGCCGGCGCCGAACCTCGACCCCGCGATCCGTGACCGGATGTGTGCCGACGCCGTCCGGTTCGCTCGCGAGATCGGCTACAAGAATGCGGGGACGGTCGAGTTCCTCCTCGACCCCGACGGCAACTACGTGTTCATCGAGATGAACCCGCGCATCCAGGTCGAGCACACGGTGACCGAGGAGGTCACCGACGTCGACCTGGTCCAGTCCCAGCTGCGGATCGCGGCCGGCGCGACGCTCGCCGACCTCGGGCTCACCCAGGACTCGATCCGGCTGCGCGGCGCGGCCCTGCAGTGCCGGATCACCACCGAGGACCCCGCCAACGGGTTCCGTCCCGACACGGGCAAGATCACGACGTACCGCTCGCCGGGCGGACCGGGCGTGCGGCTCGACGGCGGTACGACATACACCGGTGCCGAGGTGTCCGCCCACTTCGACTCGATGCTCGCCAAGCTGACGTGTCGTGGACGCACCTTCGAGAAGGCCGTCGAGAAGGCGCAGCGCGCGCTGGCGGAGTTCAAGATCAGCGGCGTCTCGACCAACATCGCCTTCCTCGAAGCCGTTCTTCGGGACCCGGACTTCGCGTCCGGACACGTCACCACCTCGTTCATCGAGAGCCACCCGTGGCTGCTGGCGACCCGTGCGTCGGGCGACCACGGCAGCAAGCTGCTCGCCTATCTCGCGGACGTCACCGTCAACCAGCCGTACGGCGCCGCCCGGGCCTCCTCCGACGACTGGGTCGACCCGGTCGCCAAGCTCCCGGCGATCGACCCGTCGACCCCGCCGCCCGCTGGCAGCCGGCAGCAGCTGCTCGCCGCCGGCCCGGAGCAGTTCGCCCGCGACCTGCGAGCCCGCACGACCGTTGCGGTCACCGACACGACCTTCCGCGACGCGCACCAGTCCCTGCTCGCCACCCGCGTGCGGACCATCGACCTGCTCGGTGTCGGCGGGCACGTCGCACGGTTGACGCCCGAGCTGTGGTCGCTCGAGTGCTGGGGCGGGGCGACGTACGACGTCGCGCTGCGCTTCCTCGCCGAGGACCCGTGGGAGCGGCTCGCCGCCCTGCGCGAGACGGTGCCGAACATCTGCCTGCAGATGCTGCTCCGCGGCCGCAACACGGTCGGCTACACGCCGTACCCGGAGGCAGTGACGCAGGCGTTCGTGACCGAGGCGGCCGAGACCGGCATCGACGTCTTCCGGATCTTCGACGCCCTCAACGACGTCGACCAGATGCGCCCCGCGATCGAGGCAGTACGGGCAACCGGCACCACGGTCGCCGAGGTCGCGCTCTGCTACACCGGCGACCTGTCCTCGCCGGGCGAGAAGCTCTACACGCTCGACTACTACCTGCGCCTGGCCGAACAGATCGTCGACGCCGGTGCGCACGTGCTGGCGATCAAGGACATGGCCGGCCTGCTCCGCGCTCCCGCTGCGCGGACCCTGGTCAGCGCCCTGCGCAACGAGTTCGACCTGCCCGTGCACCTGCACACCCACGACACCCCGGGCGGCCAGCTGGCCACCCTGCTCGCCGCCATCGAGGCCGGGGTCGACGCGGTCGACGCGGCCTGCGCCTCCATGTCAGGCACGACCTCACAACCTGCGCTCTCCGCCCTGGTCGCCACCACCGACCACTCCGACCGCGAGACCGGGCTGTCCCTGGAGAACGTCAACGCCCTCGAGCCCTACTGGGAGGCCACCCGCCGGCTCTACGCCCCGTTCGAGTCGGGACTGCCCGCACCGACCGGCCGCGTCTACACGCACGAGATCCCCGGCGGCCAGCTCTCCAACCTGCGCCAGCAGGCGATCGCGCTCGGCCTCGGCGAGAAGTTCGAACAGGTCGAGGACATGTACGCCGCCGCCAACCGGATCCTCGGCAACGTCCCGAAGGTCACCCCCTCGTCCAAGGTCATCGGCGACCTCGCCCTCGCCCTCGTCGGCGCCGGCGCCAGCCCCGACGCCTTCGAGGCGGACCCCGGGAAGTTCGACATCCCCGACTCGGTCATCGGGTTCCTCAACGGCGAGCTCGGCGACCCGCCCGGTGGCTGGCCCGAGCCGTTCCGCACGAAGGCGCTGGCGGGACGCGCGTGGAAGGCATCCGAGCCCACCCTGACCTTCCACCAGCAGGACGCGCTCGCGACCGACCGTCGTCGTACCCTCAACCAGCTGTTGTTCCCCGGCCCGACCCGTGACTTCGACGAGGCACGCCAGGCCCACGGCGACGTGTCGGTGCTGCCGACTCGCGACTACCTCTACGGGCTCAGCCAGGGCGAGGAGCACGAAGTCGTGCTCGGTGAGGGCGTCAAGCTGCTCCTCGGACTCGAAGCCATCGGCGAACCCGACGAGCGCGGCTTCCGCACCGTCATGTGCACCATCAACGGACAGCTGCGGCCCGTCAGCGTGCGCGACCGGTCCGTCGCCTCCGAGGTCGCCACGGCCGAGAAGGCCGACACCACCCAGGCCGGCCACGTCGCCGCCCCCTTCCAGGGAGCAGTGACCCCGGCCGTCGCCGTCGGCGACACGGTGCAGGCCGGCGATGTGGTCGCGACGATCGAGGCGATGAAGATGGAGGCCTCGATCACCGCGCCGGTCAGCGGGGTCGTCCGGCGGCTCGCCTTCACCGGCACGAAGCCGGTCGACGGCGGCGACCTGGTTCTGGAGCTGGCTCCGGCCTGACCCGGCGCACGAAATGCGGTGCGCATCCGGCGACGGATCGGCGAGACTCCCCGGGTGCCTGAACCTGCTCTCCCTCCCGGCCTCACCACCCGCCCGCTGGTGCCGGCCGATGCGCGCGCCGTCTTCGAGCTGATCGCCGAACAGGAACGCACCGACGTCGGCACGGTCGAGATCGAGGAGGAGGACCTCGTCAGCGAGTGGCAGCAACCGTCGTACGACCTCGCCGGCAACTCGATCGGCGTCCTCGACGGCGAGCAGGTCGTCGCGTACGTCGAGTACATGGGCGAGGAGCGGTACGACGCCGCCGTCCTGCCGTCCCATCGGGGACGCGGGATCGGCACCTGGCTCGCGGGGTGGGCGCAGGACCTGGCCCGCAGCCGCGGCGCCGCGATGCTCGGCATGCCCGTGCCGGAGGGCTCGGCGGGCGACCACCTCCTCACCGCGCTCGGGTACGACGTCCGGTGGACCAGCTGGGTGCTGCGACTGCCCGAGGGGGCGAGTGTCGGGGAGCGGCCATTGCCCGACGGCTATGCGTTGCGTGAGGCGACGCCAGCTGATCACGAGCAGGTGTGGACCGTGACCGAGGACGCCTTCCTCGAATGGGCGGTGCGCGCACGTGCGTCCTTCGAGGACTTCGCGGCACGGGTGTGGCAACGCCCGGGCTTCGAACCGTGGCACCTCCAGGTCGTCACCGCGCCGGACGGGCAGGTCGCGGGCGTGGCCAACGCGTGGAACGCCCCCACCGACAACGGCCTCGACACCTACGTGTCGAAGCTGGCCGTGGCCTCCTCGCACCGCAACCTGGGCCTGGCGCAGGCGCTCCTGGTGGCCGCTTTCACCGCCGGCCGGGAACGCGG
>JAKFEI010000556.1:0-8993 GCA_036675765.1 Nocardioides sp. | reverse complement strand
GTTGATCGTGTGCGCCTTGAAGCCGATGTCGCCGGCCTGGTCGATCAGCATCCACACCGACCCGAGGTCGGCGGTGCGTTCGGCGTTGAAGCTCCAGAACACCTTCCACTGGTCCGGGCCGGTGAGGAACCCGGGCGCGTTCGCGACCAGCCAGGCCAGTGCGGCGGACACGGTCACGGATCCGAACGTCCAGTACTGGCGCCGGCGCAGGCAGATCACCAGGATCGCGCCGAGCAGGAAGAGCGGGTAGAGCTTCGCCGCCGTCCCGAGCCCGATCAGGACACCGGTCAGCACGGGTCGGTCGCGCGACCACGACCAGAGCGCCCCGGCCACCAGTGCGACGGCGATCAGGTCCCAGTTGATCAGGCCGGTGAGCAGCAGGGCGGGTGAGAGGGCGAACGCCGCGGCGTCCCAGGGACGGCGCTCGTGGGTGCGTGAGAGGAGCCACACGGCGGCCAGGGCGAGGAAGGCGAACCCGATCGCGTTCACCAGCAGGAAGATCGTCTGCTCGTCGTCGACCTCCTCGTCGTCGTACAAACGGTCGACGGGTGACTGGTAGCGCTGCTCGACGTCGGGCGAACCGTTCAGCCAGTGCGTCACCCACGCCGTGCCCCACGCCCAGTAGGCGATGCCGACGGGGTACTCCATGACCTCGTACCGCTCGCGGGTCTGCTCGTCGTCGGAGTACGGCCACGCGTGCTCCGCCAGTCCCCGCGGCACGTAGAGCGGCCGCAGGTCGGTGTAACACATGTGGGAGTAGACCCAGTTCTGGTCCTTGCCGTCGACCAGCGAACACGGTGCCTTCTGGACCAGGCCCAGGCAGCAGGTCAACGCGGTCAGCAGGAGCAGCACCCGCGTCGGCGTCCACCAGCGGTGCGGCCGCGCGCGCTCACCCATCGGCCCGCCGACCACCTCGCTCAGCGCGGTGACGACGGGATCATCGTTGGTGGCGTGGACGTGCGGCATCCGCTCGCGGGGCATCGAGGCGTCGGCCTCAGGCGGCGGTACGACGACGGCGGCCGACCCGCACCCGGTTGTTGCCGTTGCCATTGCCCGGCACGGCCGGGTTCAGCGGTTGCGGATCCGAGACGTCCGGCACGCCGTCGCCGTCGTCGTCCTCGTCGAAGACGTCCGGGTTGCCGTCGCCGTCCGTGTCGGTCGTCGGGTCGGGCGGCGTGCTGGTCGGCGGACCCGGCTCCTTGGTCGGCGTCGGGGTGGGCGTCGGGGTCGGGGTCGGCGTCGCTGTGGTCGGCTTCGGGGTCTTGGTCGGCTTCGGCGGGGGCGGCGGTGGCGGCTCGTGGCCTTCGCCGGGCGCTTCGCCCTTGACGTACGCAGCCGGCGGGAGGTCCTCGACGTCCACGTCCTCCATGGCCCGCTTCATCACCTCGGTCCAGGTCTGCGCCGGATAGGCACCACCGAAGTACGACGGCAGCCAGCCCTGCAACTGCTCGTTGCCCTTGCCGCGGACATACATCACGGCGGTGGCCAGTTGCGGGGTGTAGCCGACGAACCAGGCCGAGGAGACCTCGCCCTTGCCGTTGGTCGCGGTGCCGGTCTTGCCGCCGACGGGGCGACCCAGGGCGAGCGCTGCCGAACCCGATCCCGACTTCACGACCTGCTGGAGCGCGAAGCCGACGTCGTCGGACACACCCTCACGGATCGCGCGGTGGTCGGTGACCTTGTGGGTGTAGCGGACCACGCCATCGGCGTCGACCACCTTCTCGATGATGTAGGCGTCGGCCGCGACCCCGCGGTTCGCGATCGTCGCGTAGCCGTTGGCCATGTTGATCGGGCTGACCGTCTGGGAGCCCAGGGCGACACCGGTGTTCGCCTGCAGGCCGGGGCTCGAGGTCGGGAACCCGTAGGGCTTGGCCGCCGGCTCGGCCGGCGGGACGCCCATCTTGTTGGCCGTCTCGATGATCTTCTCGGGGCCGTCGGGAGTCGCCAGCGTCAGGTCGATGTAGGCGGTGTTGACCGAGTCCTCGGTGGCCTTGATCAGGTTGACCTTGCCGTAGTCCTGGTCACCCTGGTTCTCGATCGGTCGGCCGCCGCCGGGCAGCTCGTAGGGCGAGTTGCCGTCGAAGGTGTCCTTGAGTTCGAAGCCCGACTCGATCCCGGCCGCCAGCGCGAACGGCTTGAACGTCGACCCGGCCTGGCCACCGGCCACGGCCCAGTTGAGCTGCGACTTGAGGAAGTCGTGGCCGCCGTAGAACCCGCGCACCGCGCCGGTCCCGGGCTCGACCGAGGCGACGCCGATGTGGAGGTTCGCGCCGAAGCCCTCGGGCCGCGCCGCCTGGACACCCTGCTGGGCGGCCCGCATGGCCTTGCGGGTGAAGGTGGTCGTGACCTTCAGGCCGCTGCCGTCGATCTCGTCCTCGCTGAACCCGAGGCGGATCAGCTCCTTGCGGACCATCGTCAGTGCGTGGCCCTTCTGGCCGGCGTACTGGTCGCCCTGCTTGATGACGGGGAACTTCGGCAGGCCCTCCTCGAGCGCCTTCGCCGCGAGGTCGGGGTCCACGGTGTCCATGTCGAGCATGGCCTTGATGATGCGCTCGTGCCGGCTCTCGAGCCGGGCTGTCGCGGCCTCGCCGTTGGCGGGGTCGAAGAGGAGCGGGTTGTTGAGGACAGCCGCCAGGACGACCGACTGGCTCAGCGTCAGGTCCTTCGCGTCTCGCGCGAAGTACGCCTGGGCGGCCGCCTGGATGCCGTACGCACCACGACCGAAGTAGATGGTGTTGAGGTAGCCCTCGAGGATCTCCTGCTTGGTCAGCTGGTTCTTGATCTTCAGCGACAGCAGCGCTTCGCGGGCCTTGCGCTTCCAGGTGCGGTCCTGGGTCAGGTAGAGGATCTTCACGTACTGCTGGGTGATGGTCGAGGCACCCTGCTTCGAGTTGCCCTGGGCGTTGCTGAACGCAGCGCGCAGGATGCCCTTGGGGTCCAGCCCGCTGTCGGTCCAGAACGTCTGGTTCTCCGAGGCGACGACCGCGTCCTTCACGAACTGCGGCATCTCCTCGTAGGGGATCGAGTCGCGCTTCTGGATCGCGAACTCACCGAGCTCGGCCTTGCCGCCGGCGTAGAAGACCTGGGTGGTCTCGGTCAGGAACTCTGCGTTGGGGTCGGGAATGTCGATCGTCCGGTAGGCGATGAACAGGGAGAGCAGACCGAGCAGTCCGAACACGACGCTGGCGACCATGCCCCACAGCGCGAACCGCTTCACCTTCTGCTTGAACGTGCGCGGCGCCTTGCTGCCCGACTTGCCCTTGCCGCCCGACTTGCCCGACTTGCCGGACCTGCCGCGCGACGACGACGTCCCTTGCTTGCGCTTTCCCTCGACCACGCAGCACAGGGTACGGCGCGCACCTGTGTCACCCGATTCGTGACGGGCGGTCGGCCGCTGGACACTCCCGATCCATCGAAAGTTCACGTTCCGTGGATATATCGCTACGATAGGTCGCATGGCACGGCGTGGCGACACCATCGAGTTGGCAGTCCTCGGACTGCTGCACGAGGGACCCATGCACGGCTACGAGCTGCGCAAGCGGCTCAACCTGATGCTCGGATGGGGCCGCCTGCTGTCGTACGGCTCGCTCTACCCGGCGTTGAAGAAGATGCTCCGCGGCAATCTCATCGAGGAAGTCGTTCCGTCGGGCCCCCAGAGCCGCCGGCAGCGAATCGTCTACGAGGTGACACCGCAGGGCACCGCAGAGTTCCAGCGCCTCATGTCGGAGGTGGGTCCTGCTGCATGGGAGGACGACAACTTCGACATCCGGTTCCGGTTCTTCTCCTCCACCGACATGGAGATCCGCCTGCGCGTCCTCGAAGGACGACGTTCGCGGCTCCAGGAGCGGCTGGAACGGGTTCAGCGCGACCTCGCGATGACCCAGAAGGAAGCCGACCGCTACGCCTCCGAGCTCCAGAGGCACGGCGTCGAATCGGTCGAGCGGGAGGTCCGATGGCTCTCGGACCTCATCAACGCCGAGCGCGGCGCCCAGTCGCGCGCCGAAGCAGCGCCCGAGACGCCGACACCGTCGACGTCTTGATCACCACATCCAGCACACGTTCATGAACAGTCACCAGTCATGAGTACCAAGGAAGGAACACACCCGATGGGTTCGGTTCGAGTAGCGATCGCCGGCGTGGGCAACTGCGCCACCTCCCTGATCCAGGGCGTGCAGTACTACCGGGACGCCGATGCGACGAGCACCGTCCCGGGGCTCATGCACGTGAAGTTCGGTCAGTACCACGTCTCTGACGTCCAGTTCGTTGCGGCGTTCGACGTCGACGACAAGAAGGTCGGCAAGGACCTTTCCGAGGCCATCAACGCCTCGGAGAACAACACCATCCAGATCGCCGAGGTCCCGACCCTCGGTGTCGAGGTCCTCCGCGGCCCGACGCTCGACGGTCTCGGCAAGTACTACCGGATGACGATCGAGGAGTCCGCCGCCGAGGCGGTCGACGTCGTCCAGGCCCTCAAGGACGCCGAGGTCGACGTGCTGGTCTCGTACCTGCCCGTTGGTTCCGAGGAGGCCGACAAGTTCTACGCCCAGTGCGCCATCGACGCGGGCGTGGCCTTCGTCAACGCCCTGCCCGTCTTCATCGCCTCCGACCCCGAGTGGGCCAAGAAGTTCGAGGACGCGGGCGTCCCGATCGTCGGTGACGACATCAAGTCGCAGGTCGGCGCCACCATCACGCACCGCGTGATGGCGAAGCTGTTCGAAGACCGTGGCGTGGCGCTGGACCGCACGTACCAGCTCAACGTCGGCGGCAACATGGACTTCAAGAACATGCTCGAGCGTGAGCGCCTCGAGTCCAAGAAGGTCTCCAAGACCCAGGCCGTGACCTCGAACCTCACCGGTTCGCTGGCCAACCTGACGGACAGCAAGAACGTCCACATCGGCCCGTCCGACTACGTCGCGTGGCTCGACGACCGCAAGTGGGCCTACGTCCGCCTCGAGGGTCGCGCCTTCGGTGACGTTCCGCTGAACCTCGAGTACAAGCTCGAGGTCTGGGACTCCCCGAACTCCGCCGGCATCATCATCGACGCCGTGCGCGCCGCGAAGATCGCCCTGGACCGTGGCGTCGGTGGCCCGATCATCGCCGCGTCGGCGTACCTCATGAAGAGCCCGCCGGTTCAGATCGAGGACACCGAGGGTCGCCTCCTGCTGGAGCAGTTCATCTCCGGCGACGAGTGACCTGACACAGAATTACCGAAGCGCCGGTCCCCTCGCGGGGGCCGGCGCTTCGTCGTACGACGACGGGGTCAGGCGGCCTCGGCCTCGGCCTTGATCTTCTCGAGCGTCTCGCGGATGCCGGCGCGCAGTTCCTCGGCGAACGGCTTCTGGCCACCCAGGACCAGCTTGGTCAGCACCTGCGACAGCTGCGAGATGCCGTCGGGCGCCTCGCGGCGCTCGGTGAGGCGGGTGCCGCCGGTCGCGGTCGGCTCGACCTCGAACGACCAGACGGTCCAGTTCTCGCGGATCCGGAACGCGAACTCGCCCACGGAGGAGTCGGTGGGTGGGGTGAACCGCACCACCTTGCCGGCCGTCGGCCAGCGCTTGATGCCCTGCTTGTTGAGGTTGCGGAAGGTCGCACCTTCCTTGACCACGCCACCCTTGACGGTCGACTTCACGACCTGCGGGCTTCGCCTGGACATGGCCGGGATGTCGGTGACGAGCGCCCACACCTTGTCCGCGGGAGCGTCAATGTCGATGGAGTCTTCGAGGAGCTTGTCGATCGTGTCAGCCATGCCTGGAGGCTACCGGCCGGTAGGGGTCTGCGACATCCGTCCCAGGTAGGACTCGACAGTCGGCTCTCGCGCGCCCTCAGATGCCTGTTTCCGCACCGAGCGGGAAGGGCAGGACCATCGGGTGACCGGTCCGGAGAAGATCTACCGAGAACTCGCCTGATGGGAATCCGCAGAGCTCTCGGAGCGCGACCGTGGCTGCTCTTCGGCGGTGCCGTTCTCGTCCTGGTGCTCCTCGTCGTCGGTGGGGTGTGGCTGATCAGCGGAGACAAGGACGGGCCACCGGTCGGTGACTGGTCACCCAGCGGCGATCCGGTCGTGCCCGGAGAGACCAGCGTGTCGGGCAGCGTCGTCACCCTCCCCGATGGCACGAAGGTCGACGTGGGCAAACGGGTCGCGGTGTACGTCGTCGCCGGGGCCGGTGTGTACTTCCTGCCCGAAGGAAGCGACGAACTGCACGTGGCAACCGTGGACGGTGACGTCTCGGGAGTCGGCGCCCACCCGTACCCCGACAGCCTGTACGTGTCACCCGACGGTCGGTACCTCGCGTTCCTCGAAGCCGAACGGCTCCCGTGGAAGGCGGTCGTGGTCGACCTCGTCGAGGGCGATGAAGTCGTTCGCAGCACCGACGGAATGGGCCGGGGGGTTGGCCTGGAGGAGCTCTACGCCGAGCTCGAGCCGGCAGTTCTCGGCCTCACCGACACGACGGCCTACCTGATGACGACCGACGACGTCGTGGCCTTCGACCTTGACTCCGGGGACAGCGAGGTCATCCAGGACCGCAGCGATTCGATCCTCGGCAAGCCGTGGTACGCCACGTTGGCAGACACCGAGGAAACCCTGGGTCCGCAGCGGCCCGTCATCCCTGACGGGCGCTCCACCACTCCTTGAGCGCGACGATCGCGTCGGCCTCGGCCATCGGGCCGTTGTCGAGGCGCTGCTCCATCAGGAACTTGTAGGCCTCGCCCACCTCGCGGCCGGGGCCGATGCCCAGGATCTCCATGATCTGGTTGCCGTCGAGGTCCGGGCGGAGGGAGGCGAGCTCCTCCTCCTCGTTGAGCCGGTCGATGCGGGCCTCGAGGTCGTCGTACGTCCGGCTGAGGCGGTCGGCCTTGCGCTTGTTGCGCGTCGTGCAGTCGGCGCGGGTCAGCACGTGGAGACGCTCGAGCTGGTCGCCGGCGTCGCGGACATAGCGTCGTACGGCGGAATCGGTCCACTCGCCGGAGCCGTAGCCGTGGAAGCGCAGGTGCAACTCGACCAGGTCACCGACCGCGTCGATCTGCTCGTTGGAGAAGCGCAGCGCCTTCATCCGCTTGCGGGTCAGCTTGGCGCCGACCACGTCGTGGTGGTGGAACGTGACGATGCCGTCGTCCTGGAAGCGCCGCGTCTTCGGCTTGCCGACGTCGTGCATGAGGGCAGCGAAGCGGGACACGAAGTCGGGGGAAGCGATCCCGGCCCGCTCGGCGAGCCGCGGCTCCAGGTCGATGGCCTGCTCGAGCACGGTCAGGGTGTGGTCGTAGACGTCCTTGTGGCTGTGGTGCTCGTCGCGCTCGAGCTTGAGCGCCGGGAGCTCCGGCAGCACGTGCTCGGCCAGCCCGGTCTCGACGAGGAGCGACAGGCCCTGGCGCGGGTGGGCGGCGCAGATCAGCTTGACCAGTTCGTCGCGGACGCGCTCGGCGGAGACGATCTCGATGCGGTCGGCCATCTCGGTCATCGCGCGGACGACGTCCGGGTCGACCGTGAAACCGAGCTGGGACGCGAAGCGGGCAGCCCGCATCATCCGCAGCGGGTCGTCGGAGAAGGACTGCTCGGGCGTGCCGGGCGTGCGGAGCACCTGGTGCGCGAGGTCCATCACGCCGCCGAACGGGTCCTCGATCACCCGGCCCGGGACCCGGACCGCCATGGCGTTGACGCTGAAGTCGCGGCGACCGAGGTCGCCGGCCAGCGTGTCGCCGTACTGCACCTCGGGCTTGCGGGAGTCGGCGTCGTACTCCTCGGAGCGGTAGGTGGTCACCTCGACCACCCAGTCACCCTTGCGGCAGCCGATGGTGCCGAAGTCGCGGCCCATGTCCCACCACGCGTCGCCCCAGGCCTTCAGCAGCTTCTCGGTCTGCTCGGGGCGCGCGGACGTCGCGAAGTCGAGGTCGTTGGAGCGCCGGCCGAGCATCGCGTCACGGACCGGTCCGCCGACGAGCGCGAGCTCGTGGCCGGCCGCTTCGAAGAGGCGGCCGAGGTCGTCGATGACCGGTGCGATCCGGTCCAGCTCGGCGGTGACGGCCGCTTGTACGTCGACCAGCCGCAGGGGTGCAGCGGGGGAAGCGTCAGCGGGGTCGGTCACGGCGCAGGAGTCTAGGCCGTAGGAGCCATGACCCCTTCCTTGCCGAGGTTGATTGACATCAATCAACCCCGGCAATCAACCTCGGCAGGGGCACCTGCGCCGTGGGGTCCGCTGGCCCGCGGGGTGGCCCCACTACCCTCGGGGGGTGGTCGTCCGTCGTTCTCCCCTGCGCGCTCTCGCGGGTGGACTGACCGGACTGCTCCTCGGCGCGACCGTCCTGGCCGGGCCTCCGGCCAGCGCCGACGACAATGCCGACGACAGCGCCACCGCTGCCTACGAAGGCGGCCGCGCCGCCGCCCCGACCGTCGCGACAGGCCCCGATGACGACGGCGACGACGCCCCGCTGGCGATCACGATCGACCAACTGACCCCCGGCGGACTGCCCCGCTCCGGACCGCTCGTCGTCAGCGGCACGATCACCAACGTCGGCCTCGAGACGTGGGAGGACGTCAGCCTCTACCCGATGTTCAACTCGGGACCGGGTTGCACCGCCTGCGCCAGCGTGATGACCACGGCGGCGGAGCTGGAGGTCGCTGCCGACCTCGACGCCGAGGCTCCGGTGGGCGTGCGGTTCACCGACGTCCAGGCACAGGTGACCTCCCTTGCGCCGGGTCAGTCGGTGTCGTACGCGCTACGGATCCCGCAAGCCGCGCTGCGCATCGTCTTCCGCTCACCGACCGCCGGCGTCTACTGGTTCGGCGTGCACGCCCTCGGCGCCAGCCAGAGCACACCGCGCGACCTGATCGCGGACGGGCGGGCGCGCACCTTCCTGCCCTACATCCCGGGCAACGTCGACGGAACCGTCGAGACCGCGGTCGTGATGCCCCTGCGCGGCCCGGTCACCCACGCCAGCGACGGTTCCCTCAGTCGTACGGCGTCGTGGCAGGAGGCGCTCTCCCTCGACGGCAACCT
>JAKFEI010000557.1:0-8996 GCA_036675765.1 Nocardioides sp. | reverse complement strand
GGCGTCGCGAACCGCCGCGTGGAACCGGGCGGTGGAGCCTTCAGGCGCCAACGGAAGGGCTGTGTCGAGGGTCCACTGGACCAGGCTGCGGATGCCGTCCGCGGTGTCCTCGACGGGCGGGGCCGCGGCCAACAGGTCGGCCACGGCGGACGGTGAGACGGCCGCGTTGAACAACCCCAGCCGAACGCTGTTCCACATTGTCGCGCGCAGTTGTGGGTCGTCCATGTGCGGCGCGAGCGCTGGCAGTGCCGCCATCGTGACGGCGTCCGGAGGACAGACGGCCCAGGTGCTCTCGCTCGCGTCGAGCAGGACGGGCGCCTGGCCCGCGGCGAGCGGAGTCGCGGGGCCGTCGATGACGAACGGTTCGATGCGCCAGCCTGCATCGCCGTGCACCGCGACGTCGAGCAGGTGACGGCGTTCGGCGGGGTGCTCGGCGGGGGAGGTCCGCAGCACGACCCCGGCGGCGCGATCGACCGTCAACTCATCGGGGCCGGGCGTCAGCAGCCAGTCGCGCACGAAGCCGTCGAGGTCGGCCCCGCCTGCGGCCTTCGACCAGCTGGCGAACAGGTCGTGCATCGTGGCGTTGCCGAACCGGTGCAGGGCGAAGTGCTCGCGCACTCCGCCGAAGAACGCGTCGTCACCGAGGCGGGTGGCGAGTTGGCGCAACACGTTCGAGCCGCGGGCGTACGAGATGCCGTCGAAGTTCTGGAGCGCAGCGAGTGCGTCCTCAGCGGCGTTGCCCGCCACGGGGTGCGTGGTCGGACGGGAGTCGGCGGTGATGCCCCACACGCGGCGGGCGTAGGACTGGTGCAGCCACCCGTCGTCGTACTGGGTGACATCGGCGATGACGCGATAGCCCATGTACTCGGCGAACGACTCGTTGAGCCACAGGTCGTCCCACCAGCGCGGCGTGACGATGTTGCCGAACCACTGGTGCGCCATCTCGTGTGCGATGAGCGCGGCGCGGAAGCTGCGATCGGCGCGGGTGCTGGTGCCCTCGAACAACAAGGGGTCGCGGATGGTCACGCAGCCGGGGTTCTCCATCGCGCCCGCGTTGAACTCCGGCACGAATGCCTGGTGGTAGTCACCGAACGGGTAGCGCACGCCGAACAACCGGTGGAACTCGTCGAACGACTGCCTGGTGAGGGTGAACAGCTCGTCGGCCTCGCGGTCGAGGATCGTGGCCAGGCTCTGCCGCGAGCTCAGTCCGAGCGGGATGCCGTCGTGTTCGTCGGCGAGGCGGTGGTACGGCCCGGCGACCAGCGTGACGAAGTACGTCGAGAGTGGGGGAGTGGGCCCGAGCTCCCATCGACGGGTCCGGGCGTCGCCGCCGACCTCCCGGGCCGGGGCGTTGCCGACGACCATCCAGTCGGACGGTGCGGTCACCCGCATCGTGTACGGCGCCTTCAGGTCGGGCTGGTCGAAGCACGCGAAGATCGACGGAGCCGCGTCCATGAAGGACATGCCGTAGACGTAGGCGAGTCCGTCGGCCGGGTCGACGGAGCGGTGCAGGCCCTCACCGTCGTTGCGGAAGGGCATCGTCGCCTGCACGACAAGTTCGTGCTCTCCGGCGGCCAGCGAGAGTGCGACGCGGCCGCGGTCGAGGGTCGCGACGTCGATCGACGCACCGTCGAGGGTGACGGCGTGCAACGCCCTCGGCTTCACGTCGAGGAAGGTGTCGGCCGCCGTACTGGTGAACCGGATGGTCGTGCGGGACGCGAACACCTCGTCGTCGACCGTCAGGTCCAGCTCGACGTCGTACGACGTCACGGTGAGCACGCTCGCGCGGTGCTCTGCTTCGGTGCGCGTGAGGCTGATCGACCCGGACCCGGTGCTCATCGGGCCAGCGTAGTGAGCAAGCCCATGCCGATGTGGCAACCTTCCCGCATGCGTCCGTGGACCCAGGTTCCGCCCCAGTCGGGGCGCCGATTCGTGATCACCGGCTCCAATGGCGGCCTCGGCCTGGAGACCGCCCGGATCCTCGGATCCCGCGGCGCGGAGATCGTGATGGCGTGCCGGAGCGTCGAGAAGGGCGAAGCCGCCGCGCGGACCGTTCCCGGGTACGACAAGGACCGCGTGCAGGTGCGCCAGGTCGACGTGAGCGATCTCGCGTCGGTGCGGGCGTTCGTGGCCGGCCTGACGGACGAGGGCCGACCGGTCGACGTACTCATCAACAACGCGGGGGTGCTCGGCGTCCCGTACGCATTGTCGCCGGAGGGGGTCGAGATGCATTTCGCGACCAACTACCTCGGCCACTTCGCGCTGACCCAGGGAATGCTTCCGCTGCTGACCGACCGGGTCGTGGTGATCAGTTCACGCGAGCACCGGTCGGGGGAGATCGACCTCGACGACCTCGCCTGGGAACGGCGCCCCTACCGCCCGTTCGCGGCCTATGGTGCGTCCAAGCTCGCCGACCTGCTGTTCATGAGGGAGCTGGACCGGCGGCTCCAGGCCGAGGGCTCGCCACTGCGCTCGGTGGGTGCGCATCCCGGAGCGTCGGCCACCTCGATCACGAGCGGCTCCGGCAACCCGGTGGTCACCGCGATCGGGCACTACGGGCAGCGACTGGTCGGCATGCCCGCGTGGCGCGGGGCGCTGTGCTCGGTCTACGCCGCCACGATGGACGTCCCCGGCGGCACGTACATCGGTCCGCACGGGCTGACCGAGCTCTGGGGCTGGCCCGCGCCCGCGCGGATGTCACCCAAGGCCGGCGACGATGTCCTCGCCGCCGCCCTGTGGGAAAAGTCGGTCGACCTCAGCCGACCTTGATGCTCTTGAAGGTGACCGGGGTGTTCGGGCGGCCGCCGCCGCTGTCGGCCCAGAAGCCGTCGTTGCCCGACGAGGTGGCCTTGATCAGCGTCTTGAGAGAGGCGTCGTCGAGCTTGCCCCACACGGTGTAGGAGGGCGAGAAGCCCGAGTCTCCGAAGACGATGAAGAACTGGCCACCGCCGGAGTTCGGGGCACCGGTGTTCGCCATCGCGAGCGTGCCGGCGGGGTAGGTCTCGCTGCCGTCGATCTCGTCGGGGATGGTGTAGCCGGGGCTGCTGGAGCCCGTCTGCGGGTCGGGGGTGGCCGCCTTCGGGTCGAAGTACGGGTCACCGCACTGCAGGAACTCGAAACCCGGGTCGTTGCCCTGCCGGTGGCACGACGTGTTGTCGTAGTAGCCCTGCTCGGCGAGCGAGGCGAAGGACGCCACGGTGCAGGGCGCCTTGTCCGCGTCGAGGATCAGCTTCAACTCACCCACGGAGGTCTCCAGGACCGCAGGGACCTGCCCCTTGTACGGCGACGTCGCGGCTGGCGGCTTGACGTCCCGCGCGGGCGCTCCCGCGGCCTCGAACTCGCAAGCAGTCCCGGCGCCGGCCGTCTCGGTGGCAGCAGGCGAGGTCGGATCCGCCTCGGACGTGGTCTCCGTCGGGCTGGAGTCGTCACTCGCCTTCGTGTCGTCGTCACCGCAGGCGGTGAGGCTGGCGAGCAGGAGCAGGGCCGGTACTCCGGCGAGCAGGCGGGAACGCATGGGCGGAATCGTACGCAGACGACCTGAGACCCGGCGGCGTAGGTTGACCGCATGGACCTGGGCATCCACTACGCATCGTTCACGACACCCGCATGGGAGACCACCCTGGTCGACCACCTGGCCGCCACGGCGAAGATCGCCGATGAGGGCGGGATCTCCCTCTTCACGGTCATGGACCACTACTTCCAGATGGTCGACTTCGGCGGTCCGTTCGAGCCGATGCTCGAGGGCTACACGACACTCGGCTATCTCGCGGGTGTCACCGAACGGGTGCACCTCAGCCTGCTGGTGACCGGAGTGACGTACCGCCACCCCGGACTCCTCGCGAAGGTGGTGTCGAGCCTGGACGTGCTGTCGCGTGGTCGGGCGCAGCTCGGCATCGGCGCTGCCTGGTACGACCGGGAGCACGACGGTCTCGGCGTACCCTTCCCGCCGCTTGCGGAGCGTTTCGAACGGCTCGAGGAGACGATCCGGATCGTCGAACAGATGTGGAGCGACAACGACGGTCCGTTCGAGGGCACGCACTACCAGCTCGCTGAAACGATCTGCCTGCCGAAGCCGGTGCGTGGCCGGGTGCCGTTGATGATCGGTGGCCAGGGGGAGCGCAAGACGTTGCGGATGGTCGCCCAGTACGCCGACGCCTGCAACCTTTTCACGGGGGAGGGTGTGCCCGGCGTCGCGCAGAAGCTCGACGTCCTGCGCCGCCACTGCGACGAACTGGACCGCGACTACGACGCGATCCGCAAGACGATCCTCTACTTCGGCGATCCGGTGGCCGATCCCGACACCTTCGTCCGCGACATGGAGGAGTACGCCGCCCTCGGCGTCACACTCGCCGCGATGATGGCGCCTGCGGCTGGTCCGGAGGCCTGGGCCACCGCGCTGGTGGAGGACGTGCTCCCGCAGGTGGCGAATCTCGGGTGAGCGGCGCGGGGCGCTACGGCTAACCTCTGCTGGTGAGCGCGACGATCAAGGCTGCAGGGCTGGCTGCTGGACACGGCGCCACGGCGCTCTTCTCGGGGCTGGACCTGGTGATCGGACCGCGTGATGTGATCGGCCTGGTCGGCCCGAACGGGGCGGGCAAGTCGACGCTGCTGCGTACCCTGGCGGGCGAGATCCCGCCCGAGGACGGCACCGTCACCGTCACACCGGCCTCGGCGATCATCGGGTACCTGCCCCAGGAGACCGAGCGCCGCGAAGGCGAGACGGTCCGCGGATTCCTTGCCCGTCGTACCGGCGTCGCCGACGCACAGGCGGCGTTCGACGCCGCCACCGCGCGGCTGGAAGCGGGGGAGTCGGGGGCCGACGACGAGTACGCCGACGCCCTCGAACGCTGGCTCGCCCTGGGAGCACCCGACCTGGACGAGCGGGCGGACGCCATTGCGGCGGACGTCGGCCTGGCCGTCGATCTCGACCAGTTGATGACCTCGCTGTCCGGGGGCCAGGCGGCGCGTGCCGGGCTCGCGAGCCTGCTGCTGTCGCGCTACGACGTGTTCCTTCTCGACGAGCCGACCAACGACCTGGATCTCGACGGACTCGACCGGCTGGAACGCTTCGTCGCCGACCTGGGCGAGGCAGCCGTCATCGTCAGCCACGACCGCGAGTTCCTCGCCCGCACCGTGAACCGGATCGTCGAGCTCGACCTCCACCAGCGCGCCATCAACATCTACGGCGGTGGCTACGACGCGTGGCTCCAGGAGCGCGAGATCGCGCGCCGCCACGCACGCGAGGCCTACGACGAGTACGCCGACACGGTCTCCGGTCTCCAGGCGCGCGCCAACATGCAGCGCAACTGGGCGGCGCAGGGAGTCCGAAACGCCCGGCGCAGCATCAACAACGAGCCCGACAAGTCGGTGCGCAAGTACCGCGTCAACTCCAGCGAGAAGCAGGCCTCGAAGGTTCGGCAGTCCGAGAAGGCGCTCGAGCGACTCGAGGAGGTCGAGGAGCCCCGCAAGGAGTGGGAGCTGCGGATGGAGATCGCTGCCGCGCCCCGGTCCGGAGCCGTCACCGCGGCCTTGCGGGAGGCCGTCGTACGACGGGGCGACTTCACGTTCGGACCGGTGACCCTGGAGATCGGGTGGGCCGAGAAGGTCGCCATCACCGGCGCCAACGGTGCCGGCAAGTCGACCTTGCTGGCCGCGCTGCTGGGCCGGTTGACTCTTGACGAGGGCGAGTCCCACCTCGGACCCGGCGTCGTGGTCGGCGAGGTCGACCAGGCGCGTCGCCTGTTCGAGGGTGAGGAGCCACTGGTCGACGCGTTCCAGCGGCACGTGCCCGACCTGGCGCCCGAACCGGTGCGGACGTTGCTGGCGAAGTTCGGGCTCAAGACGGATCACGTGGTGCGGTCAGCGTCCACGTTGTCGCCGGGGGAGCGGACCCGGGCGGCGCTCGCGCTGCTGCAGGCGAGGGGCGTGAACCTCCTGGTGCTCGACGAGCCGACCAACCACCTGGACCTGCCGGCAATCGAGCAGGTGGAGGCCGCGTTGGAGAGCTATCCGGGCACCTTGCTGCTGGTCACCCACGACCGCCGGATGCTGTCCGCGGTCGCGACGACCCGCGAGCTGCATGTCGAGAACGGCCGCGTGTCAGAACGTTCGTGACGTCAGGCCGGTCGCTGCGCGGGCTGGAACAGTTCGACGAGGTTGCCGGAGGGATCGGCCAGCAGGATCTGGCTGCCACCCGGTCCGGAGACCAGGTCGCTCACGAAGGACAGGCCGGCCTCGCCGAGGCGGATGACCTCGGCCTCGAGGTCCTCGAGGACCAGGTGGATCCGGTTTCGTCCAGCGGAGGCAGCGACCTCCGGGGGAGTTGCCCGGGCGCCTGAACTGGCCGCGCCGGAGAGCAGCAGCCGCAAGGCTCCCCGTCGGACGTCGGCGAACGCCGGGGCTGCGCTCATGCTGAGCGTGAACCCGAGGTGTTCGGTGTAGAACGTGATCGACGCGTCGACGTCGTCCACGAGGTAACGGACGCTGGCGAGGCTGTCAGGAGCACTCATGCGTCCACCGTAGCTCCGAATCAGACTGAGCACCGATGCTCGTTTGCGCACCTGACATCGTGCCGATACTGAGCACATGAGCGCAGGCGAGACCGTGGGGGAGAACCCCACCCCGGAGAAGTACCGTCACATCCCGTTGTACCGGCACCCTCTCCTGGCGCCAGCTGCATCGATGGTCCTCGGGCTCGGCAGCCTCGTCGCCGTGCTGTGCTTCCACTTCCCGGAGCTGCTGACCAGCCAGGAGTTCCGCGCGGTCTACAGCGAGGGGTTCGCCCGACGCCTGCTGCTCCTCGCCCTGTCGTTCGCGTTCATCGCCGGCACGTTCGCGATCCTCCGCGACCAGCACAAGCGCCTGGCCTTCATCGGCGTTGGCTCCGCCACGATCGCCGTCCTGGCCGGGGGATCGGACGTCCAGTTCGAGACCATCGGCAAGACGCCGTACTCGCTGGGCCTCGACTGGTTCGTCCTGTCGCTGTTCTTCTCCGCACTGGTGTTCATCCCCCTCGAGCACCACTTCGCACGACGCCCGCTCGCGGTGCTGCGCGGTGGCTGGAGGACCGACGCGGCGTACTTCTTCATGTCCCACGTGCTCGTCCAGTTCATCCTGATCACGGTCACCGCCTCCACCAGCGTGGTGGTCGAATCCGTGAAGATCGGCGGCATCCAGGCCTGGGTGGGTGGCTTGCCGTTCGTTGCCCAGTTCTTCCTGGCCGTGTTCGCGGCGGACGTCGCGCAGGCCGGACTGCACCGCGCGTATCACCGGATCATGGTGCTGTGGCGGTTCCACGCGGTCCACCACTCGAGCCCGGAGCTCGACTGGCTGGCTGGCTCGCGGGTCCACCTCATCGAGACGATCCTGACCCGCTCCACGGTGCTGCTCCCGCTGCTCCTTCTAGGGTTTTCGCAAGAGGCGGTCAACGCGTACGCCGTCCTGGTGGGCCTCCAGGCCGTGATCGCGCACGCCAACATCGGCATCAGGTTCGGCTGGCTCGAGTACGTCATCACGCTGCCGCGCTACCACCACTGGCACCACGCGCGTCACGTCGACTACTGGGACCGCAACTACGCGATCCATCTGCCGGTCGTGGACATGCTGATGGGTTCGTTCAAGCTCCCGCGCGACGGCAGCTGGCCCGAGGAGTACGGCGTGTTGAAGCCCGAGACCGTCCCCAACGGCTTCGTCGCCCAGCACCTGATGCCGTTCCGGGGGACCCGGGAGTACAGCGATTACGTCTCTTGAGGCTCGCGAATCCCATAGTGGTACCATATTGGGATGAGTGTCCAGATTGCGGTACGGCTGCCCGAGGAGCTCGTTGCGTACGTCGACGCCCTCGTCAGTGAGGGCGCCGGCTCGCGCGCCGCGGTGGTGGCCCGTGCACTGGGCCTCTATCAGCAGCAACTGAGCGCCGAGCGTGATGCGCAGCTCCTGGAGTCGTTGGGGGACTACGACGACTTCGACGAACTGGTCAGCCACGTCGCCGTTGGCGACTGATGCGCGACATCCACATCGCCCACCTCGACAAGGCGCGCCCGGTACTGGTGCTGACGCGTGAGCCGGTCCGAGGAGCGATGCGCCGGGTCACGGTTGCGCCCATCACGTCGACCGCAAAGGGGCTGAGCACCGAAGTGGGCGTCGGGCCTGACAACGGTCTCGAGGAAATCAGTGTCGTGAGTTGCGACAACATCATCACGATCGACAAGCGGTCGCTCGGCCGGCACGTCGGGTTCTTCTTCGATCGCCAGGAAGCGGATCTCGCCGCAGCAATCGTGAGCGCCTTCGCGCTGCGGACGTAGGACTTCGTGACCCGGGAGAGGGCCGCCGAATGGTACTGAATGACATAATGTCACTTATCGGCGATCACCGGACAGGGCACTCCCGGCTCAGCAACTCCCGTGCGGCCCGAGAAACGGTCTGCCGCCTCCTGGCCCATATGATGCACGCCACATGTCAGCCTGATTGCGTCATGGCCCGCGGGGGAAGCAGCTCTCCAGTAGCCACGAACTCGGCGCCAGCCCCTCGGACCCAAGGACCCACCATGAATCGGACCCTCGCAGCAACCGTGGCCGTGCTGGCCGTCGGCACCTTCACCCTCGGCACGACCGGGGCTGCGAACGCCTCCAGGAACACCTTCGCGAGCGAGGTCCTCTACGGCACCTCCGGGCTGGACAGGATCCACGGTTACGGCGGCAACGACACCGTGTACGGCTACGGCTATCACGACGAGCTGTGGGGCGACGACGGCAACGACACCCTCCACGGGGGCAAGGGCGACGACCGCCTCTACGGAGGTGCCGGCAACGACAAGCTCTACGGCGGATACGGCTACAACTCCCTCTCCACCGGCAGCGGGACCGACCGTGCGATCGGCGGACCCGGACAGGACGTGGTCGTCGTCTACCGCGGTCGCTACGCGGACTACGTGGACTGTGGGGGCGCCTACGACACGGTCTACGTCAAGGGCACAGGAACCGGCCCCCGCCTGATCG
>JAKFEI010000305.1:0-9050 GCA_036675765.1 Nocardioides sp. | reverse complement strand
CCGAGCCGCTTGAGGCGGGCGGCGTTGGCGTCGAGGAACGAGGTCGCCGTGTCGGAGAAGCTCCTGATGTCGCGCAGGGTCGCCGTCAGGGCCACTTCCTTCTCCTCGAGGGTGCCCGTCGTCTTGACCGTGTTGTCGAGGATCTTGGCCACCTCGGGAAGGATGTCGGCGTAGGTGTCGGACACCTGGGCGGTGAGCTTGAGGTCTTCGAGCAGCGCCGGAATCTGCGGGTTGAGTCGCTTGAGGTACGAGTCGACCGTCTCGAGGTTCTGGCCCAGCTGCTCGCCCCGGCCCTCCAGCGCCGTCGCCAGCGCGGTCAGGGTCAGGTTGAGGTCGGCCGGCTGCACCGTCCGCAGCAGCGGGTAGAGGTCCGACAGCACGGCCTCCAGCTCGATGCTGACCTTGGTGCGGTCGATGACGTCGCCGGCCTTCATCGTCCCGGCGGGCCCGGTCTCGGGCACCTCGAGCGAGACGTACTTCTCGCCGAACAGCGTCTTGGGCACGATCGAGCCCGTCACGTTGGCGGGAACCAGGTCGATCTTGTCGGCGTAGAGGCCGAGGGTGAGCTCGGCACCGTCGGCGTTGCCGGCCCGCGCCTCGAGCACCTCGCCCACGATGACGCCGCGCACCTTGACGTCTGCACGGGTCGGGAGCTGCAGGCCGATCGTCGAGGTCTGCAGGGTGACCTCGTCGTACTCGGTGAACTTCTTCGTGAAGACGGCGTACGTGAGCCAGACACCGAGCAGGAGCAGGGCAACGAAGATGACGCCGAGCGTCTTGTGAGCGCTGAGAGCCTTGTCCATGATCAACCCGCCAGCCTGACCGTGGTCGAAGCGCCCCAGATGGCCATCGACAGGAAGAGGTCGATCACGTTGATCGCCACGATGCTCGTCCGGACGGCCTTGCCGACCGCCACGCCCACGCCGGCAGGACCGCCCGACGCGGTGTAGCCGTGGTAGCAGTGAATGAGGATGACGACGACGGCGAACACGAGCACCTTGCCGAAGGACCACAGCACGTCGCCCGGTGGCAGGAATTGGTTGAAGTAGTGGTCATAGGTACCCGCGGACTGGCCATAGAACTGGGTGACCACCAAGCGGCTCGCGACGTACGACGACAGCAACCCGACGACGTACAACGGAACGATGGCGATCAGACCGCCGACGACCCGGGTCGTGACCAGGAACTGCATCGACGGGATCGCCATGACCTCGACGGCGTCGATCTCCTCGGAGATCCGCATGGCGCCGAGCTGGGCGGTGAAGCCGCAGCCGACGGTCGCGGCGAGCGCGATACCTGCGACGAGGGGCGCGATCTCGCGGGTGTTGAAGTAGGCCGAGACGAAGCCGGCGAAGGCGGCCGTGCCCAACTGGTTGAGCGCGGCGTAGCCGGAAAGGCCGACCTGGGCGCCGGTGAAGAAGGTCATGCCGATGATGACGCCGACCGTGCCGCCGATGACCGCGAGCGCACCGGATCCGAGGGTGACCTCGGCCAGGATCCGCAGGATCTCGCGCGGGTAGCGCTTGATCGAGCGCGGCAGCGCCAGGAGCACCTTGATGTAGAAGGACAACTCGTGACCGAGCGTGTCCAGCCCCTTCAGGGGCCGGTCGTAGACCGCCTTGAGGTTCGCCATGTCGTCGCTAGCCCCCCTTCGGCGGGACGATCTGCAAGTAGATCGTGCTCAGAGTGAAGTTGACGACGAACAACAGCAGGAAGGTGATGACGACGGACTCGTTGACGGCGTCGCCGACGCCCTTCGGGCCACCGGCGGCGTTCATGCCCTTGTAGGAAGCAACGATCGCCGCGATGAGTCCGAAGACCAGCGCCTTGACCATGCCGATCCACACGTCGGGCAACTGTGCGAGCGCGGTGAAGCTGGCGAGGTACGCGCCGGGGGTGCCGTCCTGCAGGATCACGTTGAAGACGTAACCGCCGCCGACACCGACGACGCTCACCATGCCGTTGAGGAACACCGCGACGAGCATGCAGGCGAGCACGCGCGGCACGACGAGGCGCTGGATCGGGTCGATGCCGAGCACCATCATCGCGTCGAGCTCTTCACGGATCTTGCGGGCGCCGAGGTCGGCCGCGATGGCCGAGCCGCCGGCACCAGCGATCAACAGCGCGGTGGCGATCGGGCCGGCCTGCTGGATGACCGCGAGGACCGACGCCGAACCCGTGAACGACTGGGCGCCGAACTGCTTGATCAGGCCACCCACCTGGAGCGCGATGACCGCGCCGAAGGGGATGGCGACCAGAGCCGTCGGCACGATCGTCACCGAAGCAATGAACCAGGCCTGCTGGATGAACTCCCGCAATTGAAACGGGCGCCGGAAAAGGCCACGGCCCACGTCGAGGGCGAAGGCGAACAGCTTGCCAGCCGTTCCGATCGGCCTCAGTGCGCGCGCAGTTGTCGAGGACAATTGAGACCCGTCAGTGCTGCTGGGAGGAACCGCTGGCGTGCTCGGCTTCCTTGGTGAAGGAGCCCGGAGGCGGGACGATGCCGTTGTCCCGGCACCAGGCACCGGGCTCACGCTGGCTACGGCGCGGGATGCCGTTGGAGGGCTCGAGCTGGAGCGGGATCGGGGGCAGCGGCGGCAGGTCCATGTCCTTCTCCGCGGCGAGCTGGTCGGCGTCCTTCTCCTCGGACATGCCGATCGGGCCGACGGTCTGCGCGTTGAGGAACTGGCGCACAACGGGCTCGTCGGAGGACAGGAGCATCTCGCGCGGGCCGTACATCGCGAGGTGCTTGTGGTAGAGCAGGCCGATGTTGTCCGGGACGATCCGGACGCTGTGGATGTCGTGCGTGACGATCAGGAACGTCGCGTCGATCTGCGCGTTCAGGTCGATGAAGAGCTGGTTGATGAACGAGGTGCGCACCGGGTCGAGACCGGAGTCGGGCTCATCGATCAGGAGGATCTCGGGGTCCAGGACGAGGGCACGAGCCAGGCCGGCACGCTTGCGCATACCGCCGGAGATCTCGCCCGGGAGCTTCATCTCGGCGCCGAGCAGACCGACGAGGTCCATCTTCTCCATGACGATGTCGCGGATCTCGGACTCGCCCTTGCGGGTGTGCTCACGCAGGGGGAAGGCGACGTTGTCGTACAGGTTCATCGAGCCGAACATGGCGCCGTCCTGGAACAGCACGCCGAACAACTTGCGGATCTCGTAGAGCTCCTTCTCGGAGCAGGACGCGATGTCGGTGCCTTCGATGACGATCGAGCCCTCGTCGGGCTTGATCAGGCCGATCAGGGCCTTCAGGAACACGGACTTGCCGGTACCGGACGGACCAAGCATCACGGACACCTCACCTGCCGGAAGCGTCAGCGTGACGCCCTTCCAGATGAGTTGCTTGCCGAAGCTCTTGGTCAGGTTCGTCACTGCGACATCGACGCCCATGTTGACCTCTTCCTCAAAAAGACTTTCGCTGGCCCACCGAACGGCTGCGATGGAACAACGCAACCGCGTGGCGCACGTTACGCGGAAACCGTGTCACACGTCACGCAGACCCGAAGGTCGAGACGAAAACGGCACGAGGCCGGTGGAGCTTTCGCTCCACCGGCCTCGCGGCGTAGGTCAGTGACAGGTCACTTGAGGGTGACGGTGGCACCGGCGCCCTCGAGCGCCTCCTTGGCCTTGTCAGCAGCAGCCTTGTCAACGCCCTCGAGGATCGCCTTGGGAGCGGCCTCGACGAGGTCCTTGGCTTCCTTCAGACCGAGGGAGGTCAGCGCGCGGACCTCCTTGATGACGTTGATCTTCTTGTCGCCAGCGGCTTCAAGAACGACGTCGAACGAGTCCTGGGCAGCGGCCTCTTCAGCGGCGCCGCCGCCAGCGGCGGGGGCAGCAGCAACGGCAACGGGGGCCGCAGCGGTGACGCCGAAGGTCTCCTCGAACTGCTTCACGAACTCGGAGAGCTCGATGAGGGTCATCTCCTTGAACGCGTCGAGCAGTTCGTCGGTGGTGAGCTTCGCCATGGTGGCGGTTCCTTTCTCAGGTGGTCGGGCCGCGCTGTGCGACCGACCGGGGTTTCAGGTGGTGTACGTCGGCCTGGATCAGGCTTCGGTGGACTCGGTCGCCTCGTCGGTCGCCTCGACCTCGGCGGCGTCGGCAGCGGGTGCCTCGACCTCCTCGGCGGGGGCGGCTTCCTCAGCGGCCGGGGTCTCCTCGACAGCGGCCGGCGTACCGGCACCACCTGCGAGGATCGAGGGGTCCTCAGTCGCCTTCGCCTGCAGGGCGCCGGCGAGCCGGGCAGCCTGTGCGAGCGGGGCGTTGAGGAGGTAGACGGCCTGGCTGAGGGAAGCGAGCATGGCGCCCGCCATCTTGCCCAGCAGGACCTCGCGCGACTCGAGGTCGGCAAGCTTGCCGATCTCCTTCGCGTCGAGGAGGTTGCCGTCCAGAACGCCACCCTTGATGACAAGGGTGGGGTTTGCCTTGGCAAAGTCACGCAGACCCTTGGCCGCCTCGACAACGTCACCCTTGATGAAGGCGATCGCGGTCGGACCGGTCAGCAGGTCGTCGAAGCCGGTGATGCCGGCCTCGTTGGCGGCCAGCTTGGCCAGCGTGTTCTTGACCACGGCGTAGTTGGCGTTCTCACCAAGGGAGCGGCGAAGGTCCTGCAGCTCCTTGACGGTGAGACCGCGGTACTCGGTCAGCACAGCGCCTGCGGATGCGCTGAATGCTTCAGCGATCTCCGCGACGGCGGCCTGCTTGTCTGCCCGCGCCATGGGTCTCCTTCCGGATGGGGACCTCCGCGAATGTCCTGGGAAAGACAGACGCCCCGAGCGCAGGCGCTCAGGGCGTGGACACCGTTCGTCATGTGGAGCGACGAACGTCGTACTGCTCTGATCCCCTGCGCAGGCCGTCCGCTCTCACGGAACCTTCGGTCAGGGCTGGCAGCCCGGACAACCGGCGGTCTCTAGGTTTCAGTGGGTAACTGTACGGCGGACCGCGGGCCCGGTCCAAATCACCGTGGCCGAAGTCGATACGGCACCATTGTCCCCGTGACCACCACCCCCGTGCCCCTGTCCGAACTGTCCGCCGACGACCTCGCCGCGCGCCTGACGACAGTGCAGTCGGAGTACGAAGCGTTGAAGGCGGGTGGGCTCAAGCTCGACCTGACGCGGGGCAAGCCCGGTGCCGACCAGCTCGACCTCTCCAACGGGCTGCTCGGCCTCCCGACGGGCCACCGCGACCGGGCCGGCACCGACCTGCGCAACTACGGCGGCCTGGACGGGCTCGTCGAGCTCCGCGAGATCTTCGCCGACCTGCTGGGCGTCGACGCCGCCAACGTCGTGTGTGGCGGCAACTCGAGCCTCACGATCATGCACCAGGCGCTCACCGCGATGCTGCTCAAGGGCGGCCCGGACTCCCCCCGCCCCTGGTCGCAGGAACCGGTCGTCAAGTTCATCTGCCCCGTGCCCGGCTACGACCGTCACTTCACGATGCTGGCCGAGCTGGGCATCGAGATGGTGACCGTGCCGATGAACGCCGACGGCCCCGACGTGGTCGCCGTACGCGCCCTGGCCGCCGAGGACCCGAGCATCAAGGGCATGTGGATCGTGCCGACGTACGCCAACCCGACGGGCGCGGTGTGCTCGACCGCCGTGGCCGCCGAGCTGATGGCGATGGAGACCGCGGCGCCGGACTTCCGGATCTTCTGGGACAACGCCTACGCGGTCCACCACCTCACCGACGAGGAGACCAAGAGCGCTGACGCCCTCGGCCTCGCTGCCGTGTCGGGCCACCCGAACCGGCCGCTGATCTTCGCCTCGACCTCGAAGATCACCTTTGCCGGTGCTGGCGTGGCTGCGCTCGCTGCGTCCAGCGAGAACATTGCCTGGTACCTCGCGCGCCTCGGCTTCGCGTCCATCGGACCGGACAAGCTCAACCAGCTGCGCCACGTCGAGTTCTTCGGCGACGCGGACGGCGTCCGTGCCCACATGCGCAAGCACCGTGACCTGATCGCACCGAAGTTCGCGGCGGTCGAGGAAGCGCTGAGCGGGCGCCTCGCCGGCCTGGGCATCGCCGAGTGGACCGTCCCGACGGGTGGCTACTTCGTGAACCTCGACGTCGTCGACGGCACCGCGTCGCGGGTGATCGCGCTGGCGAAGGAGGCGGGCATCGCGCTGACTGCCGCCGGCTCGGCGTTCCCCCACGGCAACGACCCGCGCGACCGCAACATCCGCCTCGCGCCGACGTTCCCGGTGCTGTCCGAGGTCGAGGCCGCGATGGCCGGCGTCGCCGTGTGCGTCGAACTCGCTGCCCTGGAGTCGTTCACCTCCGCCTGACCCTTCCGCGAGTTGGGGTTTGTCACGCGCGAGTTGGGGTTTGTCACGCGGCTGGCCGCGCCGACGTACAACTCGGCGGCGACAAACCCCAAGTCGGCGGTGACAAACCCCAACTCGCGAAAACGACGAAGCCCGCCATCCCTTGCGGGATGGCGGGCGACGACGTCGAAGGGGGGAGGCTCAGGCCTCGTCCTCCTCCGTGACGTTCTTGACCTTGTTGGGGTCGACCTGGATGCCAGGGCCCATCGTCGTCGAGACGGTGACCTTCTTGAGGTACCGGCCCTTCGAGCTCGAGGGCTTGAGGCGGAGGACCTCGTCAAGCGCCGCAGCGTAGTTCTCGGCGAGCTGGAGCTCGGAGAACGACGCCTTGCCGATGATGAAGTGCAGGTTGGCGTGGCGATCGACGCGGAACTCGATCTTGCCGCCCTTGATGTCGTTCACGGCCTTGGCCGGGTCCGGGGTGACGGTGCCCGTCTTCGGGTTCGGCATGAGGCCACGCGGACCGAGCACGCGGCCGAGACGACCGACCTTGCCCATCAGGTCCGGGGTCGCGACCACGGCGTCGAAGTCGATCCAGCCGCCGGCGACCTTGTCGATGAGCTCGTCGCCACCGACGAAGTCGGCGCCGGCCTCACGGGCGGCCTCGGCCTTGTCGCCGTTCGCGAACACGAGGACGCGAGCGGTCTTGCCGGTGCCGTGGGGCAGGTTGACGGTGCCGCGCACCATCTGGTCTGCCTTGCGGGGGTCGACGCCGAGACGCATCACGACGTCGAGGGTCTCGTTGAACTTCTTCTTGCTGGTGCCCTTGGCGATCTTGATCGCGGCGAGCGGCGCGTAGAGCTCGTTCTTGTCGAACGCCTCTTCCGCTGCGCGGTAGGTCTTGCTGCGCTGCATGGGTGATTCCTTACTTAAGAGAGGAGATGTGGTCAGCGGGCCAGCGCGGCCCTTCCACGGTGCTTCAGTCGGTGGTGACGCCCATGGAGCGGGCAGTCCCCTCCACGATCTTCATGGCGGCGTCGATGTCGTTGGCGTTCAGGTCAGGCAGCTTGGTCGTCGCGAT
The DNA here is from genome assembly GCA_036675765.1 of Nocardioides sp. Taxonomy (GTDB): domain Bacteria; phylum Actinomycetota; class Actinomycetes; order Propionibacteriales; family Nocardioidaceae; genus Nocardioides. Next base: position 1,703 of record JAKFEI010000305.1, on the reverse strand, counting down.
CTCACGCACCTGGTCCTTGGTCAGCTTGCCGACCTTTTCCTTGTGCGGGACGCCCGAGCCCTTCTTGAGGCCTGCGGCCTTCTTGATCAGCTCTGCGGCCGGCGGGGTCTTCGTGATGAACTCGAAGGACCGGTCCTCGTAGATGGTGATCTCGACGGGGATGACGTTTCCACGCATGGACTCGGTCTGGGCGTTGTACGCCTTGCAGAAGTCCATGATGTTGACGCCGTGCGGGCCGAGGGCCGTACCAACCGGCGGAGCCGGGGTGGCCGAACCAGCCTGCAGCTGCACCTTGACCAGTGCGGCGATCTTCTTCTTGGGAGGCATTCCGTGTTCTCTTTCTTCTCGTGGTCATGACGAGGGCTGCCTGGCCCTCTGCCACCTACTGCAGGTCGCCACCGGAGATCCGGCGCGACCGCGCTGAACTCAGACCTTCTGGACCTGGCTGAAGCTCAGCTCGACCGGGGTCTCCCGGCCGAAGATCTCGACCAGCGCCTTGACCCGCTGGGCCTCGGCGTTGATCTCGGTGATCGTGGCGTGCAGCGTTGCGAACGCGCCGTCGACGATCAGTACGGAGTCGTTGACGCCGAAGTCGGCGACCTCGATCGGCTTCTTGGCCGGCGTGGTGGGCGAGCCCGCGGCACTGGCGGCGGCCTCGGCCTCGGCGGCAATCACGGTCATCGCGGCGGGGGCGAGCATCTTCTCGACCTCGTCCATGCTCAGCGGCACCGGCTGGTGGCTGTGACCGACGAAACCGGTGACCGACGGGGTGTGGCGCACAGCGGCCCACGACTCGTCGGTGAGGTCCATGCGAACCAGGACGTAACCGGGGAGAACGGTGCGCTTGACCATCTTGCGCTGGCCGTTCTTGATCTCGGCAACTTCCTCGGTGGGGACCACGATCTCGTGGATGTAGTCCTCCATGTTGAGGGAGTGGATCCGGTTCTCCAGGTTCTGCTTCACCCGGTTCTCCATGCCGGAGTAGGTGTGCACGACGTACCAGTCACCCGGCTTCGCCCACAGCTCACGGCGGAACGACTCGAGCGGGTCGGCGTCCTCGGCGGGCGCCTCCTCGACGAGCTCGTCCTCGACGATCTCCTCGGCGACGGTCTCGTCGGCACCCTCTTCGACCTCAGGCGCGTCGGTCGCTTCGGCGTCGAGGGTCTCCTCGACGTCCGCGGCCTCGGTGACCTCGGCGGTCTCGACGTCCTCGCCCTCGACGACGATCGTCTCGTCGCTCTCGAGGGCCGGGTCGTACTGCTCCGTCACTTGCTGCTCCATCAGTTGGTAATAAGGGTCAACGGGTCCGAGTGAACTCAGATGTCGTCTGCGCCGGTGAAGACCTCGAACGCGAGCTTGCCGAGACCGAGGTCCAGCAGCGACACGATCGCGATCATCACGAGCACGAAGGCAAGAACCACGAAGAAGTACGTCACGAGCTGCTCGCGGGTGGGGTAGACCACCTTGCGCAGCTCGGCGACGATCTGGCGATAGAAGGTCACCGGTCCGGTGCGCTTCGGTGACTTCTTGCCACCCGGGGCGTCCTTGCGGCCCCCGTGGACGGCTGGAGCGTCCGACAAGATGCTCACCCTTTCCTTCTGTCGTCGTCATGGTCTGTCTTGCAGGGCACGAGGGACTTGAACCCCCAACCTTCGGTTTTGGAGACCGATGCTCTGCCAGTTGAGCTAGTGCCCTCCGCGGCT
>JAKFEI010000159.1:0-9066 GCA_036675765.1 Nocardioides sp. | reverse complement strand
CATCACCAGGCCATCGACGAGGACAGCAGGACCAGCGGGCACCCGGGGAGTCTAGAGCGCGGCCTTCGGGCCTACGCTGGCGGCCGTGACTGTCTGGTTCTACGGCGTCGTTCTCGCCCTTGCAGGTGCGGCTGCCGTGCTGCTCCTGGTGGACCTGGCGCGTGACCGTGCGGCCCAGGACTCCCACTACATCTCTCTCGCCGTGCTCGAGGTTGCGCTGCTGGTGCAGCTCGTCGGGGGAGCGGTGGCGCTGTCGCGCACCGAACGCGACGTCGAGGGCACGGTCTTCGTGAGCTACCTGGTCACCGTCTTCCTCGTCCCGGTCGTGGGTGCGTTCTTCTCGCTGGCCGAGCGATCGCGGGTCGGGACCACCATCCTGCTGCTCGCGGTGGCGACCGTGGCCGGGCTCGAACTCCGGCTCTGGGACATCTGGGGAGGCCGGCATGCCTGAGCTGCGGCATCCGCTGTCCGAGGGCTGGGGCCGGGCGCTCGTGTTCGTCTACGGCCTGTTCGCCGTCGCTGCGACGGGCCGGTCTGCTGTCCAGTTGGGCGTGGACCCGGATCGGGCGCCGCTGGCGTACTCCCTCTCGCTGGTCGCCGCGGTGATCTACCTCGTTGCCACGACCTGCCTGCTCTTCGGTGGCACCACCGGCTGGCGGGTGGCCGGGATCGCGGTCTCGATCGAGCTCCTCGGGGTGCTGTCCGTCGGGGCCATGAGCTATCTCGCGACGGATCTCTTCCCCGACAAGACGGTGTGGTCGCACTTCGGCCAGGGGTACGGATTCCTGCCGTTGGTGCTGCCGTTCGCCGGCTTGGCGTGGCTGCGGCACACTCGACCCCGGTAGGTCCGCAGGGCCCGAATGTGACGCAAGTCGCTAAGGGCTGCCTCAGTAAGCCTGACCTTGCTTGAATACCCTCAGGCATTATCGGCACACTGTTGTTGTGGAATTGCCGACCGAGTGCGACCAGCCGACGCGCCAGCGCGTGGCTCAGTCGATCCTGGTCAACGGCGCATCCACCGCTGTGGCCCTCGCGGAGCGGCTCGACCTGACTCCCGCGGCGGTGCGGCGGCACCTCGACCAGATGGTCGCCGACGGTTCCCTGGTCGCCCGCGACCCACGGCCCGTGGGCTCGCGGGGACGCGGTCGTCCGGCCAAGGTGTTCGTGCTGACCGAGCGTGGGCGCGACGCCTTCGACCAGCAGTACGACGACCTCGCCACCGAGGCGCTGCGCTTCCTCGCCGAAACGGGTGGGGACGCCGCCGTGCGCGCCTTCGCGGACCGTCGGGCATCCTTCATCGAGCAGCGCTTCCCCGAGGTCCAGGCGGCCAACCCGGAAGCGTCCCCGGCGCAGGTGCTCGCCACGATCTTCACCGCCGAGGGCTATGCCGCAGCGGTGCACGACATCCCCGTGGGTGAGGAGCTGTGCCAGCAGCACTGCCCCGTCTCCCACGTGGCCCATGAATTCCCGCAGTTGTGCGAAGCAGAGACCGAGGCGATCAGTCGCGTCCTCGGCACGCACGTCCAGCGTCTGGCCACCATCGCCCACGGCGACGGGGTGTGCACCACGTGCATCCCGACCGTCCACAGCATCCAGAAGAAGGAGCAGGTCACGTCATGACCTCGATCGAAGAACTGAACCCCGAGCTCAAGGGCATCGGACGCTACGAGTTCGGCTGGTCCGACAAGAACGACGTCGGTGCCGATGCGAAGCGCGGCCTCTCCGAGGAGGTCGTCCGCAACATCTCGGCGCTCAAGAACGAGCCCGACTGGATGCTCGACATGCGCCTCAAGGGCCTCAAGCTCTTCCACCGCAAGCCCATGCCCACGTGGGGTTCGGACCTGTCGACGATCGACTTCGACAACATCAAGTACTTCGTCCGGTCGAGCGAGAAGCAGGCTGCGACCTGGGACGACCTCCCCGAGGACATCAAGAACACCTACGACAAGCTCGGCATCCCCGAGGCGGAGAAGCAGCGTCTCGTCTCCGGTGTCGCCGCGCAGTACGAGTCCGAGGTCGTCTACCACTCGATCCGCGAGGACCTCGAGGCCCAGGGCGTGCTCTTCCTCGACACCGACACCGCGCTGCGCGAGCAGCCGGAGCTGTTCCGCGAGTACTTCGGCACGATCATCCCGATCGGTGACAACAAGTTCTCCGCGCTGAACTCCGCGGTGTGGTCGGGCGGCTCGTTCATCTACGTGCCCAAGGGCGTCCACGTGGACATCCCGCTGCAGGCCTACTTCCGGATCAACACCGAGAACATGGGTCAGTTCGAGCGGACCCTGATCATCGTCGACGAGGGTGCCTACGTGCACTACGTCGAGGGCTGCACGGCGCCGATCTACTCGTCGGACTCGCTGCACTCCGCGGTCGTCGAGATCATCGTCAAGAAGGGTGGTCGTTGCCGCTACACGACCATCCAGAACTGGTCGAACAACGTCTACAACCTCGTGACCAAGCGCGCCGTCTGCGAAGCCGGCGCGACCATGGAGTGGGTCGACGGCAACATCGGCTCCAAGGTGACGATGAAGTACCCGGCCGTCTACCTCATGGGCGAGCACGCCAAGGGCGAGACCCTGTCGATCGCGTTCGCGGGCGAGGGCCAGCACCAGGACGCCGGCGCCAAGATGGTGCACGCTGCGCCGAACACCTCGAGCTCGATCCTGAGCAAGTCGGTGGCGCGCGGCGGCGGCCGGACGTCGTACCGCGGCCTCATCCAGATCAACGAGGGTGCGCACGGCTCGAAGTCCAACGTGCTGTGTGACGCGCTGCTGGTCGACCAGATCAGCCGCTCGGACACCTACCCGTACGTCGACATCCGCGAGGACGACGTCTCCATGGGCCACGAGGCGAGCGTCTCGAAGGTCTCCGACGACCAGCTGTTCTACCTGATGTCGCGTGGCATGGGTCAGGACGAGGCCATGGCGATGATCGTCCGCGGCTTCATCGAGCCGATCGCCAAGGAACTCCCCATGGAGTACGCCCTCGAACTCAACCGGCTCATCGAGCTGCAGATGGAAGGAGCCGTCGGCTGATGTCGGCTGCTGTAGTGAGCGACGCCCTCGAGCAGGAGCACGTCGAGTCCCACCTCCACCCGGAGCCCACCTTCGACCTCGAGGCGCACCCGCTGCCCACCGGTCGCGAGGAGGTCTGGCGGTTCACCCCGCTCAAGCGCCTGCGGGGCCTGCTGGAGGACGTCCCGTCCGTCGAGACCCTGGAGTGGAAGGAATCCCTTCCCGCCGGTGTCACGCTGACCCGTTTCACCACCGAGGACGCGATCGCCCTCGGCGGTACGGCGCCGTTCGACCGCCTCGGCGCGCTCGCGGCCAAGAACGCCGGCGGTGCCCTGGTGCTCGACATCCCGTCGAACACCGAGGTCGAGGAGCCGGTGCGGCTGATCCTGCACGGCACCGCGCTCGACGCCATCGTGTGGGGCCACCTCGTCATTCGGATCGGCACGCACGCCAAGGCGACGGTCGTCGTCGAGCACTCGGGCAGCACGACGTACAACGCCTTCACGACGGTGCTCGTCGGTGACGGCGCGCACCTCGACCTGGTCCACGTCAATGACTGGGCCGACGACGCCGTGCACGCCGAGCAGATCAACGCCCGGGTGGGCCGCGACGCGACCCTGCGCCAGTTCGAGTTCACCCTCGGTGGGGACCTGGTGCGCACCAGCACCAACGTCGACTACGCCGGCCCGGGTGGTACGGCCGAGCTCTTCGGCCTGTACTTCGCCGACGCCGGGCAGCACTTCGAGCACCGTCTGTTCGTCGACCACACCGCTCCGAAGACCGTCTCCAACGTGGTCTACAAGGGCGCGCTGCAGGGCGACAAGGCGCACACCGTGTGGGTTGGCAACGTCCTGATCCGCAAGGTCGCCGAAGGCATCGAGACGTACGAGGAGAACCGGAACCTCATCCTCACCGAGGGCTGTCACGCCGACTCGATCCCGAACCTGGAGATCGAGACGGGCGAGATCGCCGGTGCCGGCCACGCCTCGGCCGTCGGTCGCTTCGATGACGAGCAGCTGTTCTACCTGCGCTCGCGCGGCATCGAGGAGAAGGAAGCCCGCAAGCTCGTCGTCCGCGGCTTCTTCGACGACCTGATCCGCAAGGTCACCATCCCCGAGCTCGCCGCGAAGTTGAGCGGCCAGGTCGAGGAGGAGCTCCAGCGCCACGTCCTCGCGGACCTGACATGAGTTTCGAGCGCGCGTGTGCGCTCGCCGACGTCCAGACCGACGAGGCCCTGGCCGTGACGATCGACCGCTACGACGTGGCGATCGCGCGTGACGGTGACGAGGTCTTCGCCCTGCAGGACCTCTGCTCGCATGCAGCAGTCCAGCTGAGCGAGGGCGAGGTCGACAACGGCACCGTCGAGTGCTGGCTGCACGGGTCGTGCTTCGACCTGCGCACCGGCAAGCCCACGAACTTTCCGGCCACCGAGCCGGTAGCCACCTTCCCAGTAGAAATCCGCGACGGCGACGTGTACGTCGACGTGGAGTCCACCCTGAACGGAGTCACCCCCACATGAGCACTCTCGAGATCAAGGACCTGCAGGTCCAGGTCAACACCGAAGACGGTCCGATTGAGATCCTCAAGGGCGTCACGCTGACCATCAACTCCGGCGAGACGCACGCCATCATGGGCCCGAACGGTTCCGGCAAGTCGACCCTGGCGTACTCCATTGCCGGTCACCCGCGTTACGAGGTCACCGGTGGCACGGTCACCCTCGACGGCGAGAACGTGCTGAGCATGTCCGTCGACGAGCGCGCCCGCGCCGGCCTGTTCCTCGCGATGCAGTACCCCGTCGAGGTTCCCGGCGTCTCGGTCTCCAACTTCCTGCGGACCGCCAAGACCGCGATCGACGGCGAGGCTCCCAAGCTCCGCACGTGGGTCAAGGACGTCAACGGCGCGCTCGAGAAGATGAACCTCGACACGACCTTCTCCCAGCGCTCGGTCAACGAAGGCTTCTCCGGTGGCGAGAAGAAGCGTCACGAGATCGCCCAGCTCGACCTGCTCGACCCCAAGGTCGCGATCCTCGACGAGACCGACTCCGGTCTCGACATCGACGCGCTCAAGGTGGTCTCGGACGGCGTCAACCGGTTCCGTGAGCGTGACAACAAGGGCGTCCTGCTGATCACGCACTACACGCGGATCCTGCGCTACATCAAGCCCGACCACGTCCACGTGTTCGTTGCCGGCCGCGTCGCCGAGTCCGGTGGCCCGGAGCTCGCCGAAGAGCTCGAGGCCAACGGCTACGACCGGTTCCTCAAGGCAGCTGCGGAGTCTGGGGTCTGATCATGGCTCCCCTCACTGGTCTGCTCCCCGAGCTGGAAGTCATCCGCAAGGACTTCCCCATCCTGGAGCGCACGCTCGCGGGCGGGCTGCCGCTGGTCTACCTCGACAGCGCCAACACCTCGCAGAAGCCGCAGGTCGTCATCGACACGATGGTCGACCACCTGGAGCGGCACAACGCGAACATCGCGCGTGCCATGCACCAGCTCGGTGCGGAGTCGACCGAGGCCTACGAAGCGGCGCGCGACAAGGTCGCCCAGTTCCTCAACGCGCCGTCGCGCAACGAGATCATCTTCACCAAGAACGCCACGGAGGCGCTCAACCTGCTGGCGCGCACCATCGCGCTCGCGCCCGGCGACAACGTCGTGATCACGGAGATGGAGCACCACTCCAACATCGTGTCGTGGCAGCTCGCCTGCGAGCGTGCCGGTGCAGAACTGCGCTGGTTCGGCCTGACTGACGACGGCCAGCTCGACTTCAGCAACGCCGACCAGCTGGTGGACGAGAACACCAAGGTCGTCGCGTTCACCTGGGTCTCCAACATGCTCGGCACCATCAACCCGGTCGCCGATCTCGCGGCCCGGGCCAGGGCTGTCGGTGCGGTGTCGGTCATCGATGCCTCGCAGGCTGCGCCGCAGCTCCCCGTGGACGTCCAGGCTGTCGATTGCGACTTCCTGGTGTTCACCGGCCACAAGGTCTGTGGACCGACGGGCATCGGCGTGCTCTGGGGTCGTGAGCAGCTGCTCAACGAGCTGCCCCCGTTCCACGGTGGCGGCGAGATGATCGAGACCGTGACGATGGCGCGTTCGACCTACGCCAAGGCACCCCACCGGTTCGAGGCCGGCACGCCGCCGATCGTCGAGGCCATCGGCCTCGGTGCCGCGGTCGAGTACCTCGGCCACATCGGGATGGACGCCATCCACGCCCACGAGCAGGCCATCACCGCCTACGCCCTCGAGGGGCTGCAGACGGTCAAGGGCCTCACCGTGCTCGGGCCGCTCGACGCGGCCGACCGCGGTGGCGCGATCTCCTTCGAGCTCGACGGCGTGCACCCGCACGACATCGCGCAGGTGCTCGACAGCCGCGGCATCGCCGTACGCGCGGGCCACCACTGCGCGAAGCCGGCGCACGCGCGGTTCGGGGTGCAGAGCTCGACCCGGATGTCGTCGTACCTCTACACGGAGCCGCGGGAGATCGACGCGCTCATCGAGGCGCTCAACTACACCCGTACCTACTTCAAGCTGGACTGACGATGACCGCTCAAGGCCAGGATCTGGATGCGCTCTACCAGGAGATCATCCTCGATCACTACAAGTTGCCACACGGCAAGGGACTGCGAGACCCTCACGAGGCCGAGGTGCACCACGTCAACCCGACGTGCGGCGACGAGGTGACCCTGCGGGTGCACCTCGACGGCGGCGTCGTCAGCGACGTGTCGTACGACTCGGTCGGCTGCTCGATCTCGCAGGCGTCGGCCTCGGTGCTCTACGACCTCGTGGTCGGCAAGAGCGTCGACGAGGCGATGGCGATCCACCAGGAGTTCCTGACCCTGATGCAGGGCAAGGGCACCGTGGTGCCCGACGAAGAGATTCTCGAGGACGGCATCGCATTCGCCGGGGTGGCGAAGTTCCCCGCCCGCGTGAAGTGCGCACTGCTGTCCTGGATGGCGTGGAAGGACGCGACGACACAGGTCGTCGCCTCACCAGTTGACGCAGCAGTTGACGCAGACGGAGGCAAGGCATGAGCGAGCACAACCATGACCACGATCACAGCCACGACGGGCATGGCCACGGGCACGGGCACGGCGTCGACCACGGTGACCTCCCCGAGGTGCCCGAGGCGGCCGCGCACAAGATGGTCGGCTCGTCCGCGTCGTCGAACGTTGCGATCGCCGACGTCGAAGAAGCGATGAAGGACGTCGTGGACCCCGAGCTCGGCATCAACGTCGTCGACCTCGGCCTGGTCTACGGCATTCACGTCGACGAGGGCGCGAACCTGGTCCTCGACATGACGCTGACCTCAGCGGCCTGCCCGTTGACCGACGTGATCACCGACCAGACCAACTCGGCCCTCGAGGGCCTGGTCAACGACGTCGCGATCAACTGGGTCTGGATGCCGCCGTGGGGCCCCGACAAGATCACCCCCGACGGCCGCGAGCAGTTGCGCGCCCTCGGCTTCAACGTCTGACAGCGTCTCTCCGCTGTCAGACCACCCAGGCGAAACTGGTGACGTAGTCACCCTCGGGGCCGCTGCCGAACAGGTCGACCCGGTAGGTGCCTGAGCGCAACCCGCTGGCAACCCCGATCGTGAAGTCCTGCGCTGACGTGCGGCTCACGGTGCCCTTTCCGGCCAGTTCGCCGGGGTCGTCACCGGGCACGTCGCGGATGAAGGACGCTTCGAAGGTCCAGCCGGGACGCCCGAACCAGAAGTCGACGGTGGCGACCGGTCCGACGGTCTCGAGTCCGTCCAGTTCGGGCGTGACACCGTCCGAACACATCGATGACGACACGCCGTCCGGCCCGGCGGGTCCGTTCCAGCAGGTGGTCCAGGCGTCGAGCGTGACGTCGCCGCGCGGCAGCACGAGCACCAGCGGCGACGGCGTGTTGCTCCATTCGTAGGTCCGACTGGCCGTGGCCGGGGTCGATCCGTCCGCTGCCGGAGCCGACTGGACGGACGACCTGTCGATCGCCCGCTTCTCGTGTTCCAGCGCGCACCCGGTCAGCATGGGTCCGCCCAGCAGGACACAGGTCGCCATCGCAAGGGCCGGCCGACGGGAGTGAGTCGTCATGGTCCTACGACGCGGGACCGTCCGGTCCGGTTCCCGGCTGCGCGAAACGTTCGTCGGTGTAGCGCCGCAGGTTCGTCAGGAAGCGCCGGAAGGTCGCGTTCATGACCGGCTTGCCGAGGGGCATGCCGAGTCGCGACGGCCCGCGTACGTCGAGGGCCAGCGTCCAGGTGAGTCGGCATCCGTCGGCGGTCGGTACGACGTCGTACCGCTCGGCGAAGGCCTTGACGGTCCGCGTCGAGGACTCGTTGAACCGGAAGGACATCATCGTGGGTGGCTCCCACGCGAGGAACTCCTCGTCGCCGACCAGCCCACCCCGCATCGTCACCGTGCGCCGGGTCCCCACGCCGATCGGTTCCGGCGTCGTCCAGACCACGCCGGTGATCACGCTGGCCCAACGGGGCCAGGCGCCGGCATCGGCGAGCACCTCGAACAACTGGTCCGGTGTGATCGCGAGGTCGACGCTGTTCGTGTAGCGGTGCCTGGCCGTGTCGACGAAGTCGATCCCGACCTGCGTGCTGGGGTACATCGAGGGCATGCGCCGAGACTAGAACAGGTTCTTGTCTGGCGCCCAGATCTTTCGGCTCAGAGGCGGTAGAGCGTCCACATCGTGTCCATCCGGCTCGACTGGAGCGGGGTGAACTCGTAGTAGCAGCTGTCGTAGCTGTAGTCCATGTAGTTGTGGATCGGGTCGTCGCCGGGAGCGGTGCAGGAGTTGCGTCCCGTCGGGCAGCCCGAGGACGGCGACGCCTGTGCTGCGGTGTCCGCGACCTCGTCGCCCGGACCGGTGCACCCACCCTGGAACGTGTGATAAAGCCCCAGCCAGTGTCCGACCTCGTGGGTGGCCGTCTCGCCGAGGTTGTAGTTGGTCGCGGTGCCGCCGGGCAAGGAGCTGTACTGGACCCGGATCCCGTCGATCTTCGGGTTGGCCGCGTAGTCCCACGGGAACGTGGCGATGCCGAGGTACTTGAAGTCGACCAGCCA
>JAKFEI010000262.1:0-9074 GCA_036675765.1 Nocardioides sp. | reverse complement strand
AGCTCCGCGGTCACCGCGCCCCTCTGGTCGCGACCGGATCGTCCGGTCACTGCAGACCGAGCAGGCCGAGGACGTGGTCGAACAAGGTCTTGATCAGCTTGTTCCCGAAGCCGCCGCTGAGCATCTTGTAGAGCAAGCCGGCGAACCCCGCGCCCGCTGCCGTGGCGACGGCGTACTCCGCTGTCGTGACGCCCCGCTCGTCGTGGACCTGCACCATCTCGTCTCCCCTCGTCGCGGCCACCCGATGCGGCCGTTCGATGCAGGATGCGCGAACAGGGCGACGTCGTGGCGTGGCCCGGAGCCCGCCTGTGGACAGGGATTCGTCGTCCACAGGCCCGCTGGGCCGAACCGTCCCGCGATGGGACCGATGGGGCTGGTCAGACGATCACCGACGCCAGCGACACGGCCAGCGGGACGATGCCGAGCAGCAGGAACGACGGCAACAGGCACAACCCCAGCGGTACGGCGGCACGGACTCCGACGGCCCGCGCCCGGTCCTCGACCTCCGCCCGCCCGCGGCGGGCCAGTTCGTCACCCAACCGCTCGACGGCCGCCACCACCGGCGCACCGGTCCGGTGCGCGCGGGCCAGCGTTCGGCCGAGTGCGCCCAGGTCGGGGTCGGCGGCCAGGGCTGCCCAGATCGGCACGACGTCGCCACCCAGCTGGAGACGCGTCGACACCGGCACCAGGCGATCGGCAGCCGCACCGGGGAGTGCCCGGGAGACGAGCCCGATCGCATCGACAGGTGCGAGTCCGGAGCGGAGGGCGGCGGCGAGCAGCGTCACGACATGCGGAAGGTCTCGTCGTACCTCCTCCCGGCGGCGACGGACCTCCGCTGGTTCGAGACGCCCGGCCACGACCCAGACGCCTGCCGCGACGGCGGTTCCGGCCGGGACCGCCAGCGGACCGCCGAGGACCAGTCCGGCGCCGAGGCCCGCCATCGACGCCCAGGCCCAGCGGCCGCGGCGCAGGAGGCCGTCGCGATCGGGCGCGGGGAGGAGCTCCCGCACCTCGGAACCCCATTTCCCGCACTTCGCACCCCCAACTGCCGCACGTCGTGGGATCAACAGGGCTGCCGCCAGGGCGGTCGACGCTGCGATGAGGAGGACCATCAGGCGGCGCGTTCGATGTCGCGGGCGAGGGCGTCGATCCAGGCGAGACCGGCGTAGGCGAGGACCAGACCACCGACCAGGCAGCCGAGGCCGGCGGGATGGCCGATCAGGAAGCGCCACGGCGATGCCCCGGCGCCCGCACCCATGGCGAGGGCCAGCAGCGGGAGCGCGGCGAGGAGGCGTGCGGTGGCGCGGGCCGAGGAGAGCTCGCCGTCGACGATGCGCCGCGTCTGCTCCGTCGCGCGCAGGTCGTCGGCGACGCGGCCGAGGGTGTCGGCGAGGCCGTGGCCCGTGCGGTGGGCGACCTGCCACGCCGCCGCGACCACCCGCAGGGCGCCCGCTCCGGGCCTGTCGGCGAGCGACCGCAGTGCGACGGGTACGTCGCCCCCGGCAGCAGCAGCACGGGCGACGGGAGCGATCTCCTGCCACTCCTCGGCGGCTCGTTCCAGCGCGAGACCGGCCGTCTGGCCAGCGGCGAGCTCGGCCTGGACGGCATCGCAGAGCTCGATCACCCGGGACCGGGTGGCCACGGCGAGCCGTTCGCGACGCCGGCCTACGACCAGCCGGGCCAGGCCCCAGGCGACTCCGGCCGCGACGACCGCGATCACCAGCAGGCGTGTAGATCCGGCCAGCACGGCGACCGCCATCAGCGCCGCTACGCCACCGGCCAGCCAGCGCCGTCCACCTGCCGACGCACCACGCTCGACGTTCGTGGCCGGCAGGCCCGCCAGCATCAGGGCGATCGCGAGCGTCGTACTCACGACGGCGACCAGGGCGCTCATCGCGGGGACCGGCGATCAAGCAGGTCCAGCAGTCGACGGGAGCCCGGACCGGACGTGAGGGTGCCGTCGTCACCGAAGGTCACGGCGGGCTCCGTCCGGACCCAACCGCCCGGATCCCGCTCCAGGACAGCGATCTGACCCAATCGGCGGCGGCCACTGGCGCGATCGCGGACGACGTGGAGGACGAGGTCGACCGCCGAGGCGAACTGGCTGTGCGCCGCCGCCCGGCCGAGACCGGCCGTGAGGGCGAGCGCCTCGACGCGCGCTGGCACGTCCGCCGCGGAGTTCGCGTGCAGGGTGCCGCTGCCGCCCTCGTGGCCGGTGTTCATCGCGGCCAGCAGGTCGACCACGGCCGCATCGCGCACCTCACCGACCACGAGCCGGTCGGGCCGCATCCGGAGTGCCTGCCGCACCAGGTCCCGGAGTACGACGGCGCCCGCTCCCTCGAGGTTGGCCGGCCGTGCTTCCAGTCCCACGACCTGGGGGTGCGCGGGCCGCAGCTCGGCGGCGTCCTCGACGATCACGATCCGCTCGCCCGGATCGACGGCGCCGAGCATGGCCGCGAGCAGCGTGGTCTTGCCCGTACCGGTACCGCCGCTCACCAGGAAGGCGAGCCGGGCAGCGACGACCTGGCGAACGAGGTCGTGCGCCTCGCCGCTCAACGCCCCGGCCGCCCGCAGCTCGTCGAGGGTGAATCCGCCGCGGCGCGGGATCCGCAGCGAGATCGCCGTGCCGGGTTGGGCAAGCGGCGCGAGCACCGCATGGCAGCGGGTGCCGTCGGGCAGGCGGACGTCGGCGTACGGCGCGGCGTCGTCGATGCGGCGACCGCCGGTCGCCACCAGCCGCTGGGCCAGTCGCCGGCACGCGTCCTCGGACGCCAGCACGACCTCGGTCTCCTCCAGCCCGCTGCCACGGTCGATCCGGACCGGGCCGGGTCCGTTGACCAGCACGTCGGTCACGCCGGGCAGGCGCAGCAACGGATCCAGCGGACCAGCACCGACGACGTCGCGACGCAGCACCTCGTAGACGGCGAGCACCGTCGCGTCACCGACCGGTCGGCCGGCAGCCCGCAGGGCATCGGCCACGCGGTGCGGCGTGAGGGAGCCCTCCACCGCGGCCAGCCGGCGGCGCACCTCCTCGACCAGCACGGTGACGTCATCGGCGATCACGACGCAGCCGCTTCCGTCGAAGCGACGGGGGCGTCGTCACCGAGGATCCGCGCCACCGCCCGCGCCAGCGGGCCGCGCGCCGATCGCATCGGGCCCAGCCCGAGGTCGACCGCTTCACCCAGGCCGCGCTGGTCCCTCATCTGGGCCACGACCGGCAACCCCACCGCTCGTTGCACGTCGGCGGCAGCGAACCCCTCACCCCGGAGTACGACGCCGGGCGCCGCGTGGTCGGCGAAACGGGCCCGCATCCGGGCAGCCCCCGCCACCCCGACCACGCTGGCGGAGGTCGCGACCAGGAGCTCGTCGCACCGCGACGCGATCTCGTCGATCAGCGGATCCGTCGACCGCGGCAGGTCGACGACGACCACCCGGTGCCCCCGGCGGGCGGCGGACAGCGCCTCCCGCACGGCGAACGCCTGCAGCGTCTGGACCCGCCCGTCGACGTACCAGGACAGGACGCCGAGCTCGCCGCGCCGGGGCAGCGCATCGCGCAGTGCACGCGCGGACAGGCGCCCCGTGGTCTGGCACAGGGCATCCCACCGGAAGCCGGCCTGTCGCTCGACTCCCAGGATCCGGTCGAGGCCGGGGCCTTGCGGGTCGCAGTCGATGACCACCGAGGGTCCGGACCGTGCGGCCCACTGGCCCAGGGCGCAGGCCAGCGTGGTCGCACCCGCTCCGCCGCTGCCGCCGATCACCCCGAGCACCCGACCGCGATCGGTGCGGTGCTCGGTGAGGTCGGCGAGCAGTTCCACCAGCCAGCCCGCCGAGCCAGCCACGTCGACGACCTGTTCGGCACCGAGCATCAGCGCGGTGCGGTACAGCTCGTGCGGCGCGTGGCGCAGGGTGACGACGTAGGTGCGAGGTCGCTTCTCGGGGCCGAGCCCGGCGAGGACCTCGGCCAGGTCCGGACCGACCAGGACCACGGGTGCCCGCCCCCAGGTCGTCAGCGCGGCCAGCGGATCGCGCGCGATCGTCGGCGTCACATCGGCCGCGGCGGTGAGCGGCAGGAGCTCGGCAAGCAGGGCTTCATCGGCGGTCACCAGCAGGGGCGGGACGTCCACGGTGGGCGCGGGCGTCGTACGGGAAAAGGGTGGGGTTCGGGACATGGGGAGGTTCTCGCCACGCAACGACACCGCCACACGACGCCGTCCCGGGCCTGTGGACCAGTCCAGTCCGAGGGCGTGTTGTGGAGGGGAAGTGGACATTTCGAACACCCCTGCGACCTACGATGGAGCCATGGCCCTTCCGGGTACGGCGCCCACTGCGGCTTTCTTCGACCTCGACAAGACGATCATCGCCAAGTCGAGCGTGCTCGCCTTCAGCAAGCCCTTCCAGGCCGGCGGCCTCATCTCGCGCCGGGCCGTGCTCCGCTCGGCCTACGCACAGTTCGTCTTCATGGTCGGCGGGGCCGACCACGACCAGGTCGAGAAGATGCGCCAGTTCATGTCGCAGCTGACCGCCGGCTGGGACGTCGCCACCGTTCGCGAGATCGTCGCCGACACGCTCCACAACATCGTCGATCCGATCGTGTACGACGAAGCCGTCCGCCTCATCGAGGAGCACCACGCCGCGGGGCGCGATGTCGTCATCGTCTCCACGTCCGGCAGCGAAGTGGTCGAACCGATCGGTGCCCTGCTCGGCGCCGACCGCGTCATCGCCACGCGACTCAAGGTCGAGGACGGCCGCTACACCGGCGAGATCGACTACTACGCCTACGCCGAGGAGAAGGCGAACGCGATCCGCGACCTCGCCGCGGAGGTCGGCTACGACCTCGAGAACTCGTGGGGCTACTCCGACTCGATCACCGACGTACCCATGCTCGAGATCGTCGGTCATCCGCACGCGGTGAACCCGGACAAGGAGCTGCGGAAGGTTGCCGCGTCACGCGGCTGGCCGGTGCTGGCGTTCACCCGACCGGTCGCGCTGCAGTCCCGGTTGCACCTGCCACCGCCCAAGCCGACCCTCGCCGCGCTCGCCGTCGGCGGCGTGGTCGCGGTCGGTGCTGCGGTGTGGGTGGGTGCGCGTCGACGAGCGCTCAGCGCCTGACGTCGTCCTCACAAAAGACCCGTCCCAACCCCCCAGAGTTCTCTGAGTTGCCCGAAAAGACAACCCCTTGAACGTGCCCCTCAAGGGGCGTACAAAGGACATCAACAACTCCACAGACAACACGTGATCCCGGTACCCACGCGGCGATCTACCCTTCCTAATTGGGCGCTTGCATTCCGGAACACTTCCGGAGCAGCTGAAATGGTGCACGCCTGGTAGCCAATGGACCACGTGTCCGCGGTGACACCCGAGACATTCGTTGACTCGGGTGTCACCTGCATGTTCTGGGTCTCGAGACGGTCGCTGAGCGACCTCCTCGACCAACGGTCCTACTCCGCCTCGCGCACCAGCGGGCTCGCCTCGGCCGCCGCGGCGTACGCCTCGGTCGCGTAGATCAGCCACGCATGCCGGCCGGCCTGACCGCCGTTCGCCCAGCCGCGCAGGTTCGATTCGTACTCCGCGCGCAGCGCCAGGTGCGCCGCCTCGGGCACGATCAGCGACTTCTCGTCGACCCCCTTGACCGCGAACAGCAACCGCTCGGTCGCCCGCGCGACGATGCCGTTGTGGGAGCCAAAGGGCGCTGCGGACACGAGGTACGCGTGGACCACGGCAGCCACGGCCAGCGCCGGCGCCTCGGTGGGAGCGGTGATCAGCTCGGCCACGGCGCGCAGCTTCAACGCCGCCTCGTCGTCGCGCGGACGCCCCAGCATCTCGTCGGGCAGGATGCCGCGCGCCGCGACCGTGTGCATCCGGGCCAGCGCCTGCAGCGGCTGGCGGCGCAGGACCGGCATCAGCGACAACAGCTCGGTGGCCAGTCGTACGGCGACCGTCGCGATCTCGTCACCGGCGCCCTCGCGCACCTCGGCGAGGGTCGACGTCGACCCCTCGAGCACCGCGCTGGCATGGGCTCCACGCAGCAGCGACTCGGCCGTCAGCTCGGGGCTGGTGCGGCGCAGGCCGCGGTCACGGAGGACGACGTCGATGCCGTCGCGGGCGGCCGTGAAGCCCGAGGGGACGCCTTCGAGGGAGATCAGCCAGGCGTGGGGATCGGTGGTCACGAGGTGCAGCCTAGGAGGGTGGAAAGGTAGAAGGCATCGGAGGTGGAAGGTAGATTCGTTCCAGGAGGTTGAACGATGAGCCTGAACATCAAGAACGAGCGTGTGCACGCGCTCGCCCGCGAGGCTGCGCGCGTGACCGGCAAGACGCAGACGAGCGTGATCGAGGAGGCGCTGGTGAAGTTGCTGGCGGAATACGGCGTGGACCCGGTCGAGGCCGATCGGCAGCGGCGGATGGACGTCATGCGCCAAATCGCGCTCGAATGGCACTCCCTGCCCGAACTCGAAGGGGCCGATCGGATCCGTGAGGTCGAGGACCTCTACGACGATGAGACCGGACTGCCGGCCTGATGATCGTTGACAGCTCAGCCCTTATCGCCATCCTTCGCGACGAACCCGAACGGCAACACTTCATAGCGCTGCTTGCCCAGCAGCAGCCCAGGATGTCGGCCGCCAACTGGTTCGAAGCCGCAATGGTCGCTGACAGCTCACGCCTGCGCGCAGGAGATCGTCTGGACCAACTGGTCGAAACGGCCAAGGTGACCATCGAACCCGTCACCGAGGCCCACGCTCGTGCCGCCAGGATCGCCTTCCGTCGCTACGGCCGCGGGTCCGGCTCCCCCGCCCGGCTCAACTTCGGCGACTGCTTCGCCTACGCGCTCTCCGCCACGTCCGGCGAGCCCCTGCTCTTCAAGGGCGACGACTTCACCCACACGGACGTGCTGCGCGCTCTCTGACTCACTGTGATCGCCGCGCCTGCGCGACGCAACCCGCTCCTCGCCGTACCCTCGCCTTGATGGCTACCGACTCCACTCCCCGCACCACGGCCGCGCTCTCCTTCGGGAACGTGGTCGAGGCCTACGACCGCGGCCAGCCCGGCTACCCGCGCGAGGCTGTGGCGTGGCTGACCGGTGAGCAGCCGCGATCGATCCTCGAGCTCGGTGCCGGCACGGGCAAGCTGACCGAGCACCTCGTCGCGCTCGGCCACGACGTCCACGCCACCGACCCGGACCCGCGGATGCTGGAGCGCCTCGCCGACCGGATCCCCGAGCTGCGGGTGTCGCAGACCAGCGCCGAGGAGATCCCGGCCGCCGACGCCACCTTCGACCTCGTCATCGCCGGCAACTCCTACGAGTGGTTCAACCATGACCTGGCGCTGCCCGAGATCGCCCGCGTCCTGCGCCGTGGCGGCTCGCTCGCGGTCGTGCGCAACCTGCGCGACGAGCGGATCCCGTGGGTCAAGCGGCTGGGCAACCTGATCGGCCACCACGTGGCCGGCCTCGGCATCGGCGACGAGCTGGACGGGTCGCCGTACTTCGGCCCGGTCGACGAGAAGTCCTTCAAGCAGTGGCAGGTCATCCAGCGCGCGTCCGTGCAGGACCTGGTCCGCTCGCTCGCCGACGTCGCCCCCCTCGAACGCACCGGCCAGGAGTCGCGGATCCGCGAGGTCCTCGCGTTCTACGACGACTTCGGCCGCGGCATGGACGGCATGCAGCTGCCCTACGTCACCGAGTGCTTCCGCGCCGTGGTCGGCATCCAGCCGAAGACGATCCGTCCCGAGAGCGGTACGACGGACGCACTCGCCCTGGCCAGTGAGCAGTCCGACGACGAGTCGGTGTCCGTCGGAGCGATGGCCGCTGCGGTCGAGCCGCCGGCCGACGACGACTCCGGAATGCTCCTCATCGACTTCCGCTGAGCCACTGCCATGCGCGGCCGGTCTGCACTGGTCGCGGTGGCCCTCCTCCTCGCCGCGTGTACGACGTCCGGTGAGCCAACGCCCGAGCGCGCACCCGCGGTCGTGGTGCCGAGCGCGGTGCCGGCCGGCGAGGCCTACGGGCGGTTGCTCGACGGTTCAGGCAAGTCGGTGCCCGGTGGCTCGGTCACACTGACCCAGCCGTTCGACGACAACATCGTCCTGCTCTCGGTGCGGCTGATCTCGCTCGGGGTGTTCTGCCTGATCCCCGACGCGGGCCTCTGCCCGACGTCCCATCGCGCCAACCTCGCGGACAACGGGCTGTGGACCTTGCCGGCCGGCAAGGTCGAGGCCGACAAGGCGTTGACGGTGAGCGGGCAACGGCCGCGGGGAACGGACGGGGCAGCCCAGGTGGCGGTCTCGGTGCCGAACGGCAAGGACCCCCAACGAGTGCCCGACCTGGTGCTGTGGGAGCCGAAGGTGACCCTCACGCCGGTTGCCGGTGGCACCCGGGTCGCCTGGCCCCGACTGACCGGACCCCAGGGCAAGGCGGTGCGCTACGCCGTCTACGTCACCACCGGGGAGTCGGCGTTCGCGAAGCCCGTCGAAGTGGCGAGCGGCCTTCGTCGTACCAACGCCGTGGTGGCGGGGTGGGTGACCGAGGACCAGCCGATGCGGGTGACGGTGGTCGCGTCGACCAAGCGCGGGCGGGCAGCCTTCGTCTACACGGCGCCGGCGGTCACCGCCACGGGCAAGGCGGTCCCGATCTCGCGGGGTCGACCGTGCACGACCGATCGCGGAGGACGGCAGGTCAGGGGCGAAGGCGCCTGCGGGCTGACCGACGGCGACCTGGAAAACCACGTCCAGGTGCGATTGTCCGGCGAGTGCGACGTCAGCGACAGCGCCTGCCGGCCGCCGTCCCACCGCCGGATCTGCATCGACCTCGGTCGGGCGCGACCGGTGGCGCGGGTCGTGGTGCGGACCCCGTTCCTGGCGGTGGACCAGAGGGTCGAGCTCTCCCGGGACGGTCGGACGTTCCAGGCGAAAGGAGCGCTGGGCGACGTCGGCGGCGACGATGCGCGGGTCTTCCCGGTGCCGGTGCGACCGACCACCACCGCTCGCTTCGCCTGCATCCGCAGCGACACCTACGGGTACTCCGGCGCGACCACCTCCGAGATCTCGGTGTGGTGACACGATGGGCGGATGCGGAACGCGGG
>JAKFEI010000245.1:0-9084 GCA_036675765.1 Nocardioides sp. | reverse complement strand
CTGATCGGCATCTCCGCGGTGGCCAAGGACGTGCGGTGGGCCATCGACGTCGTACGCCGGTTGCACGCGCACGACGAGCGCTACCGGCTGCTCCTGTTCGGGGACGACCTGGCGAACACCGGCTCCGCCATCGGCCGTGCGTACGACGCCGGGTACCTCGCCGACCTGCGCGAACTCGAGCCGCAAGGTGTCGTCGAGCGCCGCGGCTACACGAACGACGTGCCCGGGGCGCTCCGCGAGGTCGGCGTCATCCTCAGCTCCTCGGTGCGCGAGAGCGCGCACCTCGTCGTCGTGGAGGGCGCCGCCAGCGGCGCCGTACCGGTGGTCCGGGACTGGCCGTTCTTCGCCCACAGCGAGCACGGGGCACGCACCTTCTACCCCACGCCGTGGGTGGTGGGCTCCGTCGAGGAGGCCGTCGCCCGGGTGCTGGCGACGACGGAGACCGCCGAGCAGTGGCAGGCCGAGTCCGCGGCGGCCCGCCGCGCGGCGGACCAATGGGACGTGGCCGCGACGGGGCCGGCCTTCGACGCGGCCCTGTTCGGGAAGTGAACAGCGCCGCGTCGTTTCCCTGACACGCGCCCGGCATGATTAGGTCGGGTGCGTTGGCGCGAGCCTGCAAGCAGTACGACGAGAGGACAAGAATGACCGACTCCGCGATTCAGAACATCCCGGCCGCCCGGCCGGTGATCGACGAGTCCGACATCCAGGCCGTTGTCGACGTCATGCGCTCCGGCATGGTGGTCCAGGGCCCGCAGGTGAAGGCGTTCGAGGAGGAGTTCTCTGCCGTCGTCGACGGACGCCACTGCGTGGCCGTCAACAGCGGAACGTCGGCACTGCACCTCACGCTGCTCGCCCTCGGTTTCGGCCCGGGCGACGAGGTGATCTGCCCGTCCTTCACGTTCGCCGCGACGGCCAACGCGATCCGGCTCGTCGGTGCGACCCCGGTCTTCGCGGACATCCAGGCCGACACCTTCAACATCGACCCGGCCGCCGTCGAGGCGCTCGTGGGGCCGAAGACCGTCGCGATCATGCCGGTCCACCTCTACGGCCTGCCTGCTGACATGACGGCCCTCAACGCGATCGCGGAGCGCCACAAGCTGGCCGTCGTCGAGGACGCCGCGCAGGCCCACCTCGCGGCGATCGACGGGCGCCCGGTCGGTTCCCTCGGCACCGCCGGCTGCTTCAGCTTCTACCCGACCAAGAACATGCACTCCCTCGAGGGCGGCATGATCACCACGGCCGACGCCGAGCTCGCGCGCCAGCTGCGCCTGCTGCGCAACCAGGGCATGGAGCAGCGCTACGCCAACGAGGTCGTCGGCACCAACACGCGGATGACCGATGTCGCCGCTGCGGTCGGACGCAACCAGCTCCGCCGCCTGGCCGGCTGGACGGACCAGCGTCGGGCCAACGCCGCCACGCTGACGGCCGGGATCACAGCCGCTGCCACGCCGGTCGTGCCCGAGGGCTACCTGCACTCGTACCACCAGTACACCGTCCGCTCTGCCGAGCGCGACGCGCTCCAGGCGCGGCTCACCGAGCAGGGCATCGGCAGCGCGACCTACTACCCGACGCCGGTGCACCGCCTGAAGCCGTTCCTCAGCGAGGCCGGTGTGCCGGACCCGCGCTGGGAGCTCCCGGAGACCGAGAAGGCGGCGCTGGAAGCGCTGTCGCTGCCGGTGTTCCCGACCCTCACCGCCGAAGAGCTCGACCGCATCATCGCGGCGGTCAACGCATGACGCTGAAGGCCGGTCTGGTGGGCCTGGGCGCCATGGGGCGCAACCACGCACGCATCCTGTCGATCCTCGACGACGTCGAGTTCGTCGGTGCCGCCGACGCGGTCGTCACCGACCAGCGCGTCTCGCACGGAGCGCCGATCGTCCCCGACGTCGACGCCCTGATCGCGCTCAAGCCCGACTACGTCGTGGTGGCGGCTCCGACCGGCACCCACGAGGAGATCGGACTCAAGCTCGCAGCAGCCGGCATTCACGCCCTGATCGAGAAGCCGCTCGCGCCATCGGTCGACGGGGCCAAGCGCCTGGTCGACGCCTTCGCGGAGAAGGGCCTGGTGGGCGGCGTCGGCCACATCGAGCGCTACAACCCCGCCCTGCAGAGCCTGCGCACCCGCCTCGCGGCCGGCGACCTCGGCGAGATCTACCAGGTCGTCACCCGTCGACAGGGCCCGTTCCCCGGCCGGATCGCCGATGTCGGCGTGGTCAAGGACCTCGCGACCCACGACATCGACCTCACCGCCTGGGTCACCGGACAGAACTACGTCTCCGTGTCCGCGCGGGCTGCCCGCCGCAGCGGTCGCGAGCACGAGGACCTGATCGTGGTCGTTGGTGAGCTCGACGGCGGCGCCGTGGTCAACCACCTCGTCAACTGGCTGAGCCCGCTCAAGGAGCGGTCCACGGTGGTCACCGGGGAGCGCGGCGCGTTCGTCGCCGACACCCTGACCGCCGACCTGACCTTCTACGCCAACGGTGCCGTGCCGACCGAGTGGGAGGCCGTCAGCGCCTTCCGCGGCGTCGTCGAGGGTGACGTGACACGGTTCGCGATCCCGAAGCGGGAGCCGCTGCTGCGGGAGCACGAGCAGTTCCGCGACGCCGTGCTCGGCAAGGACGCCGACATCGTGACGCTCGCCCAGGGCATGCGCACCGTCGAGGTTGCCGCCGGGATCCTCGCGTCGTCGACGGACGGCGGAGTCGTCCGGCTGTAGGCCGGACACAGGCAGATGCACACGCCCGTTGTCGACGTCACCGTCATCATTCCGGTCTACAACACCGTCGACTACCTGAGCGCCTGCCTGGACTCGCTGGTCGGCCAGACCATCGGCCACGAGCGGCTCGAGGTCGTGGCGGTCGACGACGGGTCGACGGACGGCAGCGGAGAACTGCTCGAGAAGTACGCGGCGTCGTACCCCGAGGTGTTCCGGGTGTTCCACCAGGACAACTCGGGCGGCCCGGCCGGACCGTGCAACGTCGGTCTCGAGCACGCGACGGGCCGGTACGTGTTCTTCCTCGGTTCCGACGACTATCTCGCGCTCGATGCGCTGGAGCGTCTGGTGCAGCGTGCCGACGAGTGGCAGGCAGATGTCGTGGTGCCGGTCTCCGAGGGAGTCAACGGCCGCAACGTCGACCAGCGGCTGTTCCGGAGCGAGCACCCGGACCTCGTCTATCCCGGCACGTTGCTTCCGTACTCGTTGTCGAACACGAAGCTGTATCGCCGCGACCTCGTCGTCGAGCACGGGATCCGCTACCCCCTCGACCTCCGCGTCGGCAGCGACCAGCCCTTCACGCTCGCGGCGCTGCGGGCCGCCCGGCGGATCGGCGTCCTGGGCCGGCCGACGTCCTACTTCGCCGTCAAGCGCAGCGACGACAGCAACATCAGCTACAAGATCGACTGGCCGACGCGACTGGCCGACCTGACGGCCGTGGTCGAGCACCTCTGCGAGATCGAGCCCGAGGGCGACGACCGCGACGCGCTGCTCGTCCGACACTTCTCGTGGGAGTTCGACAAGCTCATCACCCGCGACCTGCCCCAGCTCTCGGACGAGGACGGAGCCGGCCTCGTCGCTGCCCTGGCGGTCCTGGCCGAGCGCTACCTCACCGACGGCGTACGACGACGGCTGATCGTGCCGCGCCGGATCCGCTGGCACCACGTGATGGCGGGCGACCTCGCTGCCGTGCGCGCGGCCTCGGACGAGTCGCCGCCCACCGGGATGCTGCTGGTCGATGCCGCGGGAGCGTTCCGGATGCTGCCCGGTTTCCGTGACGGGCTTCCCGATGACCTGTTCGCGATCCCGCAGGGCGCGATCACGCCGTGGACGAAGAGCATCGAGACGGAAGCCGCGGTGCGCCTCGACGGCCACACGATCGTCGTGACCGGCTCGACGACCACCCTCGACCCGAGGTCGGCGAAGCACGCGCGCGTGACGCTCAGCCCCCTTGACGACGCCGGCGAACCCCACGCGGCCCTCGACCTGCCGTTGGCCGAGGCGCCCCCGGTGCTGGCCAGCGGCGCGGTGACCATCAGCGCCGACGGAGCCGTCCGGGCGGAGGTCGACCTGATGCCGTTCATCGAGCACGGTGGGAGTCGGGCCGGACTCCGCCTCCGGATCGAGACCGGCGACCGGATCATCGATCGACCCATCCGGGTGCCCGTGAGCGCTGCCTCCGAGGTGGCCACCCGATCGCGAAAGGTCGCCGTCAGGGTGACATCATCGACCGGGGATCGGGTCCTGGTCGACGTGGCTGTCCCACGGACACTCGCCCGCCGGGCAGCCGGACGGCTGCGCCGCGAACTCGGTCGGCTCGGAAGCAAATGAGGAGAGCAGGAAACGTGGACATCTGTGTGGTCGCGCTCGGCAAGATCGGGCTTCCCCTGGCGGTGCAGTTCGCCAGCAAGGGGCACCGCGTCGTCGGTGCCGACGTCGACCAGCATGCAGTCGACCTGGTGAATCGGGGCGAGGAGCCGTTCCCCGGCGAGGCCCACCTCGCCGAGAAGCTCCGCGAGGCCGTCGACGCCGGACTGCTGTCGGCCACCACCGACACCACCGCCGCGGTCGCCGCAGCGCAGGCAGTCGTCATCGTCGTACCCCTGTTCGTGGCGGCGGACGGCACGCCGAGCTGGGCGTGGATGGACGCGGCGACCGAGGCCGTGGGCCGCGGCCTGAAGCCGGGCACCCTGGTCAGCTACGAGACGACGCTGCCGATCGGCACCACCCGCAACCGCTTCGGCCCCAAGCTCGAGGAGCTCTCCGGGCTCAAGGCCGGCGAGGACTTCCACCTGGTGTTCAGCCCTGAGCGCGTGCTCACCGGCCGGGTGTTCGAGGACCTCCGCAAGTACCCCAAGCTCATCGGTGGCATCAACCAGGCCTCGGCCGACGCGGCCATGGACTTCTACCGCGCCGTCCTCGACTTCGACGACCGTCCCGACCTGGCCGAGCCCAACGGCGTGTGGGACCTCGGCTCGTCGGAGGCCTCGGAGTTCGCGAAGCTCGCCGAGACGACCTACCGCGACGTGAACATCGGCCTGGCCAACCAGTTCGCCCGGTACGCCGACCAGATCGACGTCGACGTGCTCAAGGTGATCGACGCGTCCAACTCGCAGCCCTACAGCCACATCCACCGCCCCGGCATCGCCGTGGGTGGGCACTGCATCCCGATCTACCCGCGGCTCTACCTGTGGAACGACCCCGCGGCCACCGTCGTGACGGCCGCCCGCGAGGCGAACGCCGGCATGCCGTCGTACGCCCTCGACCTGTTGGCGGCGGCGCACGGCGACCTCACGGGTCTTTCCGTGCTGGTGCTCGGTGCGGCCTACCGCGGCGCGGTGAAGGAGACGGCGTTCTCCGGCGTCTTCCCGCTCGTCGAGGGCCTGAAGGCCCGCGGCGCGGTGCCGTTCGTGTCCGACCCGATGTACACCGACGCCGAGCTCGAGGCGCTCGGCCTGCCCGCCCACCGGGGCGAGCCGGTCACCGCCGCGATCGTGCAGGCCGACCACCCGGAGTACAAGGCGCTCACCCCGGCCGACCTGCCCGGCGTCACCGTCCTCGTGGACGGTCGCCGTGCGACGGACGCCGCCGCGTGGAACGTCGAGGGCGTCCGCCGCGTCGTCATCGGCGGCTGAGGACGCCGTCCTTCTCGTCGTAGACGTCGCTGGTCTCGGGACAGGTCCACTCGCCCGGCGCTGACTCGGACAGGCGTACGCCGGCGCGGCCGACCCAGCCGATCCGGCGGGCCGGGACGCCGGCCACCAGGGCGAAGTCGGGGACGTCGCGGGTGACCACGGCCCCGGCGGCGACCAGCGCCCAGGCGCCCACCTTCAGGGGTGCGACGCACACGGCGCGCGCGCCGATGGAGGCGCCGTCGCCGATCTCGACACCGACCGCTTCCCAGTCGTGGGCGCGCTTCAGGTCGCCGTCCGGGGAGACCGAGCGGGGGTACTGGTCGTTGGTCAGTACGGCGGCCGGACCGATGAAGACCCCGTCGCCGAGCGTTGCGGGCTCGTAGACGAGCGCGTAGTTCTGCAGCTTGCAGCGATCGCCCATCGTGACGCCGGTGCCGACGTAGGCGCCGCGTCCGATCACGCAGCTCTCGCCGAGCGTCGCGTCCTCGCGGATCTGGGCGAGCTCCCAGACCGTGGTGCCATCGCCCAGCCGGGCCGAGTCCGCGACCTGCGCGGTGTCCTTGACGGTTGCATTCACCAGTCCACCGTACTGACTCGCTGTGCCATCCAGGCGCGCTGCTCCGGCGCGGTGCTCAGCGTCGACGCTCGGGCCCGCGGTTGCTGCCCTCGTCGTTGAGCCCCTTCTCGATGATCACGAGATTGTGGTAGGCGTGCACGGCGATGACGTGCCGGTCGCTGTAGGTCGGCTCGTAGTCCGAAGGGGGGAACTCCTCGAAGTTGAGCCCGTCGATGAGGTCCTTCACCAGCGCCATCGTCGTGTCAGGAGCATTCCGGTCGGGGTTGCCGCCCCAACTTGCCCAGTAGGACGTCTGGGTGTCCTCGATGGCGTAGAGGCCGTCGTCGGCGAGGAGTGGGAACAGCAGGCGGAACGTCTCCCGGATGTGTTCGGGCCGGTGGCTGCCGTCGTCGATGATGACCTGCGGACGACCTTGCTCCTCCACGATCTGGTGCAGCACCTGCTCGTCGACCTGCGAGCCCTCGTAGGTGGTGATGCGGGGACGGTCCACGAACGACTTGTCCTCGATGTCCAGACCGACGATCTGGGCTCGGCGGAAGTAGTTCTTCCACATCCTCAGTGACCTGCCGCCCTTGCCCTCGCGGGCGTAACCGCCGATGCCGATCTCCAGCAGGGTGAACTCCTCGTCTCGCAGGTGCTGGAAATGGCGCTCGTAGTGCTGGGTGTAGTGATGTCCCGGGCCGGCCTTGTCGGTGCCGAAGTGCTGCCCGATCTCGGTGAGGCTCATGGTGTGCCACGGCGGCCGCTGCGCAGTTGTCTGCGCGCCGCTGGTCGTCGAACTCCGGGGGTCCGGTTGATGTCCCCTGGTGGACCTCAACCGCTGCCAGACCTGGTCGCTGACCAGTGGCTTGACGTTCTTGACCGCGATGGCCCTCATCCGTGACATGGAACTCTCCTTGGAAGCGCGCTTCTCGTAGTCACTACTGTCCTTCCGTGACCATCTTCTCCCCTTCACCGGCACCGTTGGTGATGGGCGTCGTCAACGTCACGCCCGACTCCTTCTCCGACGGTGGTCGGTACGACGACCCGCAGCGTGCGGTCGCGCACGGACTGCAGCTGCTGGCAGATGGCGCGGACATCCTCGACGTGGGAGGCGAGTCGACCCGGCCGGGTGCCACCCGACCCCTGCTCGCCGAGGAGCTCGACCGCGTCGTACCCGTGATCGAGGCACTCGCCGCCCAGGGGGCCGTGGTGTCGGTCGACACGATGCGGTCCGAGGTCGCGGCGCGGGCGGTCGAGGCGGGTGCCCGGATCGTCAACGACGTCTCCGGCGGCCTGGCCGACCCCGCGATCCTCGACGTGGTCGCCCGCACGGGCGTCACCTACGTCGCGATGCACTGGCGTGCCCACAGCGACCGCATGCAGCAGCTGGCCGACTACGAGGGCGGTGTCGTCGAGGCGGTGCGCGCCGAACTGGCCGATCGGGTGGCGGCGATCCGTGCAGCCGGCGTCGCCGACGACCGGATCGTGCTCGACCCCGGCCTGGGGTTCGCGAAGCACGCCCACCACAACTGGGAACTGCTCCGTCGGCTGGACGTGCTGGCCGGCCTCGGGTTCCCGCTGCTGGTCGGCGCGAGCCGCAAGACGTTCCTGGGACGGTTGCTCGAGGATCCCGACGGTGAGCCGCGGCCGGTGGCCGAGCGGGAGGCGGCCGGCGTCGCGGTGTCCGCGCTGCTGGCGGCCGGCGTCGCCGGGACCCCGGTCTGGTGCCTGCGGGTCCACGATGTGCGCGCCCACCGTGACGCCCTTGCCGTTGCGGCACAGTGGGGCACTCAGAACGCTGATCGGGCAGCGACCGGGAAGGAACGCGCGTGACGGATGGTCCTCTGGATGAACTGAGCATCCTCGGCATCGAGTGCTTCGCACATCACGGCGTCTTCGACCACGAGCGGCGAGACGGGCAGGTCTTCAGGTTCGACCTCGTTCTCGGCATCGACACCCGACCAGCGGCCGCATCGGACGACTTGCGCGACACCGTGGACTACGGAAGCCTCGTGGACCAGGTAGTAGCGGAAGTGACGAGGGACCCGGTCGACCTGATCGAGACCCTCGTGCAGCGGATTGCCGATGTGTGTCTGTTGGACCGTCGTGTTGAATGGGCGCGTGTGACCGTGCACAAGCCGGATGCGCCGATCCAGGCGACGTTCGCCGACGTACAGCTCACCGTCACCCGTCGTCGTGAGACGCCTGCAGCGGGAGACCGAACCGGAAAGGCAGAGGGCCCAGCATGACCGAGACCCCCAACCCGAACATCATCGATGCAGACACCCTGACGGGGGAGATGCGACCCATTCGTCGGGTGGTGATCGGCCTCGGCTCGAATCTCGGTGAACGGTTCGCGAACCTGCAAGGTGCAGTCGACGCGCTCGCCGACACCCCCAACGTCTGGGTCACCGGCGTCTCGCCGGTCTACGAGAGCGAACCGGTCGACTGCCCCCCGGACTCGGCGACCTTCCTCAACGCGGTGGTCCTGATCGACACCACGCTGTCGGCGCACCGCCTGCTGGACCGCGCGCTCGCCATCGAGGACGCCTACGACCGCATGCGCAGCGACGTCAAGAACGCTCCGCGGACCCTCGACGTCGACCTGATCGCCGTCGGCGACCGCCGCAGCGAGACCGATGCCCTCCGCCTGCCGCACCCGCAGGCACACGAGCGCGCCTTCGTGCTGCAGCCGTGGAGCGACCTCGAGTCCGACGCCGAGTTCCCGGGCCTGGGCCCGGTCTCGGAGCTGCTGGCCAAGGTGGACGCGAGCGGCCTGAAGCAGCGCGCTGACCTGGTCCTTGAGTTCGAGTGACCTAGGGCGTGGACCCGGAGTCCGACAGCGGCAACCTGCGGCCCACCGCGCTGATCAGCCTGCTGGGCTGGGCGCTGGTGGG
>JAKFEI010000246.1:0-9086 GCA_036675765.1 Nocardioides sp. | reverse complement strand
GCGTGACGGATACTTGCTCATGCCCTCGTCCAGCCAGCTCGCTGCCTTCGCGATCGCGTCGATCCTGTTCATCCAGGTGCCGGGACCGAGCCTGTTGTTCACGATCGGCCGGGCCCTGACCGTCGGCCGTCGCGACGCGCTGCTCTCGGTCGTGGGCAACGCCCTCGGCCTGGTGGCGCAGGTCATCCTCGTCGCGCTCGGACTGGGCGCGGTCGTGGCTGCCTCGGCCACCGCCTTCACGATCATCAAGCTCGTGGGTGCGGCGTACGTCATCTACCTCGGCGTCCAGGCGATCCGGCACCGTGCCGACGCGCGGGCCGCGCTCGCGCACGCCGGCGAGGGCGGCGGCACTCCGGCCGGTGACCTCAAGTCGGTGCGCACCGGCTTCGTCGTGGGCGCGACGAACCCGAAGACCATCGTGTTCTTCGTGGCCTTCCTGCCGCAGTTCATCGACTCCTCGGCGGCGGCCGCACCCCAACTGGTGCTCCTCGGCGTGTTGTTCGGTGTGATGGCCGTCGCCTCCGACACCTGCTGGGCGCTGGCCGCGAGTCGTGCCCGCGACTGGTTCGCGCGCAAGCCCGAGCGCCTCGACACGCTGGGTGCTGCGGGTGGCGTGATGATGGTCGGCCTCGGCGCCGCGCTGGTCACCACCAACAACCACTGAGCCGTCCCGGTCGGCGTAACGGGCGTCACATGTAACTCGTTCTACTTGCGTGAAGCGCACCCTCAGCAGCCTGGCCACGCTCGTCCTGCTCGCGGTCCTGGCACCGCTTGCCTCGGGAGTCGCCGGCGGCCCGGCGGCGGCCGCGACGCCCTTCGTGAAGACCACCTTGTACTTCAAGGTGGTCGTCGGACCGGCGAACAACCAGGTCTGCGACATCGTCGGTGACCTCTATGTCCCCACTGCCGCCAGTGCCACCAACCGAATGCCGGCGGTGCTCACCACGAACGGTTTCGGTGGCTCGAAGGACGACCAGTCCACCCCGGCGGCTGCCTTCGCCAAGCGCGGCTACGTGGTGCTGGCGTACTCCGGGCTCGGTTTCGGCGGGTCGAGCTGCAAGATCACCCTCGACGACCCGGACTACGACGGCAAGGCAGCGAGCCAGCTGGTCAGCTACCTGGGCGGGTCGGGCGGGATCGCCTTCCTCGATGCCGCACACACGAAGCCGGCGCCGGCGCTGACCGTCGTGAAGCGGGACGCCCGTGACCACAACGGTGTTGCGCGGAGCAACGACCCGCGGGTGGGGACCTTCGGGGGCTCCTACGGTGGTGGGGTCCAGTTCGCGGTGGCGTCGGTGGACGCCCGCGTCGACGCCCTGGTCCCGTTCGTCACCTGGAACGACCTCAGCTACAGCCTCGGGCCGAACAGCACCGCGCAGACGAAGGGGGTCTCCACCTCGGTGCCGGGCGCCGCCAAGCTGATGTGGGCACTCGGGTTCGCCGTCGTCGGCGTGACCGGTGAGTTGCAGAACCAGCAGATCCCGCCGGACCTGCCGTGTCCCAACTTCGCTGACTTCGTCTGTCCTGCATTGCTGACGGCCGGGATCACCGGCTTCCTGCAGCCGAGCGACGTCGCCTCTCTGCGCCACGCGTCCGTGGCGTCGTACATCGCGAAGGTGAAGGTGCCCACCCTGCTCGTGCAGGGCGAACGGGACACGCTCTTCAACCTCAACGAAGCCACCGCCACCTATCGCGCGCTGCAGGCGCAGGGCACGGAAACGAAGATGATCTGGCAGCAGGGCGGACACTCCGGTGACTCCGCCCCCGGAGAGGTGAACTGGACGGACCCGTCGCAGGGGTACACCTCGGGTCGGGTCATCGGCTGGTTCGAGCGGCACCTCAAGGGCCTGTCGGTGAGCACCGGGCCCGAGTTCGCGTACTTCCGCGACTGGGTCCCCTATTCCGGCAACGCCGCCCCTGCCTACGCGACGGCGACTTCCTTCCCCGTCGGGACGACGCGCACCTGGCGACTCTCGGGTGCCGGCGACCTGGTGACCGGGACGACGCCTTCGGCTGCCGGCAGCAAGTCCTTCCTCACCACCGCCGCCGGGCTGCCCACGCGCCTGGACGAGATGGACGTCTTCGGCAGCGTGCTCGGACCCATCGGCTCTGCGGTCAAGGACCTGCCCGGCACGTACGCCGCCTGGTCCACGCCGACCCTGACCGCCCCGTTGCGGGTTGCGGGCTCGCCGAAGGTCACCGTGAAGGTCGGGGCGCCGACGGCAGCTCTGACCCAGGCA
This sequence comes from Nocardioides sp., assembly GCA_036675765.1. Taxonomy (GTDB): domain Bacteria; phylum Actinomycetota; class Actinomycetes; order Propionibacteriales; family Nocardioidaceae; genus Nocardioides. The sequence continues at coordinate 6,846 of JAKFEI010000246.1, read as the reverse complement.
CTCGGCCCGATCGGTCAGCTCGTGCTGTTCGTCAAGGTCGTCGACGTCGCGCCTGACGGCACCGCGACGATGATCAACGGCCTCGAGGCTCCGGTGCGGGTGCCGGACGTGAACCAGCCGTTCACGGTGACGCTGCCGGCGATCGTGCACCAGTTCGCGGCCGGGCACCAGGTCCGCCTGGTCGTGGCTGGCGGTTCGATCAACTACCGCGGTGGAGTGGTGGCCGCACCGGTGAGCATCGCGTCCGGGTCGACCCAGACGCTGAGCCTGCCCGTGGTGCCGTAACGCCGTCAGGCCTGCTGCTGGCTCATCCCCATCCGGGCCAGCACGACGTTCTCCAGCAGTTGCACGAGGTTGTAGAGCACCAGGGTGATCGCGGTGATGATCGCTACCGAGGCCCACAGGTCGTCGAACTTCGCAGCGGCATTGAACTTCTGGATCGAACCGCCGATGCCCTGGCCGGTCGAGAGCCACTCGGCGAGCAGCGCTCCCGTCACCGCTCCCGGGACGGAGACCCTCGCCGCGGCGAACAGGGAGGGCAGCGCCCCCGGGATCGAGACCTTGCGCAGCGCGGTGAGGTTCCCGCCGCCGTACACATGGACGAGGTCGAGGCTCTCGCGGCTGGCACGGCTGAGTCCGAACAGGGCGGATGCGAGCGCGGGGAACAGCACCACGATGCTGCCGATGGTCGCCACCGAGGCGGTCGAGCCGCGGCCGGTGATCAGGATGATGACGGGCGAGATCGACACCAGCGGAACGCTGCGCAGCAGCAGCGCCAGCGGCATCACGCTGGCCTCGACGACCTTCGACAGGGAGAAGCCGACGGCCAGCACGACGGCGATCGACAGGCCCACGACGAAGCCCAGCGCGGAGTCCTTCAGGGTCTGGACCATCAGCGGCTGCATCGACGCGCGGTGATCGGCAGCCAGCCGACCGGGCGCGGCACCGGCCTCGTCCACGAACAGGAACCGGAAGACGTCGAGCGGGCCCTTGGCGACGTACGGCGAGACGCCGGCGAAGCTGACCACGGCCTGCCACAGCGCGAGCACGATGAGCAGCGTGGCCAGGGCGTTGACCAGCGAGCGGCCGATGGCGCGGGTCATCCGGCGCTCCGTCCTGCCACCCAGGGGGTGATCAGCCGCGCGACCAGCCCGAACGCGGCGTATCCGATGAGGGCGACGAGTGCACACAGCAGGAACACGGCCCACACCCGGACCGAGTCGAGGGAGCCCTGGAGCCGGATGAGGGTGATGCCGACGCTGCGGTCCGTGGCGCCGAGGTACTCACCGAGGACGGCGCCCAGCAGGGAGGTCGGTACGGCGACCTGGAGCGCGTTGAGGATGGCTGGCAGGGCGGAGAGCAGGCGGACCTTGAGGAGCTGGCGGAGGCGTCCGCCCCCGAAGACGCGGACGACGTCGAGGCTGGCCTGGTCGGCCGCCTTGAACCCGAGCAGCGCGCCGACCACGGTGGTGAAGAAGACCGAGAGCGCCGCCAGGAAGATCGCCGTCTTCGACGGATCGCCCGGCGCCGTCGCTCCGCCGAGCGCGACGATCGCGATGCCGCCGACCGCGACGATCGGCAGGCAGTAGGTCACGACGGCGATCTGGACCACCACCGGTTCGATCCGCGGCACCAGCAACACCGTGGCCGCCAGCAGCAGTGCGAGGCCGTTGCCCCACAGGAAACCGATGGCGGCCTCGTGGATGGTGACCGAGAAGAAGTCCCAGTAGGCGGAGAAGCCGTCATCGACGATCTGGCGGAAGACCGCCAGGGGCGAGGGAACCGGGTCGTAGGTGGTCCCGGGATCCGGACGGAAGGCGAGGACCGAGAACAGCCACCAGCCCGCGACCAGCCCGACACAGCCGAGGATCGTCGCCATCCAGCCGGGGATCCGGATCACGACCACCTCATGATGCGCTCATGACTCGGCGTCCGCGCGCCCGTCGGCCCCGAACAGGATCTCCGAGGCCTTGTCGACGAGGGCGTGGAACTCGGGGGTCCGCATCATCTCGGGGGTGCGTGGCCGGGGGAGGTCGACGTCGATGATCGCCTTGATCCGGCCGGGCCGTGGCGACATCACCGCCACCTGGTCGGACAGGAAGATCGCCTCCGAGATGCCGTGGGTGACGAGCAGCGTGGTGGCCGGCTTCTCGGTCCAGATCCGCAGCAGTTCGAGGTTGAGGTTCTGGCGGGTCATGTCGTCCAGTGCGCCGAAGGGCTCGTCGAGCAGCAGGACCGACGGCTTGAGGGCGAGGGCGCGGGCGATCGACACCCGCTGGCGCATGCCGCCCGACAACTGCGCCGGCAGGCTCTTCTCGAAGCCACGCAAACCGACGAGGTCGATCAGTTCCTCGATGTACGCCGTGTCGACGCTGCGTCCGGCGACCTCGTAGGGCAGCCGGATGTTCTTGGTGACGCTGCGCCACGGCAACAACGCGTGGTCCTGGAAGGCGATGCCCAGTTCACTGCCGCGGCGCAGTTCGGCCGGCGTCTTCCCGTCCACCAGTGCCGTGCCGGCGCTCGGCTGCTCCAGGTCGGCGAGGATCCGCAGGATCGTCGACTTCCCGCAGCCGGACGGGCCGAGCAGGGCGAGGAACGAGCCGACGTCGGTGTGGAGGTCGGCGTCCGCGAGCGCGTTGACCGTGCGGCCGCGGCCGGCCTTGAACGTCTTGCTGAGTCCGGTCACCTGGATGCCGGTGCCCGGCGCCTGGGGGCGCGGGGCACCGGCATCGGCGATTGCTTCGAGATCCATGGGTTACGGAAGGTATCCCTTGAGGTCCGGGTTCTCCTCGTAGATCTCGTCGATGATCGTCGTGTCGAAGAGGTCCTCGACACTGACCTTCCAGCCGGCCGCCGCGAGCGACTCGACGGTCTGCGCCTTGAGCTCGTCGGTGATGGTGAACAGCCCGTTCGCCTCGGTGTCCGGGGTCGAGATCAGCAGCTTCTGCGCATCCAGCCCGAGGCCGGTCTTCTTCGGGTCGAGGGCGCCGAACACGGCCTCGAGGCCCTCGGCGTTGTCGGAGGCTGCCTTGTTGTAGAACTCGGTGATCACGCTGACGGTGTCGGCGGTCGGGTTCTTGAAGACGTCGGTCCAGCCCTTGATCTCGGCGATCAGGAAGTCCTTGAGGAGCTCCTTGTTCTCGGCGAGGTACTGGTCGGTGACGCTGAAGGTCTCCGCGACGTACGGCACCCCGTTGTCGGCGTACGGCAGGTTGGTCACCTCGTGGCCCGCGAGCTCGACGGTGATCGCCTCGTTGGTCAGGTAGGCCATGAACCCGTCGACCTTGCCCTCCATGAGGGGCGTCGGGTCGAAGTCGACGGGCACGACCTCGACCTCGTCCTTCGAGATGCCGTTGGCGTTGAGGATTGCCTCGAACACGCTCGCGTTGGAGTCCTGGACACCGATCTTCTTGCCCTTGAGGTCGGCGGGCGTCTTGATGTCACCGCCGTCCTTGAGGGACAGGATCGTGAACGGGTTCTTCTGGAAGGTCGCACCGATGATCTTCAGCGGGGCGTCCTCGTTGGCGATCGCGGCTCCGATCGATGCGGCGTCGCTCAGCGCCACCTGCACGGTGCCGCTCAGCAGCTTCGCCACACCGGTGTCGGGACCCGAGATGCCGTTGACGGCGCTGAAGCCGGCGTCGTCGTAGTAGCCCTTGTCGTAGGCGTAGAACTCGCCGGCGAACTCCTCGTTCTTGATCCACGAGTACTGGACGCTGATCTCGCCGTGGCCGCTGCCTTCGTCGGCATCGTCACTGCCGCAGGCCGTGAGGCCCAGCATGCCGACGGCGGCCACCATCGTGGCCGCCATGATCCGGAAGCGCCGGCGCGCGGGCGGGCGAGGGGACGGGTGGGTCATGTGTTCTCCTGCGTGGGCTGGCTTCGGGACCGGTCCGAGATGCAACGGCAGTTGCTGATCAGTGACGCTATGAGCGCAGCGTTTCAGTGCTGTCGCCGTGGGTTTCGGGACGGTTAATTCGTTCCCTCTCGCCGCTGAGTGGACCCGAAGGCATGGGGAGCGGGCCTACGGTGGGGGTGATGAGCACCGACCCGGCCGCCAATCTGCCGCAGGCTCCCGTCACCGTCAACGGGACCGTCCGGTCGCTCGCTGCTGCCGGCCCGGCGCTCAACGCCCTCGACTGGCTGCGCGGCATCGGGTTGACCGGGGCAAAGGAGGGCTGTGCGGAGGGCGAGTGCGGTGCGTGCGCCGTCCTGATCGCCCGCCCGGGCGTGGACGCGCCGACGGAGTGGACGGCCGTCAACGCCTGCCTGATCCCGGCGGCCGCCCTGGCCGACCAGGAGGTGCTGACTTCGGAAGGACTGGGTACGCCCGACGCGTTGCACCCGGTGCAGTGCGAGCTCGCCGGTCGCGGCGGTTCCCAGTGCGGTTACTGCACGCCGGGCTTCGTCTGCAGCATGGCGGCGGAGTACTACCGGCCCGGGCGGGTGGAGTTCGACCACCACGCACTGTCCGGCAACCTGTGCCGGTGCACCGGCTATCGCCCGATCGTCGACGCCGCCGAGGCGCTGGGCCATCCGGTCGAGGGCGACCGCTTTCTCACGCGTACGACGGAGCCGACTCCCGCGGCGCCCGCGCGCCGTACGCCCGGGTGGGTGCGCCCCGGCTCCCTCGACGAGGCACTGGCCGCGCTCGGTGAACCGGGTGCGGTGGCCCTGGCGGGGTCGACCGACCTCGGGGTCGAGGCCAACCTGCGGGGCGCGCGTCCGGCGCTCCTGGTGGCGATCGACCAGCTGGACGAGCTGCGCGTTCTCGAGGAACGGGATGACGTCGTGGAGATCGGCGCGGCCCTGTCGCTGTCGGAGGTCGAGAGGCAGCTCGGTGGCCGGATCCCCTTGCTGGACGCGGTGTTCCCGCAGTTCGCGTCACGGCTGATCCGCAACGGCGCGACGATCGGCGGCAACCTCGGCACGGGCTCGCCCATCGGTGACCTGCCGCCGGCGTTGCTGGCGCTGTCCGCAGAGGTCGTGCTGGTCTCCCGCGCAGGGGAGCGGGTCGTGGCCCTGGCGGACTACTTCACCGGCTACCGCACGACCGTGCGTCGGGATGACGAACTGATCGGCCGGGTCCGGATCCCCCTGCCCCTCGCGCCGTCCACCGCGTTCCACAAGATCGCGAAGCGGCGGTTCGACGACATCTCGTCGGTCGCGGTCGCCTTCGCGATCGAGGTGCTGGACGGCGTGGTGGCCCGTGCTGCGATCGGACTGGGTGGCGTGGCGGCGACGCCCATCCGGGCCACGGCGACCGAGGCCGCTCTGGTCGGTCAGCCCTGGTCGGCCGCCACGGTGCAGGCGGCGGCGGAGGTGCTGTCCGGCGAAGGGACGCCACTCGACGACCATCGGGCCAGTGCGGCGTACCGCAAGGCGATGCTGGGGCAGTCACTTCTTGGTTTCGAGGCTCGCTGGCGCTCGCACCTCAACCAGCGGGAGGAACGATGATCGGCCGGCCGATTCCCCACGAAGCCGCTGCGCTGCACGTCACCGGTCGCGCGCTCTACACGGACGACGTCGCCGCGCGGACCCCGGGGCTGCTGCACGCCCACCCCGTCCAGGCGCCCCATGCGCACGCCCGGATCACCCGCCTGGACGTCGCCCCCGCCCTCGACGTCCCCGGGGTCGTGCGGGTCCTGACCGCCGCCGACGTGCCGGGCGTCAACGACGCGGGCACCAAGCACGACGAGCCGTTGTTCCCCGACGAGGTGATGTTCTTCGGGCACGCGGTGGCGTGGGTGCTGGCCGACGACCTGGAGAGCGCGCGCCTCGGCGCGCTCGCCGTCGAGGTCGACTACGAGCCGTTGCCGTCGATCATCGAGGTCACCGACGCGATCGCCCAGGACAGCTTCCAGGGCGCGCGGCCGCGACTGGAGCGCGGCGACGTCGGCGTGGGACTGGCCGCCAGTAGTCACGTGTTCGAGGGCGAGATCGAGTTCGCGGGGCAGGAGCACTTCTACCTCGAGACCCACGCGTCGCTGGCGAGCATCGACGACGACGGCCAGGTCTTCGTGCAGTGCAGCACCCAGCACCCCACCGAGACGCAGGAGATCGTCGCCCACGTGCTCGGACTCGCGAGCCACCAGGTGACGGTGCAGTGCCTCCGGATGGGCGGCGGCTTCGGCGGCAAGGAGATGCAGCCCCACGGGTTCGCGGCGATCGCGGCGCTCGGTGCCCGGCTCACCGGCCGCCCGGTCCGGGTGCGGCTCACCCGCCAGCAGGACATGACGATGTCCGGCAAGCGGCACGGCTTCCACGCGTCGTGGAAGGTCGGCCTCGACGACGACGGCCGCCTGCAGGCCCTCGTTGCGACGCTCACCTCCGACGGTGGCTGGAGCCTGGACCTGTCCGAGCCCGTGCTCTCGCGCGCGCTGTGCCACATCGACAACGCCTACTGGATCCCTCATCTGGCAGTGGATGGGCGGATCGCGCGTACCCACAAGACCTCGCAGACCGCGTTCCGCGGCTTCGGTGGCCCGCAGGGGATGCTCGTGATCGAGGACATCCTGGGACGAGTGGCACCCACCCTTGGCATCGAGGCGCACGAGCTGCGGCGGCGCAACTTCTACGTCGACGAGCAGCCGACGCCGTACGGACAGCCGGTGCGGCACGCGGCGCGTCTCGAACGGGCGTGGCAGCAGGTCCTCGACACCAGCGACTTCACCAAGCGGCGCGACGACATCGCGAGCCACAACGCCCAGAACCCTGATTCCCGGCGGGGTCTGGCGATCACGCCGGTGAAGTTCGGCATCTCCTTCAACTTCACGTCGTTCAACCAGGGCGGCGCGCTCGTGCACGTCTACAAGGACGGCTCGGTGCTGATCAACCACGGCGGCA